>DAIDHE010000163.1 GCA_027459775.1 Planctomycetales bacterium | reverse complement strand
GACCTCGGCTTCGTCTTTATTAAAGACGACGTCGCCGCTCCGCGCGACCACGATGCACGATTGCTCGCCCCCCAGGATGGCATCGGCGACCAGGGCGTCGAGTTTTTCATGCTGGCCGGCGGCGAGCTCGGGGAGTGTGAGCTCGAAGAGCGCCCGGTCGTCGCCGGTCTCGCCCGAGTCGTGTTTGAGGCCTGGGCTCAATTTGGCCTGGATGGTGACGTCGCGGGCCGGTCCGTCGCCGGTGTTGGTGACGACGACCTGGAACGTGACCGATTGCCCCTTGAGCACCTTGCCGACCGTGGGGTTCGCCACCAGGTCGACCTTGAGCTTGGGTTCGAGGACGCGGGTGCGGGCCTTGCCGCCGGTCAGGAACGTGACGGTCGCGCCATGCTCGAACGGGCCCGACCGGGTGGGCTTGACCTTGACGGTAATCAGGCGGTCGGAGCCGGCGGGGAGGTTGTTCACCCGCCAGGTGAGCAGGCTGCCGCCGACGACCCGGGCCTCGGGCGTGCTCGAGACGTAGACCAGGCCCTCGGGGAGCTCGTCGCAGACGGTGACGTTCATGGCGTCGGACGAGCCGGTGTTCTTGACCAGGAGCCGCAGGGTTCCTTCTTGATTGAGGTTCATGCTGGCCGGGGCCTGAACGTCGACGGTGACGGCGACCGATTGCTTGCCTAGGGGGAGCCGATCGACGGCGAGCCTGGAGGCGTCGGCGCCCTGGGCTGGTTCGGGAGTGGCCGGGGGGTCGCCCGGGGCGCTCGCGACAGCCTGATGAATGGCGGGGTCGGAGTGAGGCTGGGACGGTTTCTTGGCGTCGTCGAGCCCGCCCATGACGGCGCTTTTCGCGTCCCACTCGGGCTTTGGCGCGGTCGCGGGGTCGGTTTTGCGCCTTCTGGGCGCCCTGGGCGCCTCGCCGAGCTCGGCCGGGGCGATCTCGGTCGCGCCCGAGATCGTCGGGACTCCCAGGTCGGGCTCGACCTTGGGCTCATCTTGGGCGCGCAGGCTCGCCCCCGTGATCGAGGCGACCAGGAACGCACTGATCATGATCAAGAATCGCCGGCCCATGGATTCGCTCCCCTCCTTGGGAACGGCCCCAGTCGACGGAAGGCCGTACGTCCCAGCCCGCCAGGCCCACGGCCGTGCGCGCTGAGACAAAGAAAGAATGGCGGCCTCGACTCGGCAAGGGGCGCATAACGACCCTCGACCCCGAGCGTGAAACCCCGTGCGGCCGTTTCGATAACACATCGCCCCGGATTCAGGAAGGGCAAGTTTCGCGAGAGAGGGGTGATGGGGTGATGCGATCTGAAGAATGACCGATATGAGCGAGTCCCGCGAACTGGTCCCTGAGCGAGTCCCGCGAACTGGTCCCCTGGAATGATCCGGAGGAATCCCGACGGGAACGCTGGACTGTTTTCAAGTTGAAAACCATGATTCTGCGATGTGGGAGGAGCGAGGGCTCGTGCATGTTATTTCAAAGACAAGAACAACGAATAGAGACTCATCACTGTGATCCACGACAATCGGCTCAGGGTCTAGATCCGGGCTATTCCGACCCATACCGACTCTGACAAGGCGCGCTGGAACGGCGACTGAGAACACGACCTGGAGGCGATGCGATGGGGACTCAAATCAGGCGCGGCGAGAAGGTTGTCGACAAGCAAGGCTCGAGATCTGGCCTATTGGGCTCTGATCAAGCGGTTTCCGCTCCGGCCAATCCGTTCGGACGCGGATCTCGAGACGGCCTCGCGGATTCTCGACGAGTTGGCCGTTCGCGACGATCTCTCCGAGCCCGAATCCGATTATCTCGAGGTGCTCGGCGACCTCGTCGAGAAATACGAGGACGAGCACGTCGAGACATCCCACCTGAGCGACGCCGAGATGATCCGATCGCTGATGGAAGAGAAGCGGGTCAGGCAAGCGGACGTGGTCCGCGGGACGGGGATCAGCAAGACGGTGCTGTCGCTGGTGCTCGCCGGCAAACGCGAACCAACCCGCGCGCACATCGCCGCTCTGGCGGCCTATTTCACGGTGAACCCGGCCTCGTTGCTGGGGACGGCTGCGCCCGGAATCGAGCGCTGACCCCAGCGAGTGCGGCTCGAAAGGGAGACGAACCGGGGCTCGATCAGCCGCGGGTCGGTTGCCTACCGCGTGGTCGGTTCGGGAGCGCCTCCTCCGGTGAAATGAAGCATCTCGAGAATCCGGGTGCGAAGCTCCAGGAATCGCGGGCTGTTGCGGTAGCGCGGGCGCTCCAGGCCGACGTCGATCATCCGCTCGACGCGCCCCGGGCCGGGAGTCAAAAGGACGATCCGGTCGCTCATATAAATGGCTTCGTCGACATCATGCGTGACCAGGACCATCGTCGTTCTTCGCGCCAGCCACAATCGAAGCACTTCGTCTTGCATCTTCATCCGGGTGAACTGGTCGAGAGCCCCCAAAGGCTCGTCCAGAAGCAGGATCCTGGGGTGGTTGACCAGGGCTCGGGCAAGCGCCGCGCGCTGGGCCATTCCCCCAGAGAGCTCGTGCGGATAGCGATCGGCGAACGCCTCCAGGCCGACCAGCCGCAGGAAATGCTCGGTGTCCTGGCGACATTCCGCGAGCACCCCTCGAGCGACCAGCCCGGCCTGGATATTGCGCCTTACGGAGAGCCATGGGAAGAGATTGGGCTGCTGGAAAATCAGACCGCGATCGGCGCTGGGGCCGGCGATCAGCTCGGCGCCAATTCGCAGCTCGCCCGAGGTGGGGCTGTCCAGGCCGGCGATCAAGCGGAGGAGCGTCGATTTGCCGCACCCGCTCGGCCCGACCAGTGAAACCATCTCGCCGGCCTCGACCGCGAGCGAAAAACCGCTCAGGGCCTGCATGACCGTGCCGTTGGCCGCGCGGAATGATTTGCCGACGTTCTCGATGTCGAGCGACGAGCCAAGCGCAGGGGTCGCCGGGGCCGAGCCGAGTGCTTCAGGTGGATCGCGATCAGGGTTGTCGTCGGCGCGCTGATGGATCACCACCGGATCAGACCCTTTTGCCATCCCAAAGCCCAATCGCGGAGTTTGAACAAGAGCGTCATGAGCCCTGAAAAGAATGTGGCCATGATCAAGAGAGCCCCGTAGACCTTGGCGTATTCCACGTAGCCTTGCTGCCACTTAAGATACCAACCCAGGCCCGATTTAACGCCCACGGTTTCGGCCGCGATCAGGGTCAAGAAGGCCGCGCAGAGGCCCATGAACAGGCCCAGGAAGATGCTCGGCATGGCCGCCGGGACGGCGACCCGAAAGATCAGGAATCTCTTCCCCGCGCCCAGGGTCCGGGCGACGTCGAGGTATGCGACTGGGACGCTGAGAATCCCCGAGCTGGTCAGCATGGTCATCGGAAACCAGACGGCCATGGCGATGAGCGCGGCCCCCGAGAGAAACGAGCTGGTGAAGAGCGCCATGACCAGGGGGATGTAGGCGGTCGCGGGGATTGGGCCGATGACCTTCATGACGGGGGTCGCCCAGTAACGCAGGCTCTGAAACCAGCCGATCAGGATCCCGCTCGCGAGCCCCGCCGCCACGCCAATGCCGTATCCCGTGAGCAACAGGGTCAATGAGTGGTACGCGCTTTCCAACAACAAGACGCGGTCGTCAAGCACTCCCTGGAGCACCATGTCGGGGCCGGGAAAATAGGGCAAGGGAAACCAGGCGAACTTCAGCGTGAGGAGATCCCAGGTGCCAACCAGGGCGATCGCGCCGGCCATGAGAGGCGCGTGATGCGCGACCCACGGGCGCGACCGGCGCCAGGCCCACTGGACGAGCGCCACGACGAGCGCCGACCCCATGAGGATGATCAAAAGCTTGGGGTACAACCGGGTCGGCAGCGCGGTCTGTTGATTGGGGATGAGCATGTGAGCCAGGAGCGCGGCCGCGGCCGCGGCGGTCGGCGCCAGGGCGTAGCGCGCACTCCGGCCGGCGGACATCGGCGCTCGATCGGGAGAGCCGTCGAGCTGGGAAGAATCCATCGACGGTGAGGACGACGTGGTCGCGCGCATCGACAAGAGGCTGGTCTCCATCAAGAGTCGGGCCACGATCGATCAACGGCCGCTGCAACACGAGGCCGACGATCCGCTGATCAGGAGCGAGGCCATATCGGCGGCGTTCATGGAGGGCGCGCGGCCGCCGTCCGCGACGTGCTCGATCTTGAGACCCTGGATCCATTCGTCGGAAACTCCGTCCAGGTCCAGCCAGGCGCGGCGGGCCAGCTCCGCCGGTTCGGTGGAAGGGTTGAGCAGGCCGGCCGATTTCATCTCGGTCGCGGCCAGGTCGAGACTCTTGCGGCAGCGGAAGATCCCAGGGGTATACTTGAGAGTTGAAAGTGCAAGTGCGTTGATCTCGACCGAGGCGGCGATGTATTTTTTCTCGACCGAGAGCCGGGCCGCGGCGGTTGGGTTCTCGTCGACCCAACGAGCACCCTTGAGCAGGGCGCGTGTGACCTTTGCCGCTGATTGGGGGTCGCGCTTCGCGAGCGCCCCGCTGACGACGACGGCGCAGCAATACTCATCGCGGTAGAACGGGTCCACGGCCTGGTCGGCGACGTTGCGGACCTTGCCCTGCGCGAGCAAGATCGATCCGATGGGCTCGGAGTCAGCCACGGCGTCGATCTTGTCGCCGTCGAGCGCGAGCGCGGAAACCTCGGGTGCGATGACGACCCATTCGACATCTTTCCTCGGATCCATTCCATGGGCGGCCAGGACGCGGCTGGCGAAAAGAAACGGAGGGCTGCCCATCGTGGGTATGCCGATCCGCTTGCCCCGGAGATCCTCGACCGACTTGATCGCGTTCTTCACGCATGACTGAACGCGAAGGCATCCCGAGTGAATTCCTCCGGTGATTTTCACGTCCAAGCCCTGCTCGATTGGCTTGAGAAGATACATGATCAAGGTGTAATTGGCGTCGAATCGGCCCAGACCCAGGCCGTCGCGCAGGCCGTCCCAGTCGGTTCGCACGAATTCGACCTCCAGCCCTTCCTCCTGAAAAAACCCTTTCTCTTGGGCGACAAACATCGCCGCTTCACAGGTCAGGCCCAGGTAGGCGACCTTGATCTTGGCGTTGTTCGAAGACGACGCGGGCGCCGAGCCCCAGCGACAGCCGGCCGACGCCATCGCCAGGCAAATCGTACACAGAATCGACCCCATGAGGATCGAGACGGGGCGACGACGCGGTCGTGGATTCATGGCGTACCTCCGAAAGAGTCTCGAGCTCGAACCATTCGTGTCTTTTCCAGGCCCGAAAGCCATCGCCGGGGATCCGACGAATCCCCGGCGATCACGAGAGCCTCGCCTCGGGTCACTTGCCCAGGATTTTCCCCTGGTTGCCCAGGATCGCCCGCTGGTTGGTCAGGATCTCACGCTGATTGGCCTCAATGGAACCCTGATTGACCAGGATCTGTTCCTGGTTGGCCTCGATCGTGGCCTGGTTCGCCATGGCCTTGTCGAGCTTGCCCTGGTTGGCGAGGATCAGGCCCTGGTTGGCCTCGATCGACGCCTGGTTGGCCAGAATCTTGTCAAGTTTGCTCTGATTTTCACGAATCGATTCCTGGTTGGCCAGAATCGAAGCCTGATTGGCCGCGATCTTGTCGAGCCTTGATTGGTTCTTCTCGATCGACTTCTGATTGGCCAGAATCGATTCCTGGTTGGCCAGAATCGATTCCTGGTTGCTGATCACGGTGTCGGCCGCCATGGTTTTGGAACCTCCGAAGGGAAAGGATTGGACCGGGCCGTGGGTCGACTCCGGTCATTCGCGGCCGGCGCACGGCGCGCCGGCGATGCGTTTGGTGCACAGAAACCAACTGGTCGCCGGCTTGATCGAGCCGGGCGATCGGCCTGCCGCTGTCGCGGTGGTCGACCGATCGCCCCTCGATCGTCCGGCTCACCTCCTGAGCATGTCGCGAAAGACGGTCACCGAGGGACTGGTGCCGACCACGTATGAGGCTTTCTTTTCGAGGGCCTTGGTCTTGCCCTGTTGCTTCAGTGTCAACTTGACCTGGACCCGGAGGTTGGCGTCTTCTTCCTTGCCCTCGTCGAGGATCTGATAGTCGAGGAGTTTCGCCCCGGCCGTCCACTCGAAGTCCTGGGCGGTCATGGGCATTGAAGACGATTGGAGCGATTTGGGGTCTTCGCCACTCTTCCAGTGGTCCAGGGCGACCTTGAGCGCCGCTCGGGCGCGGGCAGGGTCGACGGCCTGCGCGTGGCTAAACCCCGAGCAGCCCGAGAAGCACGCGGTCGCCAACACGGCCAGGCAGGCTGCCAACATCCCGAGCGTGCCGTACCAGCTCGCGTCGTTTTCGTGGCATTGCGTGAGCGTGCGAGGCCTGATCCGAGCCTCCCAGGAAAGGGTCATGGTTGACCGGGCGCCCAGGCCAGGAGAATAGGTTGGGCGATCCTCCCTTTCCCCTCGCGGCGGCGGGAAGACGGCGTCATCGATCGCCCAGGCGCCAGTGGCCGCGCGCCCCTGGGCCTTCTTGGCAGGAGTGCGAGAGACCGTTGTGGGGGTTCCCGGGTCGGGCGCGCTGGGCTTTAGCGTCACGTCCCCTCGAGCCCTTGGGGGGGCCTTTCGAGACCTTGGATTCTGGAATGTCGGCGATTCCATCTTGGCGTGCATTGGCCGCCTCCTCGTCGTCTGGGTTTTCAATAAGCGTCCGAGCTGATGACCTCGCCGCCCGCCCGGGTTCCCAGCGCACGCCACGTTTGCAGGTTGATCGAGTCCTTGATGAACTTGACCGAACCGTCGCCCGAGAGCAGGTTGACCCCGCCGGGGTGTCGGCTGCTCGGCGGCATGACCGCTCGGTTGACCATGAAGAAGCCGCACGATCGCGTATTGGGGGGCGTGACGTGGAGGGTGATGTGTTGGCCGTCCAGCCACGGCACCCCCATCACCATCGGGAGTTGGTTGCTCAGGTCATAGATGTTGATGGCCCAACACTGCTGCATGGCGTCGTCGGGCGTCAGTGGCGCGCCGTGATCGAAGAAAACGTCGGCGATCGGGCTGACGATTCCGGTGGTGGCGTCGCCCACGACCCGCTCGCTGTAGAATCCCGTGTTGCTCAGACCGTCGGTGATCGCCGCGAACCTGGTCGCGCTATTGCCATAGAACACCCCGTTGGGCGAGGGCAGGTTGGTGTTGGGCGGCAACGACGCCTGCCAGACGATCCCGCTGCCCATGTCGGCCATGTAGTTGGTCTGCGCGCCCAACGCCGGGTTCGGGTTGTACGGGTCCGCCGGACAGATGAAGCCGCTGACGCCGGTCAACATCACCGTGCCGTTGGTCGGGTCCACGTCAGGAAACGAGAAGTTGAGAGCGTTGAACAGCACGGCCTGCTCCAGGGACGGCAAGATCTGGCTCAGGCCCGAGAAATTGGTGCCGTTCATCATCCCGAGAAAGACCATTTCGGCGGCCGGAAGGGCGTTGTTCGAGTCGTGATAATTGTGGAGTGCCAAGCCGATCTGCTTGAGGTTGTTGACGCACTGAATCCGCCGCGCAGCCTCCCGCGCCGCCTGTACGGCGGGCAAGAGCAAGGCGATCAACACGGCGATGATCGCGATCACCACCAGAAGCTCGATCAAGGTGAAACCGGAACGGCGATGGATCATGAGGTTTTCTCCGTTGTCCTGTCATAGGAAACAATGATCGTGAAGAAAAGGAATCGAATGATCGACCAGTCCGAGACGCTCCCCGCTCGCGGGCTTCAAGCGCCTGGCCTGGAAAGAAAGAACGAAGAAGAGACTGGCGCGACGGGTCGTGGCGTCGCCGCGCTGGGCGATCCGCTCGGATTCGCCGTGCTCTTGACCGCGCGGGGCATCGCCGCCGCTTCATCCCGCCCCGTCGAGGCAAAGCCCATTCAGCGGCGTCGCGCGAGACGGCGTCGACCTCGCTCAGTCGAGCAATGCCGGAGGTCGGCGAGCCACGTCACGCCGGGACGGAGCGACTCGGGACAAATCTCAAAAGCCATGGCGCACCAGGAGGTTCTAGCCTCCAAGGGGCGTCTCGCCGGGGAATCCGTCGCGGGGCGACTGAAGTCCGACGCCGGTTGATGGGTCAGACGCGGGGGGGATGGAAAATCGAGGACGATCGCTCGACGGGCGGCGGTGAGGGCTCATCGATTGAGTGGCTTCGTGGGGATGTGATCGGAGGTATGCTGACGGTGCTCGGAATCCCCCACTGGTCAAAGCGGTGGGGATCTGGAAAAGCCGTTGGAACGGGCAAGGGGACAGTGTTCGAGCAGCCTGGACCCGAGCAGGGAGCGGGAACTTTCGGCCCTTGTCGGGAGGCGGGCTCATCGGCGACGTCCTTTCCCATGGACGAGGGTGCGACGCCAAGGATGAGCGCATCGAGCCGGCCGAGATCGAGGAAGCGGTCGGATCGCGAGGCGACCGGGTGATTGCAGCCAGCCCATGCGGACTGGAACGTACCGACGCCGTGGACCAGGAGCAGTGAAATCGCTCCGGTCGCCCACCGCGGCAGCCGTTCAAAACGCATGGTCCGCATCTGACCTCAACCGATGTGAGAAATCACACGATCACGTGAACTTCGTCGCAAACTCCGTGAACTGGAGGCAATCTTATAACCTTTCGGCGCGTGACCTGGCAAGAGTCTCGAACCACGAGGACTGATTTTCTGGAACTTTCCGCGAACGCGAACAGCCGGCCGGCGAACAAGGCGAATCGCCCTGTTCGCGCGGCCGGCTCCCAGGTTCGCCATCGTCGCGGGAATCCGTCACTCGGGCTGAGGGAGGGGCTTCCACTTCAGCGTCCGATACGACTCCGCGAGCTCGGTGATTTCGATCGCCTGATTCACGGGGACGTCGCGAAACACTTGCGTGGTTCCGCTGGTGGGCCAGTGGATTTCGAGGGTGGCGACTCGATCGGCCTTGCCGAACCCGATGGTCTGCTCGAGCGGGTTGGCCCCGAAGCTGCTGCCCGAGGAGACGTGGCGACGAATGGTGAGCGGTTTTTCCCCGGCCGTGACGACCTTGATCCGCGCGCCAAGAGCAGCGCGGTTGGTCTTCTTGCCGACCAGTTTCACCGTCAGCCAGTGATTGCCTTGGCCAGGGTTTTGAAACAGCGCGTTGTGAAACTTGTCGCCGTTCACCGCCCCGCCGATCTCGACGAAGAGATCGAGGTCGCCGTCGCGATCCCAGTCGCCGATCGAGACGCCGTGCCCCTTCTGGAGATGTCCGGTTCCCGAGGTTCCGGTGATCTCGGCGAACCGTTTGCCCTCGACGTTCTTGAACATGCGGTTCGGGACGAGCGTGGCGAAGCTCGGTTCGCCGGTGGCCAGATACATGTCGAGAAAGCCGTCGTTGTCGAGGTCGCCGAAATTACTTCCCATGGCGGCGAACACCAGGTCCAGGCCTGCTTCCTTCGTCTTGTCCGCGAAGCCCTTCCCTTTCATGTTCCGAAAGAGCTTGTTGGAGTTTCGCGTGTGCGGTTGGCCCAGGAGCCCGTTGACCACGTCCCCGAGGCCGCGGTCGTAACAGGTGGCGAAGATATCGAGCCAGCCGTCGTTGTCGTAGTCCCAGGCCCAGCACGAGAAGCCATGCCGCGGGCCGTCGATCCCGAGCTCCGCCGACACGTCCTTGAACGTGCCGTCGTGATTGTTGCGATAGAGTTCCCCAGACCCGCCCAGGTTGTTCAGGTACAGGTCGGGATAATCGTCGTTGTCGAAGTCGAGCCAGGCCGCCCCCTTGCAGTACTGAAGCCGGGGCGAACGACCCAGGCCGGCGTGGAGGGAAACCTCCTCGAACGACCCGTCGCGGCGATTGTGATAGAGACGGTTCGGCTGCCGCTCGCAGCAGACGAAGAGGTCGAGCCAGCCGTCGTTATCGTAATCGGCCCAGGCGGCCGAATTGGAATTGACGGGCTCCAGCAGCCCGGCCTCCTTGGTGACGTCCACGAAGGTTCCGTCGTGATTGTTGCGGAGCAGGCTGGGGCGAATCGGATACGGAAGCCACGCGCCCCGGGGTACATAAACGTCCATGTACCCGTCGTTATCGTAATCGGTCTGAACGCAGAACAGCCCTCCAAGCTGGTTGGTCGCGCCGGCCGCCTTGCCGCGATCCTCGAACAGGCCGTTCCCCTTGTTCCGGTACACGGAAAGGGGCTCGGTGGGGTCGAAGCTCGAGACGACGAGATCCAGCAAGCCGTCGTTGTCGAAGTCTTCCATGACGCCGCAGCCGGCCTGGTTGAAACGATTGACGCCGACCAGATGCCCGACGTCCCGGAATCGACCGATGTCGAACTCGGAATCGCGGAAGCGGTCGAGCGAGATCAAGAACCGGGGGTCGACCTTGCCGGGATGTTCTCCCAGGGTCATATGGGCGAGGTTCAGCAGCCACTGAACCTCGAAATCGCCTGGGAACTGCTCCAGGTATTCGTGGAAGTGCTGGATCGCCAGTCGAGAACCAGTTGGGTTCGCGTGCACGGCGGCCGACGAGATCGGCAGGATGCAGGAGCTCTCGCCGCGGCACATGACGCAGTTGTCGTTTTCACCGCGGCGAAGCGCGACGACGCCCTGGAAATAGACGATTGTGTACAGCCACTCCCAAGCCTGCTTCTCATCGCCCTGAACGAGCGAGCGGGCCTCTTCCAGAACCTGATAGGCCTGGTTCGCCTCGCCCTCGGACGAACAGAGCATGGCCTTGGTCATGAGCATGGCGACCAGCTTGCGGTCGTCCGCCGTGCTCCTGGCCTCGGCCGCGACGCTCTCGATCCTCGGGATCATCTTGTGTCCCGGCGTCTTCCAGAGCTCCGCGATCTTCTCGAGCGAGGCCTCGGGGGGCCAGGGTTGGATACCCGCGACGATCACCGAATACCCGCTCGTATCGACGTTCTGGCGCGGGCGGAATCCGAGTCGAAGGCTCCGCTTGGTGAGCGAGCCGGCCGCGCCCGCGCTGGACTCTCCCGGCGACTCGGGACCGAGCACCGCCCTGCCGAACCCCCGACCGCCGCCCGGGGCGTTGCCTCGATACACCCTGAACGCGGAGGCGACCAACGTCACCGCGACCGCGATGATCGCCAACAACACCACAAGCTCCGACTTGGTCATCGAGAACTTTCCCGTTTTGTTCATCTCTTTGTCTCCTAAGATATACATTGTTCTGTATTTGTGAATGCATTACCGTCGTTGGCGCGGCGGCGCGACCTTTGCGCGGGGCGCATGGAATGCGTCGCGGCGAAGGCGCGTTCACGCGTCGGCCGCGCTTGTGATGGCGGCGTCGAGGCGGAAGGCGGAGCCTGCCTCACTCGAGCCTGGGGCGTTCAGTCGAGCCCAGGACGATTGGTATTCAGGGGGCGGACGCCGAGCCGGGAGGTGGATGAAACACGCTGTGCGGAGAGCGAACGGGACGGGGTCTACTCGGTTCCTGCTCGAAGGGAACAGGGTCGATCGGCGGCAGGAGTGGACCAGGAGGCCTCGTGGTCCAGGGCTCGACCCGCGTCCTTGACGCGCCGATCGGAGCGATCGGCAGGCCGGGTCCGTCCTCGCAACCTCCGCCCCGACAGGAGCCGGGCGCATGGCGACCAGAAAAGGGCTGAAGTAGAAGCATCAGGAACGACGGCCGGTGGTATCCACCCTCGGCGACCCGCGCCGGCTCGGGCGTGGGCTCGAGCAGAAACGAAGGAATCTGTGCCCAATCCGTCCGCGACTCGACGTAACTCGAGCAGCCCGCCCGAGCGGGCGAGGCGCAGACAAACACCACCGCCGCCGCCGCTCCGACCAGCGCGGGCGAGTAGCTCGAAATTCGCGGGAATCTCTTCATGGAAGACCCGTCCGAACTGGAACCGACGATCCGCCGGTCCCAGTCGGAAGTCCAGGATTCTCCGATCGGTTCGCGGTTACTTTTTTCTCGACTGTTCCAGAAGCAGCATCACCAGCGACTGCTCCATCTCGCCGGGCTTGTAGCCAAAGGGCCCTCGCCCCCCCTTGTAAACGACCTTGCCGTCGCGGTCGATCACGTATAAGCGGTCAGGCATTCCGCTGTAGGCGTTGCCCACTCGATCGTCCAGTTCATCTACAAGTACTGGCATGTTCATTTCAAGTCGTTTGCAGCATAATGTCGCGGCGGCGGAGCGGTCGGCCTTGTCCTTGGGCTGGGGGAGGACGACGCCCGCGCGGTCGTTGAATTCCATGCGCCAGCCCTCGGCGGGATGGGCGTCGCGAACATAGACGGCCAGGAACTTGACCCGGTCGCCGAATCGCTTGTGCATTTCGTCGATGATCCCAAACTGGGATCGGAACGGCCCTCAAGTGAAGCTGCCGAATACGAGGACGACCGGGGTCGAGCCTCGAAACGTGGACAGGGTGATTTCCCCCTTTCCGTCGTGGGATTTGAGCGTGAAATCGGGCGCGAGCTCGCCAATGTTCGGCCCCTCGAACCGAGAGCCGAGCTCGCCTTTGAAAAGGCCCTTGAGCAGGGTCCACCGCGAGGGGCCGGCGCTCGCCGCGGCCGTGTTCTTGGCATCGCTTTTCGAGGGTGCTGGGGAGGACGGCGGGTAGAGGACGGCGCCCAGGCTTTCGAGAGAGAGCGCACCAGAGTCCTGGGTGGCCTTGGTGAAGAAAGCGTCCCATTCGGCCCTTGAGATCTTGCCGTTCGTGTCCGCGTCCATCATCAGGAACTGCCTGCGCGTGGACGCTAGCTGGCGCAGGTAGGCGGATTGGGGCGACCAGTCGAAATCCTCGGCCTTGATCGCTCCGTCATGGTCGCGGTCCAACCGGCGAAAGTACTCGGGCGCAGCGGCCAGCTCCGCCGGCGAGATCGAATCGTCGCCGTTCTGATCGTGGGCCTTGAGCTGGTTCCAGCCGAAACGGCTCGCGCTCGGGTGGAACCAACCATCGGTCGGGCCCATGTTCGCGCCCTTGGTCATGATCATCCACAACATCTCGGCGAACTCGCGGCCAGGGGCCGGCGGCGCGTGACTTGACTGATCCCGCGCGGTCCCCCCAGGCGGAGCGGCCGGCAGGGACGCCGGCGCCACGACGGCGATGAGCTGCACCAGCACGGTCAGAACCAACAATCGAGACATCAGGGCCTCCTCGGTGGAATCAGGAATCGTTGCTTGGAATCGTGGGTTTGGCGGGTGAGAGCCAATCTTGCCGCTTTCGATCAATGTGTCGCTCGTTCGTGATGCGATCGGCCCCGCGGACGATCATCGAGCCTTGGGAACGGCCGCCCCCTTCTGGGCTTTGTCGTCGCCCGAAGGCTTGAGCTCCTCGAAGACGTTGTCGCGCTCCAGCGGGATCTGGAAGGCGTCGGCGACTCGGGTCATGTAATGGCAGCGGCAGGCCCACCAGATCACGTCGAGAGTGCGATCGACCCCGAAATGATCGATAAGCCGATTCACATCTTCCGATGTAATCGACCACGGCGCCTTGGCCTGTTTGCGAGCAAACCGGAAGGCGGCCCGATCGCCGGGCGGAAACGACGACCAATCCCCGGAGGCCAGCCGCTGGGATCTTTCATCAAGCGCTTTCTTGTCGAGGCCCGCGACCGCGAGCAGCATTTCGCAGTGCCCCATTCAGTAAAAGCAATGGATCGAGCGGGTCACGATCCAGAACAGGCTCTCCTCGAAGACCCGGTCCTGCTTGGCCTCGCTCCCAAAGGCGCGGGTGCTGGCGGACCAGGCCGCCGCCAGCTCGGGTTGATAGCCCATCGTCACCAGGCTCCAACGAATCCGTACTGGCTTCTCGGGCCTGGGAACGCTCGCCGGCAGCACCCGTAGCACTTCATCCCAGGTCGGAACCCGGATTCGCCCGGATCTCGAGCGCTGCACGGAGAGCTGTCTCTGAAGATCGCCGTATTCCATGGAGAGCCAGAACGGATCGTCGATCCGCTCGGGCTCGCTCGGGACGGGTCGTCCCGGCGGTCGCTGCCGCGGAGGGACCGCGGGCGGATCGGCCTTGGGGTTGAAATGGACGTCCAGCGGCGGCAGAGGCCCGTTGGGCTCGATCGTCACGCCCAGGGCCAGGAGCAGCCGGTCCTGATAATTGGCATAGGCCAGAAGCAAAACCATCGCCACGAGCTTGTGTTCGCCGTACCAACCGATCAGGCGAGCGACGTCGTCGTCGTCGACCTCGGAGGCGTCGACGGTCATTTGCCGGGCAAACGCCAGCGCGGCCCGCTCTGGTTCCGGCAGCAGGGCATGATCGCCCTTGAGCGAGCGAAACCCCGCTTCGTTCAGACCCGCGCGTCTGAGATCCGCCTCGGCGTAAGCCATGGCGTAGCGACATTGGTTAGCCTGGGCCGCGATCCAGCGCATCTTGCCACGAAGCAACGGCCCCAGCTCGCTTCGCGTTCGTTGGACCCGATCGAGATCGAGCATGGCCGCCGTCGTCCGCGGCAAGCTTCCCGCCAGCGCCCGGGCCCAGCCGGGTAGAGGCTGGCCCCCGCCTGATTCCACGGCCGGCAGCCGCTTCCAGGCTTCCGAATCGCTCAAGAGCGGCACCCGCGCCGACTCGGTATCGGTCCCGCTCGCCGCCGAGCGCACGGACCCCGTCATGACGACCGCGCTCGCCAGGGCGAGCATTCTGAATCGCGCGATGGAACTCATTGGTTTTTGTCGCCTCGAATCACAGGAATGTTGTTCGCGAACGCTTTCAACTGTCTGATCGACATACGTGGGCTAGAAAGGCGCACGAATCACGGTCTTCGCCGGATCGACGCTGACGGTGTATCGAACTTGTTGCTCGACATTCCGTCCCTTGGGGTCCAGAAGCCAAAGCCGCACCGACATCTTGAGATCGAAGCCGGCTGTCCGAGCCGTTTCAGCGATTTCGTAGCGCGACAGCTTGAACCCCGCCTTCCATGCGGGGTCGGAAACCGTGTTCGCGAGACCGCTGCTGGTCACGTCGTCCAGGGACAGTCCTTCGCGCCACGCATCAAGGACCGTGGACAAGGTCGCCCGGACCAGCTTGGGATCGGCGGGGCTTGGCCCGCCGCAACCGAAGGCCGCCAAGAAAAGCAACAAGGCCGGGAATCGGCCGAGCATCGACTGTGCCGGAACGAACGTCATCAGGTAGTACTCCTGGTCGATTTCGGGTCAGTAGGAATCGGAGCTGAGAACCTCGCCTCCATTGCGCGAGCCAAGCGCTTGCCACGTCGGCAAATTGACCGAGTCCTTGACGAAGCGGACCGACCCGTCGCACATCAGGACGTTGACGCCGCCAGGGTGATATCCATTGGCGGTGTTCACGATCCGGCCGGGCGGGAAAATGCATGAGCGTTTATTGGGAGTATTGACGTGGTTGTACATCGCCGATGTGCTTCCCTCGATCCAGGGCACGCCCGAGGTCGAAAGCCCCTGGTACGCAAGGTTGGCCGCGGGGAACGACTGGCAATCGGAGATTGCCTGAACGTCGGTCGAAGGCCAGGTTTGAGTCCAGAATTGGTCGGTCTTCTCGGTTGCGATCGCGTTGGACATGTCCCCCAGACCCATTTCACTAAACCCGGCCGTGTTGCTCGTGCCATCGGGGATGTCCGCGATCCGGGTCTTGCTCACGGGATAGAACGGTCCGTTGAAGGGGGGAAGGCTGGCATTGAACCCCCAGGGATCACTCGCGCCGGAGACGTAGAGAAGGATGTTGCCGGAGTTCGGCCGATAGTTCTCGCCGGCCTGGCCGATCGGCAGGTTCCGCTGTGGGTCGGACGGGCACAGAAACGAGCTCACCGAGGTCGCCATCGCCGTGTTGTTGCCAGGATCGCCCCGGATGATGCTGTAGTTGACCGCGTTAAACACCACCGACTGCTCCATGTAAGGCAACAGCATGCTGAGCCCCGAGTACGAGACCGGCTCTGGGTATCCGAAACCGGGCGAGTCCAGACCCATACTCATCGGAAAGCATCCCAGCGAGTCGTGGTAGTTGTGCAGGGCCAGGCCCAGTTGCTTCAGATTGTTCACGCACTGAACCCTGCGCGCGGCTTCGCGAGCCGCTTGCACCGCGGGGAGCAGAAGGGCGATCAGGACCGCGATGATCGCGATCACCACGAGCAATTCGATCAGCGTGAAGGCGTTTCGTCGTGTTTTGATCACAGGTCGCTCCTTAAGATATCGATGGGTCAGAGTACTCCTGGAATAAACAATGGCAACGGCGTTCAGCGCGCGGCCCGGCTGTGGAGCATCCCGAGGGATGATCGTTCCGGGCCCAGCAAGGACGCGAGCGGTCAACCCGCGCCGAGGGTTATAGCGAGGAATTGTGTTTGCGCGTTGATTACAGCGCGGCGTTCAGCGGCGTGGGAGAGCGCCTGGGACGCCCCGGCTGAATCGGCCGCGGCGGCCCGACGGTGAGTCTCCCGCGTGGAGACTCAGCGCAGGGCGGCGTGCAGCGGGGCCTGATCCTGGACGGAGCTCCAGGCCCAATCGGGGCGATCGGATCATGAGGCCCAGGCGATGAGGCGGGGTGGGTGGAACACGGAACTCGCCTGGCATACGGCTTGGAGTGCCGCTGATTCCCGCGGAAGAAGGGACGAATCGGGCGCTGCTGGGCGCGAAGTTGATTGACCCCAGGCCCATGAACCAAGACTGGCGTCGAACGCGCCCGTGGGGGCGGCCGGAACGGATGGTTGCTCGGAGCAAAACGCGCCCGAGCAGGGACGCGAGGGAGCGGGGACGTCACCGGATTGCTCAGTCGGAGACGGGCCAACCAACAAGGAATCGAGACCAAACGCCCCGACGCCCGGATGGCTTCGGGATGTCACGAGATGCGAGCAGCCGGCCTCGGCGACGGAAGGCGCGAGCAGAGCCATTGCAAGGAGCGACGCGACGGCTCCCGCCCATGGCATACCCTGTTTCCCGAGCCGAAGAGCCCACGTCATGAGGCTGCCTTGATCAACAGGATTCGCTCGAGGATTGGAAGGAAGCGAGACCAAATCCGCCAGACCGGCATCGATTCGACGGTTAAAGTTTACGGTCGTCGTCGTCCTTTTGCAAGCCGTGGGCTTGCGATTCCTCCGAGATCGCGCGCTGGCGCTCGCGGCCGGGCGTGTTGATCGATTGTCGCGCCTGGAGCGATTGATTAGAGTACCCGCGTTCGCGAGAGCGGCTCGGGCGCGGTCTCGAGACCTGCTGGACGCCCCCCTGATCGAGTCGGCGCGGCGGGAGAGCAACCCGGGATGAACGTTGTCTTCGTCGCCTCCGAAGCAGTTCCG
>DAIDHE010000149.1 GCA_027459775.1 Planctomycetales bacterium | reverse complement strand
ATGAGCGGGGCGAGATCGAGCACGGCGTGGAACTGCTCAAACAAGCCTTGGCGGCACGGCCGAGCATCGCCGCCTACCACGTCGCCCTGGCGGAGGCTTATCGCAGGCTCGGCGATCTGGGGCGGGCCGAAGGCTGCTGCCGCATCGCGCTCAAACTCAACGGCGACTTCCCCGAAGCACTGGGCGCACTCGGCCTCGTTCTTCAAGCCACCGACCGTCCCCTCGAGGCGATCAACCACTTTCGCCGAGCCGTCGAATTGCGGCCGGATCTGGCGCCGGCACACCGCGACCTGGGGATGGCATTGCGCGAACAAGGCCAGCACGAAAATGCCGTCGTCCACCTCCGCCGCGCCGTCGAGCTCGCGCCAGACCAGGCGGGAATGCATACCTGCCTGGGTCTGGCCCTGCTCGACTCCAACCTTCCCGAGGAAGCCCTGACCCACAACCGTACGGCGGTCAATCTACAGCCGAACGTCGCGATCTTCCACCACAACCTCGGCAACGCGCTCCGCCGGCTCGAACGCTGGTCCGAGGCTCGGGCCGCTTATCTGGAGGCGCTGCGGCTCGATCCAGAACTCTCCCGAACCCACCTGCAGATCGGTATGACGCTGCGAATCCAGGGCGAGCTCGACCAAGCCCTCCCCTGGTACGAGCAGGCCGTCGATCTCGCATCGCACGATCCTCTGTTCTGGGAGCAACTCGCCGAACTGCACGGAGAACGCCAGGATCATCTCGAGGCAATTCGATGCTGGGAACGGGCCATCGAATTGTCCCCAGTGGAGAAGGCCCATTCCTATCTGTCCTTGGGCTGGTCGCTGCAGGAGGAGGGCCGATTGGCGGAAGCCGCCGATTCCTATCGCGCCGCCGCGCGAGTCCAGCCCGATCTCGCCCAAGCCTACGTGAACCTGGGCGGGATCCACGAAGAGCTCGGGCGGATGGCCGAGGCCGAGTCGGCGTACCGTACCGGGATCCGCTTGCAGCCCCACGCGGGGGTGGCCCACGCCAAGCTGGGAACCTTGCTCCGCGGCGAGCTCCCGGAAGCCGATTTCCTGGCTCTGGAAGAGCGACTGGCCGATCCAGACCTCAACCCGTCCCCCCGCGCGCGACTCTTGTTCGCGGCCAGCGTCGTCCATGACGCCACAGGGAATTACTCCCGGGCCGCCGCTTATTCGCGGCAGGCCAATGCGCTCAACCTGGAGATTTCACGAGGTCGGCGCGAGTACCAGCCCGCGCTCCACGAACGCTACGTGGACGACTTGATCCGCGAGTGCGGAGCAAGCTTCCTCGAGCGAACAAGAAACGCGGGGCTGGAAACCCGCCGACCCATCTTCGTCTTTGGACTCCCACGCTCCGGGACCACTCTCATCGAACAGATCCTCTCCAGCCACTCCCAGATTCACGGCGCGGGCGAACTCCGACTGGCCCGCCTCTCGTTCGAAGCCGTCCCTCTCGTCGTCGATCGTCCAGGATCCCCGCAAGCAGCCTTCGCTCTGCTCGATTCTCAAGGAGTACGCAAGCTCGCCGAACGCCACCTGGACCGACTCCAAGCATGCGACGAACAGGCCGAGCGAATCGTCGATAAAATGCCCGACAACTATCTGTATCTCGGCCTGCTCGCGACCATGTTTCCCAACGCGGTCTTCATCCATTGCCGCCGCGACCTGCGCGACATCGCCGTGTCCTGCTGGATCACCGACTTCCGCTACGACAACATTCCCTGGGCCAGCGACCCCGACCAGATGGGCTCGCGATTCCGCCAATACGTCCGCCTCATGGATCACTGGCGAACCGCGCTGCCCGTGGAAATCCACGACGTCCAATATGAACAAGTCGTGAACGATCTCGAGGGCGTCTCTCGACGCCTCCTTTCGGCATGCGGCCTGAAATGGGAGCCCGCCTGCCTGGAATTCCACCGTACCCAGCGACGGGTCCGAACCGCCAGCATCGGCCAGGTGCGCAAACCCCTGTACGATCGCTCGGTCGCCCGCTGGAAAAACTACGAGTACGATCTCGCCGACCTCTTCGACGCCCTGCCGTTGGAACGGGCGAAAACCGCCTGAACCCGAGCCCCCGATCTCGCCAGCCACTCCGATCAAACCGCTCCCTCGGAACCCGATTTAGAAATGATGCTAATATGATGTCTTACTCACAATATCGCTCGACTCGAGCGCTCCGCGGCCGTCTTCTGATCGAGGAGCTCGAGAGCCGGAATCTGCTGTCGATCACAGCCCAATCGTTCACCCTGAACGCGCTTGAGAACACGACTCGAATCATCAATCTCGCGCCCCGAGCCGCGGACAGCGACCCCAATGCGACGCTGATCTTCTCGCTGGTCTCGGCGACGTCTTCGGGGGGTGGCAAGGTGGCCGTCGCGAACTCGCTCGCCGGAACGGTCGATTACACGCCCCCTTCCTTGCTGTCTCCGTTCCAGGACTCGTTCCAGTACTCGGTCGCCGACTCCGTTGGCAGCGCTCCCGTTCAAGCAACGGTGACCGTGAACGTCGCTTCGATCGCGGCCAACCCCGTTCTCATCGGCGAACTCGAAGGACAACAGAGCATCCCAGTGACCGTCGCCGCCCTGGCAGGCGCGGTCCAGGACGTCTCGGTCAACCCACGCTACGTCTTCTCGAACCTGGCCGTCGCGAACGGTGGCGCTGGCGCCGTCGGCGGATTCACCAATTCCGCCACCGGCGCTTTCACCTATTCACCGCCCAGCTCTTCGTTCACGGGCGTCGTCGACCTCTCCTATCAGGTGAAGGATGCGAACACCAACGAGGTGGTCAAGTCGATCGTGGCTCTCGATATTGAGCCAATCGTGGCCAACCCAGTCGCTTGGAACGACTTGCTTGGCCAGCCGACGAACGTCCCCGCGCTCGCGGCCTCGATCCAGGACGTGTCGAGCGCGACGACTTTCACCTTTTCCAATTTCACGGTCCAGGGAGGGAGCGGCGACGGATCGGTGACGACATCCGATCCGACGACCGGCTCTTTCACCTACAAGCCCCCCGCCTCGCCGAAGCCCGGTGTCATCCACGTTCGCTATACCGTCGGAGACAAGGCGGGAAACACCGCGGTCGGCGACGTCGCCATCAATGTGGGCCCGATCGTCGCCGACCCGGTCGTCTGGGACGCTCTCGAGGGGGGATCGACCAAGGTTCCCCCCCTCGCGGACTCGATCCAAGACGTCTCGCCCGCGGCGAACTACACCTTTTCGGCGCCCACGGTCGTGGGAGGCCAGGGCTCGATCAGCGGTTTTGATTCCTCGACCGGGGCCTTCAACTATACACCGCCTTCGTCGACCTTCACGGGACCGGTCTTCGTCCATTACACGGTCAGCGACGGCGTCAGCGCGACCAGTGGGACCGTCACGATCAACGTCTCGCCCCTCGTGGCCAGCCCCGTCGTCTGGAGCGACCTGGAGGGCCAGCAGACCAGCATCCCTAGCTTGGTCGGGTCGATGCAGGACGTGTCGAGCGCGGCCAAGTTCACTTTTTCGGGCCCTACCGTCGACTCGGGCGAGGGCTCGATCAGCAACTTCAATTCCACCACGGGAACCTTCAATTACCTTCCCCCCTTCTCGACCTACACCGGCCCGGCTCACGTCCATTACACGGTCGGCGATGGCCACGCGAGCGCCCATGGAGTCGTCACGATCAACGTCTCTCCGCTGGTCGCCGACACCGTCCTTTGGAGCGATCTCCAGAGCAGAACCACGCGAGTCTCCGGCGTCCTGGGCTCGATCCAGGATATTTCGAGCTCCACCGCCTTCACTTTCTCGGACCCCTCCGTGGTTGGCGGCCCAGGCGTGATTGCCAACTACAACACCACGACCGGGGCTTTCACTTACACCCCGGACCCGTCATTCACGGGCGTCGTCAAGGTTTATTACCATGTCAAGGACGGCATGGGCGACTCGACGACTGGGATCGTTTCGATCAATATCGCGAAAGCCATCGTGGTCCAACCGGACGGTCCGTTCACCGCGGTGCTGGGCCAACCGATCACGATTCCCGCCTGGCAGCTCGTGAGCAACGACATCGCCCCGAATGGAGCGACCCCCCGGATCAAAAGCGTACAAGACGCCCTGAACGGGCGAGTCGTCCTCAACCCCGACGGCTCAATCACGTTCACCCCGACCACGGTAGGGGCGGCCGGCTTCTCGTACACCGACTCCGACGCCGCCGGGGATCTCAGTACCTCGGCCACCGTCAGTTTCTTGGTTTCGCCACCCCCACCACCGGGGCTGACCGTGCGGATTCACCCCATCGGCGCGCGGGTGAAACATAAGATGGGTGGCACGATCGCCCACCTGTACACGACTCTCGCGAAAGCGAAGCCAAACACCTACCACGCGGTCGTGAACTGGGGCGACGGCGTTCTTCAAGCCGCCAGGATCGTCAAGGCGGGCGCTCATGCTTTCAAGGTCGACGCATCGCACAAATACGCCCTGAAAGGGGTCTACACGGCCAAGCTCACGATCACCGACGCGGGGGGCGACACCCTGACCGAGCCGTTCATGGTCGACATCCATTGACCCCGCGTCAAAGCCGTGAAGAACGCTCACCAAGCTTTCGTCGCCGGATCGGTCGCAAACCGTCACGGCCGGCCCGAATCGCGCGCGATCTTGAGATCCTTCCTCGTCGGCGGGCCGGCTGGCTCGTCGCGGTCGACACGAAGCTCACGCCAGGATGTCCCGGACGACCTCGCCCTCCACGTCGGTCAGGCGGAAATCGCGGCCGGCGTAGCGATACGTGAGCCGCGTGTGGTCAAAGCCCAGCAGGTGCAAGATCGTCGCGTGTAAATCGTGAACATGAACCGGCTTTTCCACGGCCCGGTAGCCGAACTCGTCGGTCGCGCCGTGGACCACGCCACCCTTCACGCCCCCGCCCGCCAGCCACACCGAAAAACCCCAGTGGTTGTGGTCCCGGCCCATGCCCGGCTGGCCGTTCACCATCTCGACCGCCGGCGTCCGGCCAAATTCGCCGCCGCAAACCACCAACGTCTCCTCGAACAACCCCAACCGCTTGAGGTCGTACAAAAACGCCGCGATCGCCTGGTCGCAGTCCTTGGCCAGGCTGCGATGATTCTCGGCGATGTGGTCATGGCTGTCCCACGGCTGCACGTCGCCATGGTAAAGCTGCACAAACCGCACCCCTCGTTCGAGCAACCGCCGCGCGATCAAAAGCTGACGCGCCTGCACCCCCGGGCCGTAATCCTCGAGCACCCGCTCGGGCTCGCGGCTCACGTCAAACGCCTCGGCCGCCGCCGTCTGCATCCGAAACGCCAGCTCGAAACTCGAAATCCGCGCCTCGAGCGCATCGTCCTCGGACCGCGACCGCTGGTGAATTCGATTGAGCTCCAGAAGCGCGTCGAGCTGCTTGCGCTGATCGCCCCGTACGACCGACCCGTTCTGGATGTTCTCGACCAGCTCCTCGACCTTGGTCCGCCTGGTGTCGATGTACGTCCCCTGAAACACCCCCGGCAAGAACGCCGACCGCCAGTTGGATACGTCGGCGACCGGCAAGCCCGGGCACATCGCGATGAAACCCGGCAGATTCTGATTCTCGGCCCCCAATCCATACGTGACCCACGCCCCCATGCTGGGCCGCGACAGCCGCTCGTCGCCACAATTCATGAGCCGCATCGATTGCTCGTGATTGGGCGTGTTGGCGTGCATCGATCGAATAATGCACATGTCGTCGATATGGGCCGCCGTCCTCGCGAAAAGCTCGCTGACCTCGATGCCGCTCTGGCCGTATTTCTGGAACCGGAACGGCGACGGCAGGGCCGCGCCCGTTTTCCGCTCGGTGGTGAGATTGCCGGTCGGCAGCGTCTTTCCCTCATACCTCTTGAGCAACGGCTTGGGGTCGAAGGTGTCGACCTGCGACGGGCCGCCGTTCAGGTAGATGTGGACGACGTGCTTGACCTTGGCGGGGAAATGCGGCGGCCGCGGCGCGAGCGGATTGAGGGTCGACCGCGCGCCCGCCGGGTCACTGGCCTGGGCCTGCCCGGCCAGCATGCCGGCGTCGTCCAGCAGGCCCAGGAGCCCGAGCATCCCCATCCCCGTGCCCGCGCGACAGAGGGCCTCCCTGCGCGTGACGCGTCCGCGTGATTCGTTGTTCATGACGGAAAACCTCCACGATCTGGGGCGGGCGTCATTCGACAAACAGAAACTCGTTGGTCATGAGCAAGACCTGGGCCAGCCGCACGAGGCCCGAGACCCGCGAATGCTCGGCCGCCGCGGCCGGGCGCTGGCAATCGGCGAGGAATCGCACGGCGATCTCGGCCTCCTCGGCCCCGGGCGCCCGCGCCAGCACGGCCTCGTAGAGCGCTTGGATTCTTCCCCGGTCGTCCTTCGCGACGCACACGGCCGGCGACGCCGCGAGCGCCACCGCCTGGCGAATCACGAACGGCGAATTCATGCTGTAAAGCGCCTGTTGCGGGACCGTCGTCCGGGGCCTGCGCTCGGCCGATTGGTCGGGGCTGGCGAAGTCAAACGCCCGATAAAACCCCGGCAAGCTCTGGCGATCGACCAGGCCGTAAACCGTGCGTCTCGTGTTTTCGGGGTCGTGGGCGGCGTCGACCGCCCGCCCCCCCATCCGCGAATCGAGCCGGCCCGAAACCGCCAGAAGCGCATCGCGCATGGCCTCGAGCTCGAGCCGCTTGCGGGGATAACGCCAGAGCAGGTGATTCTCGGGATCGACGCCCCGGCAATCGGCCCGATCGGCGCTCTTTTGTTGATAAACGCTTGAAAGCATGATCGCGCGGTGGAGGGTCTTGAGCGACCAGCCCTCGCGGATCAGCCGGCTGGCGAGATAGTCGAGCAATTCGGGGTGCGTGGGGGGCGCCCCCCGGACGCCGAAATCGCTGGGGGTCGCGACCATGGGCTCGCCGAAATGCTGCATCCAGACGCGATTGACGATGACCCGGGCGGTGAGCGGGTTGTCGGGCGCTGTGATGGCCCGGGCCAGGTCCGCCCGGCCGCTCCCGTGCGTGAACGGGCGGCGGTCGGGGCCGGCCAGGGCGCGAAGGAATTGCCGGGGCGTCCGCTCGCCCAGCACCGAGGGATTGCCCCGCACCAAGATCCGCGGCTCGGCGATCTCTTCCGCGTCGACCAGCACCATCGCCCGCGCAGGCGCGGACGCCGCCTTGGCCGCCATGCGGTCGAGCTCGACCACCTTGCCGCCGTAGCCGTCCTTCTCGCCGCGCGACATGTAGATCGAGGTCTGGCTCCTGGGAAAATAGGCTGGGCTGTCGTGGTCGAGCAGGATCGCCTGAATCTGCCGCCGCGCCTGGCCCTCGACCCCTTCACTCGACGCCGCGGCCGGCTCGAGGGCGACTTTCACGAACAGCTCGCCATAGGCGCGTGCGAGATCGGCCTTGGAGTGAATCGACGCCGTCGCCAGCATCGCCGCCACCAGCGGATTGAGCTGGCCCGGCTTCGTCCCCCTGGGCCGAGCACTCCAGCGCGCGACGACCGCGCTCGATCCGACCACGAAATCGCCATCGGGGAGCGCTAGCAGCTCATGCAACGGGCCGAACACCGGGTCGTCCCCGCGCAACCGCCGTGCCAGATAGCGCCTCCACCGCGTGACGATCTGCGGCCGCAAATCCTCGGGCGCGAGCGAGAGAAAGAAGATCGCCGTCTCCAGCGGGTCGGGCGCGGTCGTCGCCGCCCGGACCAGATAGTCGGGCGTGCGCCTGACGGCCGCGTCGCGAAGCACCTTGTACTGCCCATCGAGAAAATCCCGCAGCGCCTGCCGCTTGGGGCCGGCTTCTTTCTCGAAGGGGTCGGTCTTGAGCTGCTCGGCCGTCCGATCAATGAGCGGCAGCTCGAACGGGGTCTCGCAGTTCGCGAAGACGCCGTGGAGCGAATAGTAATCGGCCGTCGGGATCGCGTCGTACTTGTGGTCGTGGCAGCGGGCGCAGGCGACGGTCAGGCCCAGGAACCCGCGCGTGACCGTGTCGATCTTGTCGTCGATCTGGTCGTGCACGTTGTTGTCGAACATCCGCCCCAGGGTCAAAAACCCCATCGCCGCCAGCCGCCAGGGCTCGTCCTTGGGCGCGAGCTGATCGGCCGCCAGTTGATCCTCCACGAAGCGGTCGAAGCCCAGGTCGCGATTCAGCGCCCGGATCACGTAATCGCGATAGGTGTAGGCGTATGGCCGAAGGCGGTCGTAATCAAACATGAGCACGCCATCCTTGGTGTCGGCGTACCGCGCGACGTCCATCCAGTGCCGACCCCAGCGCTCTCCATGATGGGGCGACGCTAGCAGTCGATCGATCAACCGCGCATAGGCGTCGGGCGCCTGGTCGCTCTCGAACGCGCGGACCTCGGCCGCCGTTGGGGGCAGGCCGATCAGGTCGAACGTCGCCCGGCGGGTCAGCGTCCGGCGATCGGCGACGGGGGCGGGCTCGAGCCCGGCCTGCTCGAGCTTCGCGAGCACGAACCGATCGATGGGCCCGCTTGCCCAGCCCGCGTGCCGCACATCCGGGATGGCGGGCTCGCGGATCGGCTGGTAGGCCCAGTGCCGCCTGGCCCCCTCGAAATCAAGCCCGGGCGCAACTTTGGCGGTCGCCGCCGACACTGGCGCGGTCGCCGCCGCCCCGTCCTTCACCCAGCGCTCGAGTGTCGCGACCTGCTCGCGGCCAAGCTTGTGCTTGGGCGGCATCCGCAAAAGCTCGTCCTCATACCGCACCGCCTTCACCAGCACGCTCGCGTCCAGGTCGCCCGGCACCACCGCCGGACCGCTGTCGCCCCCCTTGCGCATCGCACTCGAATCGTCGAGCCGCAAACCCCCCTTGACCCTTTTCGCCCCGGTCGAGTGGCACGGATAACAATGCTCGACCAGGATCGGCCGAACCTTGCTCTCATAAAAATCCAGCGCGGCCGCGCTCGATCCCGGCTCGCCCGCGGATGCCCGGCCAATGTCAGGCGCGCCGAGCGCAAAACCCGCCACGAGCGCCGCCGCCACGATCATCAAGCGCGGTCTCCCGCCCGGCCGCCACGCCATTCCCGCCCGCTCGCCCGTGGTCCAGGCATCTTCGCTCATTAAGCCGGCCCTCGACCAAATATCCAACATCTCTCAAACGCATTGGCGCGGATGACAGCGGGAGTGTCAAGCGATTGTTGAGCAAATTATGGATGCTCTGGCCAGGAGTCGCAGCCCTACAGGCGGCAAAACAACATAAAAAGGAGGACCAGCGGTCGTCGTGCCCTGGCCAACCCAGAGCTGCGCCCTGGGCGATAACCTTTCAGTCCGATGGGCTGAAAACAACCCCTTCCGCAGCAGTGATTTACGGCAAACCATCGACACAGGCATCCTTCACCCGGAAGGAGTGAGAGCGGGGCTTTGAAACGATTTGCGAGTAAACTTGCAGAGTCGGCCGCGGTTTCACGATCGGGCGTGAGCCGGCGAATCTCGGGGGGCTGGGCTTCACCCATGTTCGGACGATTCTTTCGAAAGCGCGTGCTCGTCCCCCCCCAGGAACCGTTGCCCGAGTCCTGGAGCAACCTGATCGCCCACGGGATCCCGCTCTGCGCCCGGCTGCCGGAGCCGAGCCGGACCGCGCTTGGACCCCTGGTCCAGAAGTTCATGGCCGACAAATCGTTCGAGGGCTGCGGCGGCCTCGAGCTCCAGGAAGAGATGAAGGTGACAATCGCCGCCCAGGCGTGCGTCTTGCTCCTCCACCGCCGGACCGAGGTCTATCCCAGGGTGAGCACGATCCTGGTTTATCCGAACGCGTATCTGACCAAGGTGGCGACGCCGATCGGGGGGGGCGGGTGGCTCGAGGGCGAGGACGTCTTCCTGGGCGAGGCGACGCTTCCCGAGGTCGTCATCCTCTCATGGAGGCACATCAAGCCCGGAAACGCGTACACGCGCTCGGGCCGCAACCTGGTGCTCCACGAGTTCGCCCATCAGCTCGACCGCGAGGACGGGTCCATGAATGGAGCACCCTTGCTCGAAAGCTCGCGCCGATACCGGGAGTGGTCGCGGGCGATGACCATCGAGTTCCAGCGGCTCGAGCGCCAGGCGGAATTAGGCAGGCGGACGGTGATCGACGACTATGGCGCGACCAACCCGGCCGAGTTTTTCGCGGTGGTCACCGAGACCTTCTTCGAGCGCCCGCACACCCTTCTCCGGCACCACCCCACGCTCTACGAACAGTTCGCCGCCTTCTACCACCAGGATCCCTCGAACTGGAGCGTGGCCACCGATTCCGATCAAGGCGAATGAACCCAGCCGGCGATTCCGACCGGGAAGGCCGTCCCCTATGATTCTGAAGTGCGACCTCGAATCCGTTTTTCCAGCGAGACCCACATGAGCACCCTCGCGACCCTTCTCTGGCTCTTGGCCACGGCCGGCTGTCTGGCCGGGCTTTATGCTCTGCACCGGCTGGCGCTGTGGCTCGAGCACAAAGGCTGGCTCTATTACTGGCACAAGAAGCCCCACGGCAGCGCCGCCGGGGCCTTTGTCGCCCTGCAACGGGCCATCGAGCCCCAGGCGAGCCACGTGCTCGTGGCCACGGACAAGAAACACGACGCCCCCGACCAAGCCAAGCCCGGCGCGGGGCGATAGGCCACCGATCACGGCTTTTTTAGCCACGGATGTGCACGGTAGGAACACGGATAAGACAATTCTTCTAGCCACGGATGAACACGGTAGGAACACGGATAAGATAATATTTTATATTGTGCCTTTATATCATCGTTTTACTGCTTGTTATAGAATTGTCTTATCCGTGTTCCTACCGTGTCCATCCGTGGCTAAAACTCCGAAACGAATCATCGGTGGCCTCGCTTCCTGGCCAAATCATCCGCGGCTCTTTTTGTTGCCCTGGGCCATGGCACGCGTCTCTCAAAGCCAGTAGATTAGACGATTGTTTAACAACGCGGTCTGCAATCACGGCCCGAGCGGACGGAGGCGAGGTTCGATGGCTGGTCATTCTCGAATTGCGATCGGCGCGGCCTGGTTGGCCGGCTGCGCCCTGTGGGCGTGCGCGGCCGGCGGCCGATCGGTGGCCGATCAAGACAACGGGGCGCTCGCGCTGCGGATTCGCACCCGCGCGCCTGGCGCGACGAGCGGCGAGTACGTGGTCAAGGAGACCGTGGCCGCCTGGCCGGCGGCGAAGACGGCGATCATTGTTTGCGACATGTGGAACGCTCACTGGTGCCAGGGGGCGACCAGACGGGTCGGCGAGCTCGCCCCGGCGATGAACGCGACCCTGAAGGCCGCTCGGGCCAAGGGCGTCTTCATCATCCACGCCCCCAGTAGTTGCATGGACGCCTACAAGAATCACCCCGCCCGCAAGCGCGCCCAATCCGCGGCCCGGGCCAGCAATTTGCCCAGATCGATCGAATCGTGGTGCAACAAGATCCCCGCCGAGGAAAAGGGGGTCTATCCCATCGATCAGTCCGACGGCGGCTGCGATGATGGGCCGCAATGCCCCCAAGGCTCGCCCTGGAAGTCCCAGATCGCGGCCATCGAGATCAAGGACGAGGACGCGATCAGCGACTCGGGCGTCGAAATCTGGAACCTGCTCGAGGCCCGCGGGATCACGAACGTGATGCTCATGGGCGTCCACACCAATATGTGCGTCCTGGGCCGGCCCTTCGGTCTGCGCAACATGGCCCAGTACGGTAAGAACGTCGTGCTGGTCCGCGACCTGACCGATACGATGTACAATTCGCGGATGTGGCCCTTCGTCAGCCATTTCGAAGGGACCAACCGGATCGTCGAGCACGTCGAGAAATTCGTGGCCGGGACGATCCTTTCGACCGACCTCACCGGCAAGCCGGCGTTCCAGTTCGCGGCCGAGACGCGGCCCCGAGCCGTCTTCCTGATCGGCGACGACGAATACAAGACCGAGACCACGCTCCACGCGTTCGCCAAGAGCGAACTCGAGCCCGCGGGGGTGCGCTGTTCGTTCGCGGTCGCGGATCCCAAAAAACCCCACGATTTCCCAGGAATGGCCGCCTTGGGCGACGCCGACCTCTTGATCGTCAGCACCCGCCGCCGCGCGCCCGCCGCCGATGAAATGAAGATCCTCAAGCGCTACGTCGCCGCCGGCAAGCCGGTGATCGGCATTCGCACCGCCAGCCATGCGTTCGACGCGCGCGGGAAAGCGCCCGCCGGGCATCTTGAATGGCCCTCGTTCGACCATGACATTCTGGGCGGGAACTATACAGGGCATTATCCGGCGACCGAGCATCCGACCATCGAGCGGGGTCCGAGTGACAAGCCGCACCCATTGCTCGCGGGCGTCGAGCTCCCGTTCGTGAGCCAGGGCTCGCTGTACAAGACGAGCCCGCTGACGTCCTCGACGTTTCCGCTCTTGCTCGGCAAGATCGCCAATCATCCCGCCGAACCGGTCGCGTGGATCAATCTGAGCACCGAGGCGCGAATCTTCTACACCTCGCTGGGCCATCCCGACGATTTCCAGAAGCCCGCGTTCAGGCGGTTGCTTGCGAACGCGGTGTTCTGGTGCCTGGGCCGGCCGACCACGCGCGAGGCGAAGCGCCCGGACGCGTCCAGGCCGGCCGCGGCGGCGGCTCGGGAGTCCGCCCGCCCTTTTGAACGAAGCCAGGGTCCGCTTTCGCCCGCGGAATCCCTGGCACGATTCCGGATCCCCGGCGATCTCGCGCTCGACCAGATCCTGGCCGAGCCGGTGGTGCGGCAGCCGGTCTCGATCAGCTTTGATGAGCGCGGGCGGCTGTGGGTGGTCGAGTATCTCCAGTATCCCCATCCAGCCGGGCTCAAGCTCCTGAGCCGCGACGGCGTCTGGAGGGCCGTCTATGACAAGACGCCCCTCCCGCCCCCCCACCACGTCCGCGGCCGCGACCAGATCACGATCCACGAAGACACGGACGGCGACGGCGTCCTCGAGACGCATAAAACCTTCGTCGCCGGTCTGAACATCGCCACCGCGGCCGCCCGGGGCAGGGGGGGCGTCTGGGTTCTCAACCCGCCCTATCTGCTCTTCTATCCCGACCGCGACAACGACGACGTCCCCGACGGCGACCCCGAGGTCCACCTTCAGGGGTTCGGCCTCGAGGACACGCATTCGGTCGTGAACAGCCTCATGTTCGGACCCGACGGCTGGCTGTACGCGGCCCAGGGGTCGACGGTCAGCGGCCACGTTTCGCGCCCCGGCCTGGACGACGGCAAGCCCCCCGTTCACTCGATGGGCCAGCTCATCTGGCGCTACCACCCCGAAACCCGGCGTTATGAAATCTTCGCCGAGGGGGGCGGCAACGCCTTCGGCGTCG
>DAIDHE010000125.1 GCA_027459775.1 Planctomycetales bacterium | reverse complement strand
CGTGATCGGATACCAGGTCCAGAGATCCTTCTCGTAAAGAGGGCCGACCAGCGACGGCGACGCGAAACGGAATCCATTCGAGAGGGCGATGTCGGCGCCCGTTTCCTCGCGCAGGGCGTCGGTGAGCATGGCGTCGAGGCTCGTTTCCACGACGGCGTATCGCGCGAGCGTCGACTCGGTTTCGCCCAGCACGGCGTCGAGCCGGGTTCGCAAGGGGGCGAGCGTATCGGCGACGATCTTCTTGACGTCGGGCGCCTCGGCGACATCGCCGGATCGCAATTCGATCAGCTTCCAGCGGCGGTCGGTCACGCGGCCTTTCGCGACCGTCACGTCGAGGCGGCCGAAAAACGAGCCGAAACTGCCGGGCTCGACGATCCAGACGTCGCCGCGGACGATCGGCTCATAGGTTCTTTCATGTGTGTCGCCTGAAAGCACGACGTCGACGCCGGGGAGACGCTCGGCCAGGGCGATCGCCTTGGGCAGCCCGATGTGCGAGAGCAAGACAACCACGTCGGCGTGCTCTTCCGCGCGCAGGCGCTTGACCAGGGGAGGAATCACGTCGTCCTTGTCAAAGATCAATCCCTTGCTATACGACGGCGGCTGGCGCTCGGGGACGTCGGGGTCGGTGAAGCCGATCACGCCGACGCGAACACCGCCGATTTCCTTGACGAAATAAGGAGGAAAGACGAGTCGCCCGGTCGAGGCGTCGCGGATATTGGCCGCGATCAGGGGGTGGTGAAACTCGCCGGCGCGTTTGAGCAACGCGCTCTTGCCGTAGACGACCTCCCAGTTCCCGGGGATGGCCAGATCGAGCTCGAGGGCATTGAGCGCGGGCACGACCACGGCCCCTTCGGTCCAGGCCGCGGCGGCCGAGCCTTGAATCGTGTCGCCCGCGTCCATGACCAGCGTCTTTCCGGGCTGCTCTTGCCGCAGCGCCCGGATGGCCGTGGCGAGCCGGGCCGCGCCGCCGGCTTCCTTGACCAGCTCCTCCTTGCCGCGCGACCAGAAGAGTTCCGGGTGCGGCTCGAGCTGGGCGTGAAGATCGGCGAAATAAGCCAGCGTGATCGTCCGCGGTTGTTCCGAGGGACGAGATTCGCCGGTGACGACACCTTTTCCTTCCGTCGCCCCCGCCCACAGGAAAAGCCCCGCAAACAAGACGACCGCCCTTGGTGATCGAACCGGCATGATCCTCGACTCCGTGATCGGGGTGGAACTTACGAACAACACGTCGACCCCGGGCCCTTGGTTTGATTCCAGGGCATCCTGGCGATGGTCCAGCCCAGCGGGCAGATGTCGGTGATTCCGGCGAACACGAGGCCCGCGCCGCAGTAGGCCGAGAGCGCGTAGAACCAGGGGTTGGCCAGAAATCCCAGCCCGGCCCCGAGCAGCACCAGAAGCCCCGCCGCGATTCGCACCTGGCGGTCGAGCGGCAGCACGAATCGGCCCCGCACCATCGGCAGACCGGCCTTGTCCCACGCCAGCGTTCCGCCGTCGACGCTCACCACGCGGTCGCCGAACCCCGCCGCGACGAAGGCCGCGCACGCCTTTTCGGATCGAGCGCCGCTCCGGCAAATGAGATAGATCGGTTGGCCCGAGGGCGCCTGGGCGACGATCCTGGCCGGATCGAGCGAGTCCAGCGGCTCGCAATGGGCCATGGCCGCGTGGCCCGAGTAATACTCGCCCGGAGTACGCACATCGATGAGCTCGATCGACTGACCCTCCTGAACGATCCGGTAGAGTCGCTCGGGGCCGATGGTGCTGAACGACGTGGATTCTCGTGCACTCATGTTCGTTATCCCATAACTCTGTGACTTCTTTGACTTGCCGATGTCACGGCTTGAAGTAAGAATACCCGGCCCGCTGTTTCAGAACGACCTCGAATGCGCCCGAGGGAACCGTCTTCACGCCGGCGACCAGATCCCCGATCTTGAGCGAGCGCAGGCGCATCGTGTTTTCACAGGCCGCGAACTGAACGCCCTGTTTTCGCAGGGTTTCGACCTGGGCCGCGTGGGCCGTCTTGGCCCGTTCGAGCAGCGTGATCCCGCCCGAATGGCAGACGACCTCGATCTCGGTCGTCTCCCCCGCCGCCGTAGCCGCCTTGAGGATGTTGGCCACGTTCTTGAGGCCGTCCCCCTGCCGGGTGGGATCGACGAAATTCACGTGAACCACGACCCTGAGCTTTCTGGCGTCGTCCGCGGCGGGCTCGCCCCGCGCGACAAGCACGACCGCAAGCCCAACCAGCACCCCCCCGGCGACGCATCGCGACACTCGTCCAGCATGTCGAATCATCCCCAGCTCCTCCTCGAATCGACGACTTCGGCCACCCCGCACATCAAATTCTAGCACGACTCGTTCGCGGCCACAATTCAACTATACTACCATATGGTAGTATAGAAATCAAACTTCTTCAGGGTCATCGGCGATGAGTGGACCGGACGGGGTGCGGGCGGGCTAAAAGTTCTGCGCGCGTCGTCAGCAGGGTTGGCGATGGACGCGCTTGTAGAGGATATAGCCGCCGGCGAGATTGGCGGCGTCGCGGCCGGCGTGTTTGAGGATCAGGGTCGCGTAATAGCCGCGCTGGCCGGCCTGGCAGGTGACGACGACCTTGCGAGCCGTGGGGATTTCCTCGATCCGGGCGCGAAGATCGTCCAGGGGGATGTTGACGAAACCGGGAATTGCGCCGGCGGCGAATTCGGCGGGAGTGCGGACGTCGACAAGGAACGGTCCGAGCGGATCGCCGGGGGAGCTTGCGTGGAGATCCTCGGGATAAACTTGTGGGCAATCGCCGCGGAGGACGTTGGCGGCGACGAAGCCGGCCATGTTGATCGCGTCCTTGGCCGAGCCGAACTGGGGCGCGTAGGCGAGCTCGACCTCCTCGAGGTCGAAGACGGTCATGCCTGCCTGGAGCGCGACGGCCAGGACATTGATCCGGTTGTCGACGCCCTCGTTTCCCACGACCTGCGCCCCCAGCAATTTGCCGTCGGAAGGCGCAAACAGGAGCTTGATGGTCATCGGCGTCGCGCCTGGGAAGTAGCCGGCGTGCTGGTTGGGGTGGACGTAGCTCTTGGCGAACGGGACGCCAGCGCGGCGGAGGGTCTTTTCCGAGAGCCCGGTCGTGGCGGCGGCAAGGTCGAAAACACGAACGATCGCCGTGCCCTGTGAACCCCGAAATCGGCTTTCACGGCCGAAGATGTGGTCGGCGGCGATCCGCCCCTGGCGATTCGCCGGGCCGGCCAGCGGGATCTGGGTGGGTCGGCCCGTGACGTGGCACGAAACCTCGACCAGGTCGCCCGCCGCGTAAATGTCGGGGTCGCTGGTGCGCTGATGGGCGTCGATCTTGACGCCGCCGCGCGGGCCGACCTCGAGCCCCGCCGCCACCGCCAGTTTGCTCTCGGGCCGCACGCCCACGCCCAGGATCACGACCTGAGCCGACAACCGCTCGCCAGACGACAGGTGGATCTCGAGCCCTCCATCCGCCGGCGCGATCGCCGCCACCGACTGATCCACGCGCAGCTTGACGCCGTGCATTCTTAGCTGTTCGGCGATCGGGACGGCCATCTCCGGATCGAGAAGAGGCAAAACCTGGTCTTGCAGCTCGACGACCGTCGTGGCGACGCCTCGCCGCACCAGATTTTCGACCATCTCGAGTCCGATGAATCCCGCCCCCACGACCACGGCGTATTGAGGCCCGCGGTCGATGGCAGCCTTGATCCTGTCAATATCCGGGAGATTTCGCAGGGTGAAGACGCCGGGTAGGTCGATTCCTGGGATCGGCGGCTTGAGCGGCTCAGCGCCCGTGGCGAGGATCAGCTTGTCATAGGGGATTTCATAGAGCCGATCGTGGACCAGGTCGCGCACCTGGACGATCTTCTGGGCGCGATCGATCGCCACGACCTCGGAGCGGGTCCGGACGTCGATGCGGAACCGCCCCGCCAGAAGCTCGGGCTTCACGACCAGAAGCTTGTCGCGGTCGGCGATCTCGCCGCCGAGATAGTAAGGCATCCCGCAGTTGGCGAACGAAACGTCGGGGCCGCGTTCGAGCAGGATGATCTCGGCCGCTTCCGAAAGCCGCCGCGCCCGCGCCGCCGCCGACGCCCCCGCCGCCACGCCCCCTACGATCACGATCCGCATGAAGAGAGCTCCGAACTGGAACGCCGCGCCGCACGAGCGACACGCCCTACGCCTTGATCTTGATCACTATATGCGAATTAGGGAAGAGAGGATTTTGAGACGAGCGTTCCAAATCGCTTGATCGACCATTTGCACCTATTGGAGTCGATATGGATTTCCCAACCGTTCCAGAGCAGTACCCCCGCGGCGATAAGCCCAAGCGAGAGGACGCCGTCGGCCGCGGCCAGGCCGAATCCGCCGATAGGGGTCTTCGTCGGGTCGCGTTCGCGGACCTCGCCGCGCACGAGACGGCTGAACCCCGGATCTCCCTTGACATGGATCACCGGCGTCAAGGCGCCTTCTATCGATGCATTCCAGAGTCTCTGGTCGACCTCGACGTTCCGAGTCGCGGACCGCCCCTCGCTCTGGATTCGATATTCGATACGTCGGGCGATGCCGTTGGGAGCGACGTATTTGCGCACGATCTCCGCTTGAGCGAAGACTGGGTTTTGCTTGAGGGCGCGTTCGCCGAGCTGTTCCTGCCGCGTGCTCCATGCAACGAAAACGCTGCCCAGCGCCATGACGCACCCAAAGATTATTCCGAAGACGGCCGCCCCCCGCCCCCTCCGGATCCTGAAGCGTTCGGCCGCGTCGTCGCATTCCAATTCGACGCGACCGATGATCGCCAGCCTCATTTGCCCAGACATGTTAAACGAATCATCTATCATGATAATCAATTTTCCGTTGACATCAACCACATACAATGTGGATTGATACTTCCATCCAGCCATGCCCAACAAGGCGCAGCCCACCTCGTCCCACCGGACGCCCCGTTGGCCCCGGGCGGTTTCAAGCCAAAGGCCTTCCTGATTCACGACGACCTTGCGAGGCGTGCGCATCAGGATGCTCCACCCCGCCCCGATCAAGCCGATTCCAAGGATGACCGGCATCGTGAACATCGCTTGCAGGCGCAACGGCCCGGCTCGAGTGACGACCGCGAGCGCCAAGCCGGCCAGTCCCAGGCACACGCTCCCGACTCCCGCGGCGATCAGCCACGCGCCTTTTGTTGCCGCGAAGCGCTTACGGAGAAAGATCTCCTCATCCGATGACCGTTCCTCGATCGTCATCGCTCGACCCTCCTCCGCCGCGCCCGCGCCGCCACGCCCGCGCCGCCACGCCCCCCACGATCACGATCCGCATGAAGAGAGCTCCGAACTGGAACGCCGCGCCGCACGAGCGACACGCCCTACGCCTTGATCTTGATCACTATATGCGAATTAGGGAAGAGAGGATTTTGAGACGAGCGTTCCAAATCGCTTGATCAACCATTTGCCCGTCTTGGAGTCGATATCGACGTCCCAGCCGTTCCAGAGCAGCACCCCCAGGGCGATGAGCCCAAGCGAGAGGACGCCGCCGGCCGCGGCCATGCCGAATCCGCCGATAGGGGTCTTCGTCGGGTCGCGTTCGCGGACCTCGCCGCGCACGAGACGGCTGAACCCCGGATCTCCCTTGACGTGGATCACGGGGATCAGGTCGCCTTTTTGGCATGCGCCCCAGAATGCGGGTTCGACCTCGACGTTCTGAGTCGCGGACCGACTTTCGCTCTGGATTCGATACTCGATGCGTTTGGTGAAGCCGTTGGGAGCGACAAACTTGCGGACGATCTCGGCCTGAGCAAGGACCGGGTTTTGCGTGAGGCCGCGTTCGCCGAGCTGGTCTTGTCGCGTCTTCCAGGCGATGAAGCCGCTGATCAGGGCCATGACACAGCCGAACACGATCGCCAAGATGCCCTGCCGCCGCGCTTTTCGCCGCACAAGGCTATTGGCCACGCCTCCGGCCCGCGCTTCGACGCGGCCTACGATTGATTTCACCATCCGCTCGAAGTGGTCGAACGAATCGTCGAGCTTGACGATCGATTTTCCATTCAAGTCCACCACGTTCAAAAGCTGTCGATGGCTCAGTCCCGCGCTTCCGACCAAGGCGCAGCCGACCTGGTCCCAGCGGACGCCCCGCTGGCTCTGCGCGGTTTCGAACCAGAGCCCTTCTCGATTCACGACGACCTTGCGAGGCGTGCGCAGAATGCTCCAGCCCGCCGTGATCATGCCGATTCCAAAGAGGACCGGCATCGTGAACATCGCTTGCAGGCGCAACGGCCCGGCTCGAGTGACGACCGCGAGCGCAAAGCCGGCCAGTCCCAGGCACACAGTCCCGACTCCCGCGGCGATCAGCCACGCGCCTTTTGATCCCGCGGATCGCTCACGGAGAAAGATCTCCTCATCCGATGACCGTTCCTCGATCGTCATCGCTCGACCCTCCTCGTTCCCCGGGCGATCGACTGGTCTCGGACAACGATCCGGGATCGGGCCACCCACCGCGTGGATCGGCCCGCCGCTTCGCCTGGGGAACAATCGAAGAATCTAACGAATCAAAGCGCGCGTCGACACCCCGACGAGAGAGGACGATGCGGATTCCGGGTTTAGCGCGCCTGGGATGGCGCGAGGGCGTTTGCTTGCTCGTAAAGCCGACCGAGCTCGAGCAAGAGCTTTTCGAGGCGCGAATAATAGATGGGTTCTGGGATCTTGCTTTTTTGATCTCGGAGCTGGCCCAGCTCGAGCTCGAGGGCGTCGCGCCGGCGGCGGACTTCCGCGGGGAGGTTGCGTTCGCGGTCGCTGGGGACAAGCACGATCTGGCCGGCGCGAAGGCCGTCCAGAGGTGCGTCGTTCTTGGCCCGGCGGATTGCGCGGACGCCCTGGAACCATTCCGCCGGCGTGCCCAGGCCGTCGCCATTGTCGTCCAGAAGCGCGTGCTCGGTCGCCAGCCGCGATTGATCGCGATACGACTGGGCGGTCCGCTTCGACGCGGTCAGGAACGCCTCGAGCACCGAGACCTGGCCGTCCTTGTCAAGGTCGGCGGCGGGGTCGCTGGTCGTCTCGGCCAAATAGCGGCCAAAGCGGGCGACGTTGAGCTCGGTCCCGCTCTTGGTCGCGGTGACGATCACCCGGTCGCGGCGGCTGAGCCGGTTGATCAGCGGCCCGCTCCCCGAGAAACACGCGAGCACGACGACTGGCCGCGCCAGCGGCTTCAGCCAATCCGCCAGCTCAGCGCCCGAGACGTCGGGACCGCGGAGGTTGAACTTGACCTCGCGACCGTCGAACGTGCCGTGGCCGATCATCACGACCCAGAGCGCGGCCGCGCGCTCGGATGACTCTTGATCAAGTGCTTTCATGAAGCGATCGTGATCGGTGTCGCCGGCCTTGGGTGCGTCGCCGAGCGTGATCGATCGAGCGCCTGCCTTGTCGGAGGCCGAGCGCCACTGGGCCGCCCACTGGGTGAACGACGCCTGATATTCGGGATCGCCGGCCGCGCCCTGAACGATCAAGACCGTCGGCCGCTCGACGGCGGTCGTCGCCAGCACCAGACCGATCAGCACGCTGGGAAT
>DAIDHE010000106.1 GCA_027459775.1 Planctomycetales bacterium | reverse complement strand
GCTCACCACCACGCCGCCGGCGTTGGCCAGGATGTCCGGGACGACGATGATTCCGCGCTCGTGGAAGACAAGATCGGCCTCGGGCCAGGTGGGTCCGTTGGCGGCCTCGACGATGACGCCGGCTTGCACGGCCCGGGCCATTTCGCGGTCGAAAACGCCCCCCAGGGCGGCCGGGATCAGGACGTCCACCGGCATCGTCAAGAGCTGTTCATTTGTGATTGCGTCGCCGCCCTTGAAGCCGACGATCTTGTGTGAGACGGCCATGTGCTTGTCGAGGTCGGCGATGTCGATTCCCTCGGGGTTGACGACGGCCCCGTAGGCGTCGGAGACGCTCAGGATCTTGGCGCCCATGCCGGCCAGGCAGCGGGCGGCGTGGCTGCCGACGTTGCCGTAGCCCTGGATGGCGAAGGTCGTGCCGGCCACCAGGCGCTTGAGCCGCGCGAGCGCCTCGCGGGTCACGATCGCGATCCCAAAGCCAGTCGCCGCCTCGCGCCCGGCCGAGCCGTGAAACTCCACCGGCTTGCCCGTCACGCAGGCCGGGTGAAAGCCTTCGTATTTGGCGTATTCATTCATGATCCAGGCCATCACCTGGGCGTCGGTCCCCATGTCCGGGGCGGGGATGTCCTTGTGCGGGCCGATCATGTCGTGGATTTTTTCGATGAGCTTGCGGGTCACCCGCTCGAGCTCGCCGCGCGACAGCTTGTTGGGGTCGCAGTTCACCCCTCCCTTGGCGCCGCCGTAGGGGAGGTCGACCACCGCCGTCTTCCAGGTCATCAGGCTCGCGAGCGACCGGGCCTCGTCCTGGTCGACCATCGGGTGATAGCGCAGGCCGCCCTTGAAGGGCCCCCGCGCATTGTCGTGCTGCACCCGATAACCGATGAAATTGCCGATCTTCCCCGAATCGAGCTCGATCGCCACCTCGACCCGCACCTCGCGGTCGGGCGTGATCAAGAGCGTCCGGACGTTCGAGGTCAGGTCGAGCTCCTTCGCCGCCTGATCAAAATAATAGTTCGTCGCCTCGAAGGCTTGCATCGCTCTTCGGTTCCCGAGATAAACGATTGGTAGCGAGATGAAGGCGCACGACGGGTGCGATCGTAACGGAGCGCCACGCCAGCCCGCAATGCCACGTGCGGGGGGCTCGACACCCACCCCGGAACCGCGACCACGCAAGCGATCACTCAAGGGCCGCGACTCGATGCATCCATGGAACCTCGAAGATTTGACTTACGGCCGGGTGAAGCAGGCCCCGTCCTTCGCGGTGGGCGTCTTGCCCCTCGGGGCGACCGAGCCCCACAACCTGCACCTGCCGTATGGCACCGACACCTTCCAGGTTGACGTGATCGCCGATCGAGCCTGCGGCCACGCCTGGGAACGCGGGGCGCGGGTGCTCAAGCTGCCCGCCATCCCCTACGGCACCGAGACCAACCAGATGGGCTTTCCACTGGCGATGAATCTCAATCCAAGCACGCTTGCGAAAGTGATTGGCGACCTGGTCGATTCGTTGGCGGCTCATGGGGTGTTGCGTTGTTTGATCTTGAACGGGCATGGGGGCAACGATTTGAAGTGGTTGCTGCGCGAATTGCACCGGGCGACGCCGGTGCGGCTCTTCCTGTGCGACTGGTTTCGGGTGGGGCTGGACGTGTACGAGACGATCTTCCAGGCGCGTGACGACCATGCGGGGGAGATGGAGACGAGCATGGGATTGGCGCATTTTCCGGAGAAGGTCGCGCTCGCGGAGGCCGATGCTGGGGCGGTGAAATCGACGCGGTTCGAGGCTGTGAATCGAGGGTGGGTGCAGATCACGCGGCCGTGGCATCTCTTGACGACGAATTCGGGGGCGGGCGACCCCCGAGCGGCGACGGCCGCCAAGGGGGAGGAATACACCCGGATCGCGAGCGAGCGGATCGGGCGGTTCCTGGTCGAGCTGGCGGCGAGCCCGCTCGACGCCGCGTTTCCGTTTTGAGCCGGACCCGTTTGAGACGAGAGGGCGAGACCAAAGTGCGCGAAATCTCTGGTGTTGGGCGTGGGGTTTGGTCGTGGGGCTTGGCGGCGATTCTGGCCGCCGGCTGCGGCGGCGGGGAGCAACCCCCCGCGGCCGCGCCGGCCCAGCCCGCGGCCGCCGCGGCGGGCGTCAAGGTCGACGATTTCCCGCTCCAGGGAGTGGTGCGCAGGGTCGAGCCAGAGCGTGATCATGTGACGATCCGTCACGACGCGATTCCGGGCTTCATGGACGCCATGACGATGCGGTTCCTGGTCAAGGATCAGCCGGTGATCGAGGAGCTTCAGGTCGGCGACCTGGTGAAGGGGACGCTGCGGGTGGCGCGTCGGGACGGGGTGGTCGAATCGTACGAGCTCTTGAATCTGGAAGTGACCAAGCGGGCGGAACCCAAGTCGATGGTCCTCGAGTTTTCCAAGGGCCAGGTCCAGGCCCGGCCGGCGGTGAAGCGGCTGGCGGTGGGCGATCCGGTGCCGGATTTCACGATGACGACCCAGGAGGGGCAGGCGCTCAAGCTCTCGGATCTTCGTGGATATGTGGTAGTGATCACTTTCATATATACGCGTTGTCCGCTGCCCGATTTTTGTCCCCTCATGGACAAGAAGTTCGCCGATCTTTCCGGGCGGCTGGCGCCGGTGTCGAGCCGGGCCGACCGGGTCCGGCTGGTCTCGCTGTCGTTCGACCCCGAGCACGACACGCCGGAGGTGCTCAAGAAGCACGCGGCCGCGCGCGGGGCTAGGCCGCCGCTCTGGCAGTACGCGGGTGCGAGCCACCCCGAGCTCAAGAAGATCGCCGCGCCCCTGGGCCTGGTCTATGGCGCGAACGGCGAGGAGATCGCGCACAACCTCTGCACCGCGGTCGTCGACCCCGACGGCCGGCTGGGCTGGCTGGCGGTGGGGTCGGCCGAAAATCGCTGGGAGTCGGCCGACATGCTGAAGACCATCGTCAAGCTGCTCCCCAGGCGCGGCCAATAACGCGGCCAGGCAGCCACGCGCAAGCACCTTTCGCACCCCTTCAATGGCACCGCGTGGGAATCATAACCTCCTTGTTTCCCAAAACGTTACGAACGAGCGGAATATAAAAGATCGCAGATTCAGATTGACAGTCGTGGGAATAAACTTAAGATGTCGTCAAGCACCCACGTTGTGATACGTTCGCGCAAGATCGTGATGGAGACGTTTTCGTAATCACCGAGCCGCATCTGGCAAGTGTATGTGGGCGGGTGATGTTGGGGTGATCATGGCTTGCCGTGCGCGGCGGGTCGCCTGGGAGTTTGGAAGCCCCGGCGGCGACTGAGCGGCGGGTCGGCCCTCGAGGCGCGGGCGTCTTTGCCGCGTGCCGCCGAGCGATCGCCTGACGCATGGGTTTTCTGGGTAATCCATGCATCGTCGCAAGCGCCGAGGAAGGCATCGGGGTGTCGGCGGTCACGAGCGCGAGATTTTTGTTTCAGGCTTCGTTTGGAGGGCAGTCCCATGGCGGTGAAGACGAGCGTCAAGAGTGTGGCAACCAAGACCGTGATGGGCCGGCCCAAGGCCCTGCGCGGCGCCGAGCAGCGATTCAGCCAGGCGCGCAAGGCGTCGATCTTGCTCAAGCACGTGAGCGATCCGACCCGGCTGCAGGTGATCCTGATCCTGGCCGACGGCGAGCGCCACGTGGGCGCCTTGTGCGAGCAGCTCAGCCAGAGCCAGCCCGCGGTGAGCCATCACCTGGCCCTGTTGCGGCACGGCGACATCATCGCGCCGCGCAGGCAGGGCAAGAACAATTTCTACAGCCTCACCGAGACCGGGGCCGGCCTCGCCCGGGTCGTCAAGAATCTGATCGCGTGAACATGTGAGCCAGTGGCCGCGAGATCGCCAGCGCTCCGGGCGTCGCCCGGGTCGCTGGCTTTCGCGGCGCGTCCCGGCGTCACGGCAGGATCCGCTGGCCCACCGCGGTGTTCAGGTTGAGCATCGAGCGGCGGTGCCGCACCACGGCGTCGAGATACGCCTTGGCCGCGTCGTTGTACCTGCGCTGGGTGTCGTGAAACGCGATCTTCGTGGCCTCGCCCTCCTCGAACAGCCTGAGCCGGTCCTTGAGAGCCCGGTCAAGCTGGGGGAGCACGGTCCGTCGCAGCCGATCCACGAGCTGGCGGCTGATCTCGTATTCGCGGTACGCCTGGCGGACCTCGGCGACGATCTTACGCTCGATCGCGCTTTGCTGGATCCGCGATTGATCGATGTTCAACCGCGCGCGCTCGATGTTTCCCTGGTTGTGGTTGTAGACCGGCAGCGGCACCGTGATTCCGAGAGCCCACGACGAGCCTGAGAGCTTGCCGTAGGGCGCGTTGTTCTGATAGGTGTAGGGCTGAAAGAGCACGTAGGCGTCGGAGAATCGGTTGGCGCGCTGAAGCTCGAGATTGGCCTGGGCGGCCCCGACGCCCAGCCGGTACGCGATCGCGTCGGCTCGCGAGGCCACGCCGAGCTGAATCAGCTCGTCGCACGACGCCGGCGGGGGCGCTTGATCGGCGATCGCGGCCCGGGGCTCGATGAGCTCGGCCTGGTCGGGGCCGATCACCAGCATCTCGCCCAGCGCGACCTTGGCCTTGCGAAGGCTTTCCTGGGCGTCGAGCAGGCCCGAGGCGGCGATTTCGCGGTCGGCCACGGCCTGGTCGACGTCCGAGCTAAAGACCCCGCGCTTCTCGAACAGGCCCCGATAGATCCGCAGAACCTCGTTCAGGCCCTGGATGCTGGTCTCGGCGTAGTGGACGGTCTCGCGTGCGGCCAGAACGTCCACGTAAGCGTTGGCGACCATCCCGATCGCCAGCCGGGCCTCGTTCTGGTATTGCGCTTCCATCACCTGAAGTGCTCGGGCCGCGTAATTCATCCGCCGCTGCCGCTTGTGCGAATAGTCGATCGGATGAGAAATGTTGATGTCATACTGTGTCGGTCCGTCGGGCCTGCGCACCGAGTCCGAGCCGTAGGGGATGAGCTGGGTGTCGGCGTAGAAGATGGGGTTGGCGCGGAGGCTGGCGGTGAGCACGTCGGCCCTGGCCTGGGGGATCTCGTAGCGCTTGGCCAAAAGGTCGAGGTTGTGCTTGACCAGGATTTCGATCGCCTGGTCGAGCGTCAGGCCGTCGGGGGGGCCTTCCATGCCCTCGTGCTTGGGCACCTCGAGCGTGCCATAAAAGGGTGCCCGTGGGACCGGGACGGGCTGGGGCGCTGTCCCGAGCCGCTGGGTGGGCGGACCCTGGTAGACGCCGCCGGGCGTGCTGATCGAGGTCGGTACCCGGGGCGATGCCCCCAACCGGCCAAAGAGCATGTCGCCTCGGCCAGGCTGGGTTCCCATGCCGCCCCCGGTCGACCCCGGCATCGCGCCCAGGAGCGAATCCATCGAGCCGGGTCGGGCCGACGCGGCCGCGCCGCTGGGCAAGAGACCGCTCTCCTCGATCGTCGGCGCCTGGCCCCGGCAGGTACTCGACCCGACGGCAAGCACGCACGACGCCGCGAAGATCAGCCGCAAGTTCAAATGCCGTATCGGCTTCACGCGCATAGCCTCCATGACGACCCGCCGAACGGCCCCCCCTCGTGACACCCATGGTCGAGCTCGACGGCCGGTCCGCGAAGAGGGTTCATAACGATTTCATCGGCGCGCACGGTGATTCAAATCAAACCGGATTGGCCGAATCGCGCGGTTCGGAGGCGTGCAGGCCCCATGCGGTGCCTGAGACCCGAGCAAACCCTCGCGTGAGGCGAGACCCGCGGGGTTTACTTGGCCGCCTGTTGCTCTGGTGGTTTGTACCCTGGCGCCGCGGTGAACGCCCTGAGGAATTTGCCGTCGGCGAGGTTCCAGAGCCGGACCTGGCCGTCCCAGGAACCGGATGCCACGGTCTTGCCGTCGGCCGAGACAGCCACGGAATAGATCCAATCGGAGTGGCCCTCGAGCTTGCGGACCGAAGAGCCCTTGTCGGTGAAGACCCGGACGGTCTTGTCAGCGCCCGCCGCGAGCAGGTTTTTGCCGTCGGGGGTGAACCGGAGGGCGAAGACCGAGCCGCCGAACCCTTCGATGGTGCGGATCTGCTTGCCGTCGGCGTCGGGGTTCCAGAACCGGACGCGGGCGTCCTCGCCGCCGCTGGCGACCGACTTGCCGTCGGGTGTGAACGAGACCGCGTACACCGGCTGGGCATGGCCGGGGAAGGTCACGAGCGATTCCTTTTTCACGATGTCGAAAACCTTGGCCGTCTTGTCGCGGCTGGCGCTCGCGAGTCGTTTGCCGTCGGGGCTGAACGCGACGTCGAGCACCCAATCGGCGTGATCCTCGACCTGAAACGCGAGCTTGCCCGTCTCGACTTCGACCAGACGAATGGTCCGATCCGCGCCCGCCGCGGCGACGGTCTTGGAATCGGGGCTGAAGGCGACGGCGAACACGACGTCCTGGGTCTCGACCAGATCGCGCGCGGGCGTGAGCTTGCCGCCGGGCTCGACCCGAAAGAGCCGGGCGACGCCGTAGATCCCCGGGTCGCCGCTGGCGACCGCGAGCCACTTGCCGTCGGGGCTGTAGGCGATCCGGTAGATCCGCTCGGCCTGCCCGTCGCGGCGACCAGCGAGCGCGCCCGTCGCCGCGTTCCAGAATGTCAGCTCATGAAAGCCCGCCGCGGCCACGGTCGATCCGTCGGGGCTGAAGGCCAGCGCCGTCACGGGCAAGGTCGCGGGATAGACCTCTGGGATCGAGACCCGCTCGACCTTGTGCATGACGATGGTCCAGTCCTCGCCGGGCGAGCCGCCGTCGTATTTCCCTCCCTCGGCCACCCAGCGCTCGAGCAGGGCGATCTTCTCGGCCGGCAGCGGGTCGAGCTTGTAGGGCATGCGGGGGTTGGCGTCGGGACGGACGACCTCGATCAGATAGCTCTCGTCGGGCTTGCCGTGGATGAGCGTCATCCCTTCGCCCTGCCGGCCCCCCTTGGCGAGCTGCTCGAACGACGTCATCACGTACTTGCTCTCGGACTTTCGCGGATTGTGGCACGCGATGCAATTCTCGACCAGGATCGGCGCGACCTCGTGGAGAAAGCTCACCGGAGTCTTGGCCCCGGCCGGCGGTTTCACCGCTTTGGCGTCGGGTTTTGCAGGCTTGGCCGGCTTGGCCTCGGTTTTTTTCACCGCGTCGGTCTTGGGCTTGGCGACCGCTTTTTTGGCGGCTTGTTTCGCGCTGGCGTCGTCGAGCGCCCCGCTCGCCGGCGCGACGGCGAACAACAGCATCGCGAGCAAAGGGATTCGAGCCATGTTCATGGGTTCTCCGAGTCGCTGCGTGGCTTGAGGGTGGTCGATCCTAGGGCGTGACGACGACGTCGATCGGCACGGGGGGCGTTTGGTAGTCCTTGTTTTCGACCTTGTACGCCAGGGAAATCTGGGCCTTGACCGCGGCGGCGGGGGCCTTGGGCTCGGCGACGATCTTGAGGACGAATTCCGACGCCGTCGGGGCCACGGTCGCCGGGTCGCACTGAAGGCCGGCCGGCAGCCCGGCGACCTTGAGCCCGACGGGGCCGTTCATGCCCCCCTTGCGGATCAGCTTGCCCTTGAGCTCGAACGTCGTCTTGGGCTTGATCTGGATCTTGGGTGTGGCGAGCTCGACGGCCACGGGATCGACGACGTGGAGCGCGACGATCGGCAGGTCGAGCGTTTGATCCTGGCCGGCGATCTTGCCCTGGGCCTTGAGGGCGAGCGTCATGGGCCCCAGGGGCGCGGTCACGGCGCCCTTGACGGTGACGCTCCCGGAGAGGGCCTTGTCGGCGATGGTCGCGGGTGAGACCGAGATGGGGCCGGGTGTGGGCGGTGTTGCGGTCGCGGACGAGGTGAATGCAGTGATTTTGAGAGCTCCCTCGGCACCCTTGGGCCGCGCGACGGTGATCGGGATGGACGCGGAAAAGCCGCGCGGAAGCTCGATCGCGGCGGTGGGCGCGTCGATCGAAAGCGGCGGCGCGAGCGTGGGGGCGATCTCGAGGGCATGGAAGACGATGGTCGCGACGGGCGGGTCAGCGCTCGCGACGAAGGTCACGGTCGTGGAGGCCGAGGCCTCGATGGGGCCTTGAGGCGTCTGGGCTCGGCCGACCATTCGCACGGGCGTGGGCGGAAACGCGGCGTCTGGCGCGGCCGAGATCGACAGCACGCCCGACGTCTGGCCCGCGGCGATCACCCCTTCGCGAACCGTCAGGCCTCGCGGCGGATCGGCCAGGGTCAGCGTGATCGGACCCGAATACCCCTTGCGCTTGACCGTCGCCGGGATCGTCGCGTGGCCCGACCGTGGGACGCTGTATTCCGATTTCTCGGCCGTCATCTCGAATTCGGCCGTGATCGGCTCAACCACGATCCGGTAGGGGTATCCCACGCCCCCCCGACCCGCCAGGTCGCGGAGCGCGAGCGTGACCTGCTTGACCCCGCCGGGCACGGTGAGATCGACCGAGGGATCGGGCAGATTGAACGCCTGGGCCGGCTGGTTGGGCCGCCCGCCACGGCGGTTCAGCACCGTGTCATCGGCGGTCGTGATCACGCCTCCCTTCTCATCGCGGACCTCGAGCAGCCCATCGAGCGCGGAGCCGTAGGCCGAGGCCTCGACCACGATCCGCAGCCGGCTTCCCGGCTGGGTCTCGACCACGAAGCGGTCGAGGTCGCCGGGCGGGTCGATCCGGCCGTTCAAGACCACCGGCGCGACCGCGTGGACCACCCCTTCGCCCGAGGCCGGCTCGCGCAGCTCGGGAACGCTCGAGACGGCGAGCGGGCCGACGGTCTCGACGTCGGGAACGCTTGCGCCTGGCAACAACAGGCGGGGAATCGCCAGATCCGCGCCTGGCATCGCCCCGAGCGTGGCCGCCGTGGTCGCCACGCCGTCGATTGTGCCGCCGCGAAGCTCGAGGCCGACGGTCTCGCCCAGCCGCCCGCCCAGCGGATAGACCTCGTCGGCGACCGGAACCGCGCCGATCAAGAGGCGATAGACCGGCCGGTTCGTACCCTGATAGCGCGAGTCCGAGATCTCGACGACGTAATCGCCGTCGGCCGGCAGCACGGCCACGAATCGCGCGTCGGTTTGCAGGCCCGGCGAATCGTCGGCCGAGGCGACGTATTTGCGATTGGCCGCCGCCGACGTGAGCCGGATCGTGGGGTCGACTCCCGACCCGATCCGCGCGCATTGGGCGTCGACCACGATCCGTTCGCCGCTCTTGCCATGGAAGCGAAAGAAATCGACGTCGTTGCCCTCGAGCTTGCCCATGGCGACGACGGGAAGCGCGGGCAGGGGCGTGGCGTGCTCGAACAGGCCGTCGTCTTCCTTTTCCTCGACCTGGGGAAACTGTCCGACGGCAAAGAGGAAGGGATTCGAGACCCCCTGATCGGTCTGGACGCGAATCGGATAAACGCCCACGGGTGTGTTTTTGGCGATGGTGATCCGGGGCTTCCACGGTCCGTCGGCCCCTTTGGGGGGTTCGATCACGAAAGCGAACGGAGCGATCAAGCGGGGGTTGCCCTTGAGGTCATCGCCGCCGATCGTGAGGACGGCCGCGGTTCCGCGCTCGAGGCCGGCCGGCTCGACATTCGTGATCTTGGGCGGGGCCGCGCGGCCCTGGCTCGCGGCGAGCGCGGCGAAAAGACCCGCCGCGACGGATGCCAGCCCTCTCAATCGTGGGCGACGACGCATGAGATCACCCCAGCAGCCGATCCAGTCGGTCGGATCGAAACATGTTCTCAAAACCCGGCGGCTCGCCGTTCCTCGGCGTGTCTCGCACCCGGCGAGCAAGGAACGGTGGGCGGCGAGCCGCGTTCACGGTTTACCAATAGTTAAACCGTCGCATGCGCCTGGGGGATTGTCAAGTACGCCCGCGGCGCGCCGCGGTCGATCAGAGGCGCGACGTTCTGTCGCGGCGCCAGTTGTCAGTAGGACGAGGCGTCTACGACCTCGCCGCCGGCCCGCGTTGAGAGGGCCTGCCAGACACCCTCGGCGGGCAGATTGACCCAGGCCCCGAGCGCGGTTTTCGACGCCCCCGCCGGCTGCCCGGTCACCGGGTCGAAGGGCCACGACTGGATCGTGTCCTTGACGAATCGAACGGAGCCGTCGCCGAAAAGCACGTTGAGCCCGCCCGGGTGGAGACTCGAGCCCGAGGTGGTCCACGCCGCGAACGCGCCCCGCGCGACCCGTTCATCGGCATTGGGCGGATACAGCGTCGTCGCCAGCGTGTCGCCCCAGTTCCCGGTGATATACCAGCCGTGCTGAAGCGGATAGTCGGGCGCGACCGCGCCGATCTCTTGGATCACCGTCGTCGCCCGTTCGACCATGAAGAGGGTGTTGCTCAGCCCGTCGCTCACGCTCGCGAACCGGATCGGCGAGAGGTCGTTGAACACACCATTACATTGACCGATGAGCACGCCTGGAACCGCGCAGCGCGTCGTTGGCAATGGCAGAGCGATCACGGGCAGCGAGCCGATCATGCCGGCGTAGCTCGTGAAGACCATGCGGGCGGGGTCGGGAACTCCGTAAGAGGTGAGCGCGCCGGGGTTCAGGTCGTGGACGGTCGCCGCGAACGGGTCTGACGGGCAGGCCAGCACGCCGAGCGCCGCCGCGTGGACCGTGCTGTTCTCGCCGCCGATGATCGTGAGGCTCTGGTTGATCGCGTGATAGATCGGTGTCTGCTCGAGAAACCCCAGGACCGAAACCTCGAGGCTCTTGTCGACGATGATCGACGTGCAAGGCGGGTTCGAGCCGGCGTACCGGGGGTCGTAAGTCTTGATCCGGCCCGGCGGCAGCGACCCAAAGGCGTCGTGGTAATTGTGCAACGCGAGGCCGAACTGTTTCAGGTTGTTCGCGCACATGGCGCGGCGGGCGGCCTCGCGAGCAGACTGTACCGCCGGCAGCAAGAGCCCGATCAAGAGGGCGATGATCGCGATCGCGACCAGCAGCTCGATCAGGGTGAAGGCAGGGCGAGGGGAAGCTCTGAACGTGAAATTCATGGTCGGGGATCCGAATTCGATGCGGCGCCCGCGATCCGCGTCGCCGGATCACTGCGAGCCTGGACCCTCGGTTGCCGCGCCCGCACGCCGTGCGGCCACCCGCGACGAGGCCAGCTTGAGCGCGATCGCCGCCGCCAGGGTCGCGCATCCCAGCGCCAGATACCAGACACCCGCGTTGCTCGATCGGCGCACGCCGGCGTTCGGCGTGGCACCCGGCGCGGGCGCTGCCCGCCCTGTTTCGCCGGCCGGCGGGTCCAGGAGCTCCGGAAGGCCAAAAGCCGCCAGGGTAAAGTCGCTCTCGGGTGCTTGCACAAAGTGAAGCTCGCGGACCTCGAACGTGGTGGTCTGGACAGGATTCGCATCGTTGTTCAGGGGCAAGCTCTCCTGTTTGATCCGCTTGAGCAGCGGATAGCCCTCCAATTCTCCCTCGTAGTCGATCGTCCCGTGGGCCTTGCCGGGCGCGGGCCTCTGGCGAATCATGTACTCGCGGACAACCCAACGTTCATCGGGCGAGAGGATAAACCAGCCCTCGTGACCGTCGGTCTGATTCCCTTCGAACACTGGACCAGCGTCGAAAACAACCTTGATGCAAGGTTTTCCGTTCCGATCGACTTTTGAGAATTCCAGCGATCTGACATGCTTTCCTTCGAGGAATTGCATTGTTGGCAAGAGGGAGAGCTGGTAAGGTGCCCCCAGGAAGGGATTGAGATAGATCTCGCACGCATTCCGCTCGGCCACGCCGTCCTGATCAATCGAGGAGACCGCGTACTCGGGTCTTCCCACGAACCTTGTCAGCATGTATCCGTACCGCTCGTTGAAGCACGCCACGTACTCGAGAACCCGCTTTGGCGCGCTCAGATACCGAAGAAGTACCCTCGCTCGTTCGGGGCGAGAGCAGAGGAACTCGTACTCGCGCTCCCGCAATGGTTTCAGCTTCGGGATGCGTCCCTTTTGGTCTGGCCTGACCGGGGGCATGACGTGCCTGACGATTCGTTCCAGAACTTTGCCGGTGGAATGCTCGTAACGCGATTGCAGCTCGGCGAATTTCCGGGGATACTCGGCGAGGACGCGCTGTCTGAGCGCCGGGTCGTCAGCCCTGGCGCCGGCGCATGACCAGAGCGACAAGGCCGCGACCAGAACACGACCTTTGATATGAGCGGTCCTTGACATTTCACGGTTCCCCATTCCCATTGCGAAAGCCGTCGAGAAAGCCCGGACTCCGAGCTGGGACTTCGAAGGCGGAGCGGGCGAACCAGGGCTCGCGGTCGTGTGCGACGAGGAATGCGGGCCGCGAGCCCCGGTAGGTGGGCAGGTCAATTCGTATCGTCATCGTAGCCGTCGCACTCCTCGCTCCACGGGCCACAAACGCATCCCGTCATGCCGCTCACGGTCTTTTCCTCGCATGTGCAGACACCGCCAGCGCAACAGACACCGCAGGATGCAGGCGTGGTGTAATTGGGGCAATCCCCCTGATAGTTGCCACTGCATGTCATGACATAGGGATTCGCGAACGCCATGCGTTCCGTGACCAGAGCGGCGATCGCGAAGCACGTCAGCGACCAGGCGAGCAGGATGCTCGAGAGAACCGAGAGTACGCGAGCCATGGAATGCTCCCGAGGAAAATGGTGAAGACCGACACGTTCAGGATCGAGCAGTGGCTCGACGCGGGGCCGCGATCAAGAATCAGGCGGATTGGGTGGAAGCCTGCCTTGAATTCGCAGAAGGAGCCGGCGGACAACGGGCGAGTCGACGTAGAGGGTCACGTCCTCGGAAAAGTCGCCCACGAATCGCTCGTCGGCGGAGTAGAACATCATCTCGACCGGGCGGCTCTCGCCGGGCGGGATTTCCACCGTGGAGCTCGTTGCTCGCGCGCAGCCCCAGGGAGAGCAGGTTCCCGCGACGCCCAGCATCTTGACCGAACGATCACCGTGGTTCGTAAGCGTGGCGCTGAGTGGAATCCTGGATCTGTGAGGCAGATCGCCGAGGATCAACAGGGGAGGGTCGATCGTGAGGAGCGGGCCCCTGGCGACGACCAATGCGGGTGTCGGCCGATTGAGCAGGACCAGCCCCGCGACCAGGGAGGACGCTCCCAAAAAGGCAAGGCCAAGGCTCAGTGTTCCCAGAACACGTCGAGATATCATGCGATCAGACCTTATTCAGCAGCCACCGTTTTTGTCTCCGCGACGCCTCTCACGACTCCCGTGACTGCCAGGATCGGAGACGGGCACGACCGGTCGTCCGTGATCACCTGTAACGATTGCGAGAGCGATCCTGGTTTCTTGGCCCGCACGGTCACCATCAGATCGGTCCTTCCACCTGGAGCGACGTCGCGGGGCAACTCGCTGGTCACCAGGCAGGTGCATGACGTCTTGGCGCCCAGGATTCGAATCACTCGCCCCGTTCGGTTCCAAAGCCGAAAACGAACCTCGGTCTCGCTTCCCACAAGCGTTGAACCGAACGACTTCAAGTAGGCGTCGGGAATCAGGCTGTCGCCCCTCAAGAAAGCAATCGCCGATGTCAACGACCCACACCAGTAGTATCCGACCCCAGCGGCCGCGGCGAGAAACGAGGCAGCCAGTACGAGAATACCCGTCAGGGTGCGAAATCTCCCCGCCAGGCCTGGGCTTTTGGTGGGGGACGCCAGCCCCCAAGAACCAACCGAGCCCCCATCGGTGCCTTGCGTGATTCCGGTCGTCATTGCTCGCAGCCCCCCCAGGCAAGAGATCGAGCCGTCGCTGCGCTAACTGAGGCCGGTGTTTTCACCTCCAGCTCGACCACGGTCCGAAACACAACGCGATCGCCCGCGCGACCCGTCACCTCGACGCCCAGCTCGCCCCGGAAATCGGCCTCTCGCGACGAATCGAAAACGACCCGGAGCACGCTCGATTCGCCAGGCCCGAGACGAAGCGCGGGAGGATCGACAGTGAGACACTCGCAGCTTGACTCGATGCGCTCGACGACGACCGCCTTGGCGCCGGGGTTCGCGATCACAATCTCCGCGCGTCCCACGCGACCGGGCTCGACGGCGCCAATCGCCACCGAAGCCGGCGCCTGGATCGACGATTCCGAGGCGAAACCGGCCTCAACACCCCGACCCGTCGATCCCCAAGACCAATTAGCAATCACCGCCAGAGCGGCCGTGATGAGCAGGAGCGCAAAAGCCGCTATGCCAATACCGGCAAACTGCGCGGGGGGGGGGGGAGTATAGGTCATGACATCAGCCCTACGCGACGAGAAAACCCGACAGTCCGGTTGCCCACGCGTTGATGACTCGATCATGAGAACACCGAAAGGTCTCGGAGTCAAGACGGTGGACAATTTTTTTTTTCGGAATTGAAGCGGCCCGATCCCATCCACGACGCGCGGGGTCGGAATTGGTAAAATGGCGTAGATTCCGGAAGACCGCGAGCTGAAGGAGCCCGACCCGATGGCGACGGCCGAGACGACCGCGAACGTGGTGAAGTGCGTCTGTCCGCTCGATTGCCCGGACACGTGCTCGATGCTCGTGACCGTGGAGGGGGGCAGGGCGGTCGCCCTCAAGGGCGACCCCGATCATGAGTTCACACGCGGGTTTCTCTGCCAGAAAATGGCCCGGTACTTGGACCGCGTGTACAGCCCCGACCGGTTGCTCGAGCCCCTGCGGAGGGTCGGGCGCAAGGGCGAGGGGCGCTTCGAGCGGATCTCGTGGGACGATGCGCTCGCCACGATCGCCGATCGCTTCGCGGTGATCGCGGCGTCGAGCGCGGGGGCCCAGGCGATCCTGCCGTACAGCTATTACGGCACGATGGGCAAGCTCCAATCGAGCGGCCTCGATCGGCGCTTTTTTCATCGGCTCGGGGCGAGCAAGCTCGACCGGACGATCTGCGCGTCGGCCGGCGGGGCCGGGTATGAATACACGATGGGACGCGGCCGACTGGGGGCCGACCCGATGGCCGTGCCCCATTGCCGGTTCATCGTGAACTGGGGCTCGAACACCGTCCACACCAACAGCCATCTCTGGAGCCTCATGATCGAGGCCCGCAAGAACGGCGCGGCCCTCGTCTGCATCGACCCCTACAAGAGCCCGACGGCGCTGCGCTCGGACTGGCATATCCAGCCGCGCCCTGGCACCGACGCGGCGCTCGCGCTCGGGCTCATGCACGTCATCTGGCGCGACGGCCTGGAAGACCAAGCGTATCTCGCGAACGGCGTGGTCGGCGCTGAGCTCTTGCGCGAGCGCGTTCGCGCCGAGTATGCTCCCGACCGCGTGGCCGCGATCACCGGCGTCGATGTGAAGACCCTCACGACGCTCGCCCATCGCCTGGCGCTCGAGCAGCCGTCGCTGATCCGGCTCAATTACGGGCTCCAGCGGCACCATGGCGGGGGCATGGCCGTGCGGACCATCGCGTGTCTGCCCGCGCTTTATGGCGCATGGCGCTATCCCGGCGGCGGGGCGCTGTTGTCGACCAGCGGCGCCTATGACTTCGCCGCCGACCGGCTGGCGCGCCCCGACCTCGCGCCCCCGGGCACGCGCACGATCAACATGAACCAGCTCGGCGAGGCCCTCGCGGGCGAGCTGCCGGGTCCGCCGGTCAAGGCGCTCTATGTCTATAATTCCAACCCCGCCGCCGTCGCGCCCAACCAGGCCAAGGTGCTGCGGGGTCTTGAGCGCGACGACCTTTTCGTCGTGGTCCACGAGCAGTTCGCGACCGACACCGTCGACTACGCCGACATCGTGCTCCCCGCGACCACCCAGCTCGAGCACGTCGACCTGCACGGTTCGTACGGCCATCACCATGTGATGTACAACACGCCGGCCATCGCGCCCCGCGGCCAGGCGCGATCGAATAGCGCGGTCTTCCGGGGGCTCGCCCTGCGCATGGGTTTCGAGGCCGAGCTTTTCCCCGACGACGAAACGCTCATGCGCGAGGCGCTCGCGGGGGGCCCGGGCGTGCGGGGGATCACGCTCGAACGGCTCCAGGAATCGGGCTCGATTCGCCTGAGCATTCCTCGCGATGACGCGCCGTTCGCTGGGGGCGTGTTTCCCACGCCGTCGGGCAAGTGCGAGTTTTACTCGGAACGCATGAAGATCGACGGATTCGACCCGCTGCCGTGTTACACGCCGCCGCACGAAGACCCGCAAACCCGGCCGGAGCTCGCGAAGCGCTACCCGATTCAGCTTTTGTCTCCGCCGCGGTCGCAGTTCCTGAACTCGACATTCGCCAATTCCGAGCGGCATCGCCGGGGGGCTGGCGATCCCACGATCGAGCTGGCGGCCGAGGACGCCCACGCCCGCGGTCTCGCCGAGGGCGAGTGGGTGCTCGTGCATAACGACCGCGGCCGGTTCCAGGCGCGAGTCGCCCTGACCGGCAACGTCCGCCCCGGCGTCGCCGTCGCGCCCGGGCTCTACTGGAACAAGCTCGCCCCCGGCGGCTCGAACGCCAACAGCACCACCCCATCGGCTCTCACCGATTTCGCCGGCGGCGCGACCTTCTTTGACAACCTGGTCCAGGTCAGCCCCTTGCCCAACGCCAAATTTGATGAACATACATGAAAACACTGATCGCCAAAATCCTGGGCCGCCCGAAAACCACGACCGCCGCGACCGTGACCGTCTATTCGCGCAAGGGCTGCGGCTGTTGCGAGCAAGCCTTGCGAACGCTCAAGGCCGCCCAGAAACAGCACCGGCTCACGATCGAGGTCGTCGACGTCGACCGGATTCCCGACCTGAAGGCGATTTACGACACGCAAGTGCCAGTCATCATGGTGAACGGCAAGGTCCGTTTCCGGGGCAAGATCAACCCCGTCTTGCTCGATCGACTGCTTTGCGCCGAGACGGGCTGAGATCCGAGGGCAAGACCGCGAAAAAGCTCTCGTCGCGCGCCTGCGCGGCCGGTTTCCCGACCGCTGGCCGGGCGTGGAAGGGGCTTCGGGCGTGGATCGTTCGTGCCAGGACGAGGCTGGGCCGCGTGGGCCCGACCTGGAACCCGGGCTTCCTGAGCTTGATTCGCACGGGCGCTCCCGTGATGTCGGGGAGGGTCGTTCTGCCCGAAGAGCCAAACTGACGACGCACCGAGCCGGTCAGAATGCTCTTCCTGGTCGTGGAGCCGATGATCTCGAGGGACGAGACAGCGCCCGCGGCCGTGCGATCGATCTGTATCGGCCCGCCGTGGGCGAGCGACAGCGTCACCAGGTTGCCGACCGGGTCGGTATAGGCGAGATGCGTGCCCGCGCCGAACCTGGACACATAGGGATCGCCGACGATCCCGTCGGCCCCGACCATGAGCCCGCCCGCCGTGTTCGTGATCCCCGCGTTCAGGTAAACGTTAGCGCGGCCGTCAACGGTGAGCTGATAAAAATGATTTAATGGTAGAGGGCTCGCGGTGAGCAGCGTGACCGTGTTTGCCGAGGCGTTGTAGATCGCCTGGGATAGCGACGCGTAGCTGTCGGCCGCGCTGAAGCTTCCCCCGGGTCCAGCGATGATCAGGAAATAGCCGTAGTTCGCCAGCTCCTGGGCTCGAACGGGGTCGAGCGGCACGCTGAACCCGAGGACGATGGCCGTGATGCCGCCCGGGCCGGCGACGATCTGTTCCGAGACGATCGCGGGCGAGGGGGGAACGGGCGGCGTTTCGAGGAGGGTGAGCGCGGCCGTCGCGATCGCGCCCAGGCTCGCGCCTCCGGTTGGGCTCGAGAGCGTGAGGCCGACGGAAGGGTTGGGCGCGGTCGGGTCGGAGAAGACCGGGACGGTGAAGCTCGCCCGGGTCTGGCCGGCCAGGAACGTGAGCGTCCCCGAGACGGGCGTGTAATCGACCCCGGGCGCGGCCGTGCCGCCGCTGGCGCTGAAGTTCGCCGTCACCGCCGCGGCCAGGCTTCCCCCGCGCGCCACGGTGACGAGCGCATCGCCGCTGGTCGCCTGGACCGCGTAGGTCGCGCTCGAGAATTCGATCAAGGGGGGCAGGTTGTCGACGATCGTGAGCACTTCCGTCGCCGGGGTGCTCAGGGTCGCGCCTCCGGTCGGCTGGGTGAGGGCCAGGTTGACCGTCGTCGAGGCCGCGGTCTGGGCGATGTTCTCGAGGATCGGCACGCTGAAGGTCTTGATCGTCTGACCCGGCTGGAAGGTGAGCACGCCCGAGACGGCGGTATAGTCTTGACCGGCCTGGGCGGTGCCGTTCGAGGTCGCGTAATCGACCGAGACGAGCGCGTTCAGATTGCCCACGCGGTTGACCTGGATCACGACCGAGCCGGCGGTCGCATTCACGCTCTGGGTGGCGGAATTGAGCTGGACGCTGACCGGCTGGGCCGAGACGGCGGCCGAGAATTCCGAGGTGTCGCCGGTGGCGAGGTTGGTGGCCGTCGCGGTGATCCAGGCGTTGGGCGCGAGGCCGCCGGGCGGGGCGAGGTCCGCGCTCGCGTTGCCCGACGAGTCGGTCGTGACGGTCTGGCTTTGCAGCAAGGTCTCGCCCTGACCATAGCCCGAGGGGTCCGGGGTGGGGCTGCTGTAGAACTGGATCAGGAACGACGTCAGCGGCAGGCTGTTCAGCGTGGCCTGGGCCTGGCCGCCAGCGCCCCCGACGGCGGCGACGATGACGGGGTAATTCTGCAGGTCGTTGGGCCCGACGCGGACGCCGGGCTGGTTGGGCGTCACCCCGCTCGCGGGGTCTCCGGGCGCGACCAGGTCGATGCCCAGACGGCCGTTGGAAAAGATCGAGTTCGAGAGGATCGAGTCGCCGGTTCCCGACGCGACGCTGACGCCGGCGGCGACGTTGAAGGCGATCGTGTTGCCCGCCCCCGCGACCGTGCCGCCCAGGGTGTTGTTGGAGGCGCTTGTCGTGATGAGGATGCCGTTGATCTCGTTCCCGAGCGGCTTGGTTCCCGTCGAGTCGGTCCCGATCAGGTTCCCCACGACCAGGTTTTGTGACGCCGTCGCCCCGTCGATGTGCACGCCCCACTGGTTGGCCGAGATCACATTGGCCGCGGCGGCCGTCGTGCCGCCGATCGTGTTGCCAAACGCATTCTCGATCAACACGCCTTCGTCGGCGTTCCCGCGGTCGGCGGAGCCGGTCTTGTCGACGCCGATGAAATTGCCGTCCACCAGGTTCCGCGTCGACGTCGATCCGTCGATCTGAACGCCGATCTGGTTGCCCGAGATCACCTGCGAGCCCTGGCCGTTCCCCTGAATCACATTGTCGGTCGCGTTTTCGATGAGCACGCCCTGGAGTGCATTGCCGAGGTCGGCCGTCCCCGACGAATCAGTGCCGATCAGGTTGTCCTTGACGAGGACGTTCGTCGCCTGCGACCCCGAGATCAAGACGCCGACCAGGTTGGCCGAGATGACGTTGGCGGGTCCGATGGTGTTGCTGGGCGAATAATCGGCGACGCCCTGGAGTGCGTTGCCCAGCACGGCCGTTCCCGACGAGATGAGCCCGATGATGTTATTCGCCAGGGTGTTGCCGGTCGCGTCGGCGCCGTTCAGGTCGACGCCCGCGCCGCCGTTGTCCGCGATCACGTTGCCGTCGGCCGCGGTCGAGCCGCCGATCTGATTGTCAGGCGCGCCGTCGAGGAAGACGCCGTTCCCGTGATTGCCCGGGTCGCCGGTGCCAAAGATGAATCCGCCGCCAGGCGCGACGCCGATAAAGTTGGCCTCGATCAAGTTCCGGGTCGTGCCGGGGCCTTCCAGGTGGATGCCGTCGCCGAAATTCGCCGCGATCTCGTTTCCCGACCCGGCGACCGCCCCGCCGATCGTGTTGCTCGAGGCGTAGACGATCGACGCGGGGTTGGACGAGCTCCCCGACGACTCGATCAAGACCCCCTCCGCGCCATTGCCTGAATCAAAGTACCGGCCGTTAGAGGAGGGTCCGACCACGCCGATCTGACAATTGAGCACCTGATTACCGGTCGCCCCCGGCTCGATCAAGACGCCCTGTAAGCCGTTGCCGGCGATATTGTCGGCGGCCTGGGGGTCGATGCCCCCGACGGTCGCGTTCTGGCCCTGGATCACGATCCCTTGCTGCAAGTTGCCCGAGCCCAGGAGCTCGACGTTGTTCGGAGCGGGGAGCGCGGAGCCGGTCTGGGTGTCGACCGGGTAGACCAGGTACTGGCCGATGAAATCGCCCTGTACCAGGTCGCCCGAGTCGCCGGTCGTGAGGATCGTGACGCCGGTCGTGAACCCGTCGATGGCCAGCCCGCGGATGGTGACGTTGGGCGCGTCGACGACCAGGCCCGAGCCGCTGGTCGTCAGTCCTCCCTCAAGCAGCACGCGGACCTGGGCGTTGTAGCCGCTCTCGGCGGCCGCCGAGTTGGGGACCGAGAGAATGTACGTCGGCGTGCCGGCGACGCCGCCGATCACGGCGGTCGAAACGGTGGCGACCGGGGTCGTACTGGAACCGGTGAAGCTGCTCGTCGCAGTCATGGGGGGGATGGCTTCGGAGCCATAAGCGCCCTGAAAGGCGACGGTGAACCCGGCCGTGTTGAGCGGGCCGCCAGTGACGACGACGTTGCCCGCGCCGACGATGGCCTCAAGCGCGGACTGGACCACCGCCGCCGTCGCGTCGTAGGGGATCGCCGCGGAGGTTGCAATGGGCAGGGGGCTCGAGGTGGTGAGCGTGAACGAGCCGCCGGTGGCGGGACTCGAGAGGCTGATGAACTGCGAGTCGGAGCTGATGCTGCCGGGGTAAAGGAAAGGGACGCCCGACTCGCCCTGGGTGAAGGCGTCGAGATTGACGGCCCGGGTGATCGCCGGCAGCGGGCTTGCCGGCGCGATCGTCCAGAGCTGCTGGCCCGGATCAAAGCCCGCGACCGGGACGTTGAGCTCGGGGGCCGTCGAGGCCGGGATGTTGAAAAAGATGTTGTCGGTGCCTGGGTTGGGATCGGCGTTGGCCGAGAGAATCGCCTGCCTGAGCGACCCTGCCCCCGAATCGGCCGTGTTGTCGACCACGAACGTCGAGAGCAGCCGCCGCGGCTCGAGCGGCTCGAGAGCCGGCCGCATCCGGCCGTGGTTCGATCTTCGCTTCTTCTGGACCAGCCGTGAGGGCACTTCGCCGCGCGTCGTCATGCTGCTCATCCTCGAGTCTCGCGGCCTCGGACGCGGTCTTATCGGGTCCGCGCCCGGACCTCATCTTGCATCCCGCACTGGAAAAACCCCTCCCTGGCCGCGGGGTTTCACTCCCGACCCAATTTCCCTTCTGGAAACATAGAACGTGCCGGGCGAAGTGAGATGGGACGATTTGAGAATTCGCATCGATTCCGAGCCAAGCCGTGAACGACCCGCCATCGGGGGCTTGAGTCCCTGGCCGCGGACCGAACGCTCGCGGCGCAGCGCGACTGCGGGCTCGCGACGGTTGGACTCTTCAAGGCTTCTGGATCCCTTTGCCTCAATCCTGCCGGGTCGACGACGGCCTCGCTTCAAGCTGGGGCCACGCGGATTTGAGCTCGTGAACCTGGATTTCGCGGATCCTCGCCGCGCCACCTTGGGCATGCACCGCGAAGGAGCGATCGCCGACTTTTGAGAGATAAGGCATGGGCATATAAGTCTGTCCGTCGCTCGCGAAGATCTCCAGTCCCGTGCGGTCGCGGAGGATCGTCAGTCGCTGCCTGCCGTCGCGGAGCGGGGCGGGCGCGCGCAGGTCGTTCACGATCAGCTCTTGCGTCTTCGAGTCGTAAACGACGCTGGCCCCGCGAACGGTGAAGGCGACTTCGCTCGCGTCGCCAGGCTCGAATTCGGCGTGCAGCTCCACGAGCTCTGGGTCGAGACCCGCCAAGGGATTCGCGCTCGTGGGCTCGAGAGTGAGCGCGGCGATCTTGTGCGATTTGACCCGTAACGATTTCAGCTCCTTGATCGGCGTCCAGGTCATCCGGGGACCGTCTGGCGTCGCGGCGAGTTTGAGCTCCAAGGGGATGCTCATCGACTGGTTGAACGGCATGCCTGGCGTCGCGGTTTGAAACCAGCCGATCTGGATGCGGCGGCCGTCCTGGCTGGGAATATCGCTGAAGGTTTGGGGCGCATAGAATCCCCGACCTCGCTGACCAGGGCGCCGCGCCTGCCGCGGCTTGAAGGCGGCGCCGTCGAACGCGCCCGTGGCGTATTCGGTATTCGCGGCGAGCAGAACCCACTGTTTCCGGCTGGGATCGCCGTCGATGGGAAGTTCGAAGAAATCGGGGCATTCGAAGAGATAGGCGCTCTTACCCATCGTTCCGCCTTCCGTGATGCCGGCCAAGGTCCATACACGAAGGTCTGGCGATGTGAAGAAATGAATCGTATGGGTGTTGTTCAACCCAACGTAAAGCACCATCACCCACTTCTTGGTTGCTTCGTGCCAGATGACCTTGGGGTCGCGATTTCCGTCCGTGATTTGCCTGACCACGGGATTGGCGGCGTACTTGGTGAAGTTGCGCCCATCGGTGCTGTAGGCGATGCACTGGGTCGTGGGATTTCCGGCGGCGGTGTAGATCAGAACGAGAGGCGCGTGGCCGTCCTTGGCGAAACCGCTGGTGTTGTTCCAATCGACGACCGCGCTTCCGCTGAACATGGGCCCGAGGCTGTCCGGGGCGAGAACGTCGCCCAGCTCTTGCCAGTGGATCATGTCGCGACTGACCGCGTGGCCCCAGTGCATGTTGCCCCAGCCCCAGCCGTAGGGATTGTGCTGATAGAAAAGGTGATATTCACCGTTAAAGAAGACCAGTCCGTTGGGGTCGTTGTTCCAGCCCCGCCGCGATGAGAAGTGAAACTGACCGCGAAGCGGCTCGCGGTAGAGCTGGTCCGCGTCCTTGATCGAATCGCTCTGCTCGATGGCGGAGAGCGCCTGGGAGTCCTCCGCCAGCTTGTCCACCCGGAACGTGATTCTCTTGCCGTTCCAGGCGCTCGCGTCCAGGAAGGCCCACCAGTCGGGCGCGCCGTCGGCCAGCTCGATGTCGTTCGTCGCCACGACGCGACCGTCGATGAGAATGGTCGTCTTCCGCTTGGGTGCGCCGTTCTTGATGGGCAGATTGAGGTAACGCTTGTCGATTGTGATCTCGCGTTTGGCATCGGTCATGGGCAAGCGAGGTTCGCGGTTGGTCTGCACGATCTGGTCGACATTGATGTGGCCCCAGCCCCCCGTGGCCAGATCCACGATTTGAATCACGGCGGACTTGCCGATCCATTCGCCGACGTCCCAGCCGTCTTGCGCCAGCCGTTCACTCCCGCCGGCCTGGTCGTTCGGGCCGGTCGAAGCGCGGACGACCTTGCCGTCGATGAGGAGATCGATGCGGAGTTTCTCCTGGTCTTTGCCGCCGCCGATGAGAAACGTGATGAACTTTCGCTCGATCGTGAACGCGGGCGACGTCAGGGTTCCGGTGCTTGCGTCCGCGTGGTGGAAGGAATTCACCAGGCCCTTGCCCTTGTAACCGTCGACGGCCATCTGGTTTGGCAGCGTGCCGCGGGCGGGACCAGGACCGAAAGCCCTGCCGGTCGTTTTCCAGTTCCCGTAAGACTCGCCTTCGAAATCGGCGATCAGAAGATCGGGAAGCTCGCCTCGCCGGGCGCTCTGCTCGATGGGACCGATCGCCATTGCCAGCAGGGCGACGAGGGTTGGCGTCATCGTGGGGCTCCGTCCGTTGCCGGGATTGTTCGAGTTTCGAGCCGCCGGGCGGCGACCGTCGTTTTCACACGCCTAACGTAAGTGGGCCAGTATTCGCCCGCAAGGGATGGTCGGCGACCCGGATGGGTTTGTCGTCCCATGCGGGGGGCGAGGAACCGGCGCGACTCGCCGCGCGGTGGAACCGACGACTCCGCGAGTTCACACGATACATATTATTGATAATAGAAAAACCATATGATTAATAGTATAAAGTGGTTTGGGAGCGGCGGGTTCACGGGGTTCCCGCGACGGCGAACCGGCCGGGGAGGACGACGACGTTTTCGGGGGCGACCGCGAGGGTTGCGCTCTGGCCCTCGCGGAGATCCTTGGCCTGCGACTGAAGGGGTGCGAAGATGACGGGCCAGTCGCCCTTGGCGCGGGCGTGGACGTGGCAGAGCTCGCCGCGAAAGAGGATTCGTTCCAGGGTCGCCGGGAAGCGGTTCCAGTTGACCGGACCCGCGGCGGAGGTCGAAAGGGCGTCGGGTCGGATGGAGATGGTGACGGGCGAGCCGGCGGGGGGGATGGGCGTGCGGGCCTGGCCGACCAGGCGGCCGAGCGGCGTTCGGACGACGACCTCGCCGGCGGACTCGGAGAGGTTGCCCTCGATCTGGCCCTGGACCAGGTTGGTGGGGCCCAGAAGCCGCGCGACGAAGACGTCGACCGGGCGATTGTAGAGTTCGCGGGGAGCGCCCGATTGCACGATCCGCCCGAGGTCGATCACCGCCAGGACGTCGGCCATGGCGAGCGCCTGCGCTGCGTCGTCGGTGAGCAACAGCGTGGTCGCGCCCGCCTCGGCCAGAATGCGCTTGAGCGCGGGTGCGAACTCGTCGCGGGCGCGGGGTTCGAGGCCCGCCAGGGGCTCGTCGAGCACCAGCAGGCGAGGCTCGGTCACGAGCGCCCGCGCCAGGGCGGCCTTCACGCGCTGGCTTGGGCTGAGCTGGCCCGGCCGGCGGCCCGACAGGCTGTCGATCCGCAGGCCCGTGAGCATCTCGGCCGCTCTGCGCTTGCGCTCGCCGCGCGGGATGCGCTTGGCCTCGAGCGGAAAGGCGACGTTGTCGGCCACCGAAAGCGCGGGCCACAGACCCAGATCGGCCGGCACGAAGCTGACTCCGCGCTCGATGGGTGAAAGCTCATTGACCATGCGGTCGCCGAAATAGATCTCCCCCTGGTCAGGCGCGATCAGCCCGGCGACGAGTGTGGCGAGCGTGGTCTTGCCCGAGCCCGCGGGTCCGACCAGGCACGTGAGCTCGCCCGAACGGATCTCGAGCGAAGCGCCGTCGACTGCGTCGACCGCTCCCGAGCGTTTCTTGAGCCCGTCCAGAATCACGCGGGTCATGGGCGTTTGCCGCCTTCCTTGTCGGGTGTCGTGCTGGTCCAGCCAGCGGCTAACCGGGCGACCCGCCGAAAGCGCTGGCGTGCCCAGGCCGTCCATTCCGCCCGCAGCCAGTCGCGCAGTCGAGGCTCGGAAAGCAGGCTTCCATCGGCCAGGGCGGCCAGATTCCGGGCAAGCGCCCCGTCGATCGGGCGCCGGGGCTCGAGCCAGCTTCGCACCAGGGCAGCGCGGCGGGCGGGGTCGGGTACGATCGATTCGGCCAGCCGGAGCACGAGCGCATCGCCGGATTGATCGGGGCGCTCGAGGAGCTTCGAGACCGAGGCCGGCGGCCAGGGGGGCGGCTCGACCAGCCAGGCCGTCGCGCCCGGAGGGCGGCTGGAGCGCTCGAGTGCTTGGCCCGCCAGGGCGAGCTCGTCATGTGCGTCTTGCAGGATCGACTCGAGCATGATCGCCAGGAACGACGCGGCCGGGGCCGTCGACTCGGTGGCGCGATCGCGGCCGATCGAGTTCATCGGATCGGCGAGCGCGGTCGCAAAGGCGCGAGCGCTCTCGATGTTCCGCGAGCCGGCGATCACGACCACGGGCTCGAGGTGACGACCGCCGGGGCGGGCTGGGATCGGTTCCAGCCCCGCCGCGCGGCGGATCAGATTGGCGTACAGGGGGTGCGAGTCGGCCACCCGAGCCATGAGGCCTGCGCTCTCTTTCGGATCGACCTGGCCCTTGAGGATCGGGCGGCCGGCCCGGATCGGCATTTCGGTGGGACCATCCGTGCGTCCGACGTCGGCGAGCCGTCCCATGTCGGCTTCGCTCGGCCCCAGAACGACGTCTGGGGGGTAGCTGCGATCGAGAAGCCGTGCGGGGTCGGAGTCGGGGCCGAGGACGAGCCAGTCGATCGCGGGCGGATCGGCCTGCGCGGGGGCGTGCGACTTCCAGTGGTCGCGGAATTGTCGAGCGGCCCGGGCGCGTTCCGCACGCGGCCAGGAGGTCGCGACCAGAAGATGTTCACCCCGATCGTCGCAACCCAGGAGCGCAAGCCAGGGGGCGACCACGAGGGTCGATTTGACCAGGGCCAGGGTGCGTGGCGATCGAGGAGAATTCGTGCTCGGGATCTCCCGCGGGGTCATTCGCTTGGTCGGCTTCCGATGGTGACGTTCAGGGTGACGTCCTTGCCGTCGCGCTTGACGACGACGTCGACCTTGTCGCCGGGCTTGTGGCGGCCCAGGGTTTCCATGAAGTCGTGGATCGTGCCGATCGGCTTGCCGCCGAGCTTGATGATGACGTCGCCCCCCTTGATGCCGGCCTTGGCGGCGGGGCCGCCCGCGCGGACGTCGGCGAGCTTGAGGCCGTTCTTGGAGTCCTCGGCATAGTCGGGCATCGTCCCGAGATAAGCGCCCGAAGCCATGCGGCCGGGGTCGACGGCGGCCGGGTCGCCCGCGCCCCCATGCCCGTGCGACGGCGTCGCCACCTCGATGAACGCCGGCCGCTCGGGACGGCGGATCAGGTCGAGCGCGATGAGCTCAAGGTAGTCGGCGATCCGCGCCATTCCAGAGTAGTTGATCAGGTTGGAATCGTCGCTCGGCCGGTGATAGTCCTTGTGCAGGCCCGTGAAGGCGAACAGAACGGGTACGCGCTTGGCGTGGAACGATTGGTGGTCGCTGCCGCCGAACCCGTCGGTCATGCCGGCGACCTGCTTGACCTTCAGGCCCGCCGACGAGCCCAGCACCTCGACCAGCTCCTTGAGCCCGGGCGCGGTGCCGGTGCCGATCATGGTGATCTCGTTATTGTCGTTCATGCGGCCGACCATGTCGCAGTTGATCATCATGACGGTCGAGGACAGGGGGTAGAGCGGGTGGTCGACGTAATACTGCGAGCCCAGCAGCCCTTTTTCCTCGCCCGAGAAGGCGATGAAGACGATGCGCCGGGGGGGAGGGTCCGTGCGCCCGCCCAGCCGCCGGGCGAGCTCAAGGACCATCGCCGTGCCCGACGCGTTGTCGTCGGCGCCATTGTGGATGTCCTTCGAGAAAAAGGCCAGCGAGCCCGATCGCGGCCCGCCCCGGCCCAGGTGGTCGTAATGGCCGCCGATCACCACGGTTTCGTCGGCCCGAGGGCCCGCTCCCTCGATCACGCCGACGACGTTCTTGGTCGCGATCGACGGCCGCTCGATCGAAACCGTCAGGTCAAGCGTGAACCCCTTGAGCTCCCGGCTCCGCGGCTTGAGGTCGGCGTCGATGCCGTGCTCGAGGTCGGCCAGCGTGGGCGCGCCGGCGGCCGCGAGCAGCTCGTCGGCCAGACCCCGCTTGAGCATGATGAACGGCAGATTCGAGATGGCGTCGGTCCCGCCGACCTCGAAGCCGATATTGGCGTCGCCCGAGCCGAGCTTTGCCAGGTCGTTCACCAGCAAGACCGCGACGGCCCCATGCTGAAAGGCGTTCGTCGCCTTGTGCTGGAACGTGGCGAAGGATGTCGTCTTGGTCCCTTCGAACGGGCTGGCGGCGTCGTCTTGCTGGGGCTCGCGGCGAATGATCAGGACCGCCTTGCCCTTCACGTCGAGCCCGGCATAGTCGTCGTAGTCGAGCTTGTGGGCCGCGTCCTTGGCGGTGATCCCATACCCGGCGAACACCACCGGCACATGCGCGAGCGCGGCCGACACCCCGATCCCGAGCGGCGTGAACGTGGTGCGAAAGACGCCCTCGACGCGCTTCCCATCGGGGCCCGCGAACGCCAGCGACTGCTCGCCGTTGAGCTTGGCATGGCCGCCGATCTTGAACTCCTGGAAATAGCCGTTCGCACCCCGCGCGGGCTTGAGCCCGGCGGCCTTGAACACGGCCGCGATGCGCTCGGCCGAGAGCTCGATCCCCTTCGTGCCGGGCGCTCGACCCTCCTGGGCGTCGGCCGCCAGGAACGTCACGTCGCCCTTGAGCCGCTCCGCCGCCGGCGAAAGCGCGGCCGCCGCGCGCGAATCCTCGGCCCGCGCCGTCGCCAGGACGAGCGAGACCGCCCCGCCCAGAACGACGATCGACCCGGCGAGTGACAACCGACCAAAGTGACACATGGATATACGTGAACGCATCCGGATCGATCCCCGCGTGAAATCGTCGTGATCCTCACAAGCCTCTTGACGATTGTCGATTGTCGCCCCTGGATCGTCAAGCGCCCGCGGCTTGCGAGCAGGGTCCGCGGTCGCTAAGCTGGTTTGCGTCTGACACTTGTCTCAAACGGGGGAAGGGGCGTGAGCTTGGATTCGAGCCTGATCGAGCGGTGGGCCGATCTGCTGGTCGATTATTGTCTGGGCGTACGCCCGGGCGAGACGATCGCCCTGAGCGCGGATCTGGCTGGTCGAGAGCTCGTGGAGGCGTGTTACCGGGCCGTTGTGCTGCGGGGCGGGCTGCCTTTCGTGCGGCTCGAGCTGCCGGGGTTGGCGGATTTTTTTCTGGCCCATGCGACGGACGGCCAGCTTGCCCAGACGCCTGAGTGGGCGGTCCACGAGGCCCGATCGACATCGGCCCGGATCCGGATCGCCGCGGAGGTCGCGCCCGCGCAGGCCGCGGCGATCGACCCCAGGCGGCAGGCCGTTCGCGAGCGGGCGCTGGCGCCGGTGCGGGAGGCGGCCCGAGGAAACCGCTGGGTGATCACCCAGTTCCCCACACCGCTCTACGCCGGCGACGCCCGGCTCACGAT
>DAIDHE010000103.1 GCA_027459775.1 Planctomycetales bacterium | reverse complement strand
CAACTGCGGGAGCACTACCAGGATCTGCCGAGCAAGCTCAGGGAAGAGAAGATCGACCCTCGGGTTCCATGGCTCTACGGGTTTGAGCTCGACTTTTGCTTCAAGTGAAGTCAAATCAACCAGCCCAATAAAATCGCTGCCAACGGGGTGAGAGGCTATAGCCCAGGGCGCAGCCCTGGGATTACGCGGACGCTCGCCTCGCGCCGTCTTTCACCGATGTGAGGTGAGAGACCGACGCGGCGCAGCCGCGACAAGGAAGTTGTACACCTTCAGGACCAAGCTCTCGGCCGTGAAACCCCCTTTCCCGCATGCGTGAGGCCGCGGTGCGATTCGCGATACGGAACAAGATGCGCGCACGGCACGGAGAAGTCGCCTCGGCGAAGAGTCTCGAAAAAAAAACCCGCGCGTGGCGAACAATCGATGCGCTTCGCGGTGTGGTCGTACAACTCAGAGTCAGGAAAGACAGCCGAGTCGACAGTGTCAGGTCGCATGGGAAATCCCCCTTGGAGTACTTACCGTCTCAACCTCCCTATCCTCTTGGAATGAACCCGGGAACATCGGTCTCCACAACGGAATTAAACCTGACCCGCAACTTGATTCCCTCGCTGATCTCCCGCACGGCCTCTTCAGGAAGGGCGGAGACTTCAAAGTTCTCCTTGATCCGGCCGGGGGTCTTCGAGGTGGTCAGAAGAGCCGTCCCGCGCTGGATGGCCCAGGCGAGCAAGACCTGCGCCGGGGTCTTGTTGACTCGCTTGGCGATAGCGGTAATGACAGGATCTTCCAGCAAGTTGGGCTCGCTACCATGCCCCAGCGCCGCGAACGCTTGCAACACGATGCCATTCTTCCTGCAATAGTCCAAAAGATCCCATTGCGGGAGATACGGATGGGATTCGACGTGAACAACCGCGGGCTTGATCCTCGCCGCTTCAACGATCTCTTTCACCTGGGCCAGGCTGACGTCGGACAATCCGATGGCCTTGCACTTACCCTCGTCCACTAGACCCTCCAGCGCCATCCATGTATCCAGCAACGTCACCTCTTTGTCATAAATCACATTGCCATTCGCATCCCTCGGGTCTTGCTCGTCTCCAGGTTGGAAGGCAAAGGGCGTGTGGATGAGATCGAGATCGACGTAGTCGAGCTGGAGTTTCTTGAGACTGGCCTCGAAGGCGGGTTTGACGCGTTCAGGACGATGATTGTTATTCCAGAGCTTCGTGGCGATAAACACTTCCTCCCGCCTGATCTTCCCCGCTTTGAACACCTCTTGCATCGCTTCGCCGACCTGCCGTTCATTCCGGTAGCGTTCCGAAGAGTCGAGCTGGCGGAATCCCGCCTCCAGCGCGGCCTTGGTCGCGATTCGGGTTGCCATGGGGTCGGGAATCAGTGTGCCAAAGCCGAGCGCGGGGATGGCACCGGATCCGTTGTTGAGGGCTATCCTCGTATCGCAAAGGTTGTCGCTCTCTACCATGGTTTCACCCCTCCGATATGAATCCGCCGCCGTCGGGCCAGTCCGCGGTGCCGAGATCCGTTCGGCCGTGGTGAGGATCGCGTGGGCGGAAGTCGGCCTGTTCAGATCACCGCGGCGTGCATCATCTCCCGCGAGAAGGCTGCCGTCTCGTCGGTGACCGGGGTCACGTGCGGCCGCCGGCCTCATCACCGCGGTGGGGAGAGCGGTCGGTTCAGCGGTTCACCACGCTCATGTCCTCGTAGCGCTCCCCGCTGGCCGCGCCTTTCGGTGCCGCCTCGTCGATCCGTTGCAGATCCTCGCGCGTCAGGGTGATCCCGAGCGCGGCCACGTTCTCTTCCAGGTTCTTGCGACGCTTGGTGCCCGGGATGGGAACGACGCCCTCCTGGGTCAGGAGCCACGCGAGGGCCAACTGGGCCGGCGTCACCTGCTTCGTGGCGGCGATCTCCTTCACCCGGTCCACGAGTTCCAGGTTCCTCTGGAAGTTCTCTCCCTGGAACCTCGGCCTGTGGCGACGCCAATCATCCGCGGGCAGATCCTCGAAGCGGCGCAACTGGCCGGTGAGGAAGCCGCGGCCGAGCGGGCTGTATGCGACGAAGCCGATGCCCAATTCCCGGACGGTCGGAAGCAGTTCGTCCTCGGGGTCGCGGCTCCAGAGCGAATACTCGGTCTGAAGCGCGGAGATCGGGTGGACGGCATGCGCCCGAAGGATGGTCGCGGGCGCCGCCTCGCACAGGCCGAGGTAACGCACCTTTCCCTGCCGCACCAACTCCGCCATCGCGCCGACGGTTTCTTCGATGGGGACCTTTGGATCGACGCGGTGCTGGTAGTAGAGGTCGATGTGATCGACCCCCAATCGCTGGAGCGAGCCGTCGCAGGCCTCGCGGACGTACGCCGGCCGGCCGTCGATGCCTCCCCCTCCCTTACCATCCGTGCCGCCCACGAAGCCGAACTTCGTGGCCACCCTCACTTCGTCACGCCGGCCGCGGATCGCCTTGCCGACCAGCTCCTCGTTGGCGAGCGGGCCGTAGGCGTCCGACGTGTCGAGAAGATTAACCCCCAGTTCCAGGGCTCTGTGGATGGTCGCGATGGACTCGGCTTCGTCCGCGGGCCCGTAGGCATCGCTCATACCCATGCAGCCGAGTCCCATCGCGGAGACTGTCAACCCCTGCTTGCCGAGTCGTCGCGGCTCCATGTGTTTCCTCCTCGTGACGCGTGCTCGCTCCCCGTCGTGATTCTCTACATGAGCGTCGACCACGTCATTCTGGGCCTCGCCCGAGTGGCCCCGAATGCGGATTAGACACCGACGGATGCTCGAATGCAAAGAAAATCATTATGCCCCTGGAGCGGTCAGGAGGGCCGCCTGCGCCTCTTCGCCAGCAGGGTCGTTTCCCCCTTGGGCCGCCTCAGGCCGCCGCCCGGAAATGGCTGGAATCTCGGGAGCTTCGCTGTTCAGGAGGGAGTGGCGTCACCGGCGCTTGCCCTCGAAAGATCCCGGCTTGGAGTTTTAGGAAGATTGGGCAATTGATACTTGCGAGTAACCCGTGATCGCCTGGCCTCCGCAAGAAAAAGAAGTTAATCGTGTCGTGAATCATCCACCGATATCGATTAGGTCGATTCTTTGGTCCGCGACTTCCCGGTTTGTTGGGAAGCGGCGGTGAGGAGGCTTCGGCTTCAAGGAGGGAGCCATGGCCCGGATGACGCTGGAAGGGGTCGCGTGCGGCCCCGCCACGATGGAGCAGTATCGAGCCCTCGAAACGGGCGACATTCTTTACTTCCCGACCACGCCATTTGAAATCACCGACGAGGATCGGGCCTTTCTGCTGACCCAGCGTCAGGTCGACGCATCATACCACAAAAACATCAGTTATCGGCCAGCCCAGGATCGACTCAAGGGAGTCGACGCCCAGAATGCGGCGGACCGAAAGCACATGCATGCTGTCATGAAGAGATATTCACAACATGCGATCTCGTTCGTCGCCGGATTGTTGCCGCGCTACACCAGCGGCTGGAAGATCGACTACGCCAGTTTTCGGCCCAATGAGGAGCAGGGGCGGAAACTGTCCCGGCGGGCTCGAAACGACCTGATTCACGTCGATTCGTTCCCGACGCGGCCCTCGTACGGCGATCGATTGATGAGAATTTTCACGAATGTGAATCCTGAGCGCCCGCGGATCTGGGCGACCTCGGACCATTTCGCCGCGCTGGCGCGGGTTTACGCGCGGCCGGCGGGCCTTCCCTTCGCCCCCGCGGGTTGGTGGGGCGGCCTGCGCGGGGCGGCGGACCGCCTGCTTTCGCGGCTCGGCCTCCCGGTCGTCGACCGACCAGAGTACGACCGCTTCATGCTCAGGTTCCACCACTTCCTCAAGGAAAACGAGGCGTTCCAGCAAAACTGCCGCAAGGACTTGTGGGCGTTCTCGCCGGGCTCGTCGTGGATCGTCTTCACCGACTCCTCCAGCCACGCTTGCCTGAGCGGCCAGTACGCCCTCGAGCAAACCTTCATCATTTCACGCGAAAATCTTGCTTATCCCGACCTTTCGCCGATCTCGATCCTGGAGCAGATGACGGGCTTCCCGCTCGCGCCCAGCCGGAAGTGCGCCTGAGACGCACCACCCTGAAACGAGCCCGCCCCGAGGATCGACCTCGGGGCGAGCTCCGCCGCTTTTGGTGCGAACCGCACACGGGCGCGACTACTTCGCGGGGGGCAGGATCACCGTGTCGATGACGTGAATCACTCCGTTCGTGCATTCGATGTCGGCCTTCACGACCTTGGCGCCCTCGATCATGACCGCGCCGTCCTTGACGGTGATCTTGGCGGAAGCGCCTTCGACGGTCTTGACCGACTGGCCGTCGAGCTTGACCACGTCGGCGGCCATCGTCTTGCCGGCGATCACGTGGTAAGTGAGGATGGCGACCAGTTTTTCCTTGTTTTCAGGCTTGAGCAGATTCTCGAGCGTTCCTTCCGGAAGCTTGGCGAACGCAAGGTCGGTCGGCGCCATCACCGTGAACGGCCCCTCGCCTTTCAGGGTTTCGACCAGGCCGGCGGCCTTGACGGCGGCCACGAGGGTCTTGAAACCCTCCGCGCCGGCCGCGGTGTCGACGATGTCTTTCTTGTCGCCTGCGAACACAGGCGCCGCGAGAAACGCGAGCACGACCAGTCCGAACAACTTACGCATGGACAATCTCCCTGTTGAACATTTGCACGAATCCTGTTGAAGCCCGTTGACGATGCCGGGCTCCCAAGCCGTGAGGCGGCTGTGCCTGTTGTAGGCCGGCCGCCCCGTGCGTCCAGCCTGTTCAACAAGTATTCGCCGCGAATCCGCGGACGAGAGGGATCGGCTCAGGGAAAGGCAATCTATAGCAGTTTACGCACATATGGATCGCTATGATCAAGGATCGTCGCGAGCGGGGCCGGCCTCCGGCGTAGGTTTGAACTCGGGTCCGCGGAAGCTCCGCCATGCGCGACCAAGCAGTCCTGTCACTTGTGCTTGCCCGGCTTCTTGGGCGGCGATTTCGCGGCGGCCTTCTTGGCCGCGGGGGGAGTGGGTTTCTTGACCTGCGCCGGCGGGGGCGACTTGGCGGCGGGAGCGGCCTGCTTGGGCGCGGGGGTCGACTTGGCCGGGGGCTTGCCCTTGGCGGTCGCGGGCTTCTTGGCCGGCTTGGCGGCGGCCTGCGCCTGGGCCTTGGCGGACTCGGCGGCGGACTTGACCGCCGCGCGCGCCGTCGCCGTCCGTTCGGTGGTCTGGAGCTTGGCGTAGTCGCAGTGCTTGCGCAGGTCGCACCGCGGACACTCGGGCGTCTCCAGCTTGCAGACGTCGTTGGCCAGGTCCTCGATCAACTCGGCGAACTCGACCCCTCGGTTCTTGGGAACGGCGCGCTCGACGATCGCGCGGAGGCTTGCCGGATCGCTTTCGCCCATGCCCAGCCTGGCAAGCACGCGCTGGCTTGGCTTGTCGATCGGGATCGCGTGGCCGCCCAGGGCTTGCTGGACGACCGTGGCGGTGACGAAGTCGGAGTCGAAGGCTTCATAGGTCTTGAGAACCTTGAGCGCGTCCTTCAGCGGTTTCTTGACCAGGGGCTCGAGGGTGAAGCCATAGGTCCGGGCGAAAAGCTGGCGGAGGAACCGCCGGATTCGCTTGGCCTTCTCCTCGGGGTCGGGTAGACCCGCGAGCGCCTCCTGGATTTCGAGGACGCTGCTGACGCGGACCTCGTTCCAGTCCAGGAACTCGTCGTTGAATCGCGAGAGTGCCTGATTGGCTTGCTCGCGAGTGGTGTCTTCGTGGCAGATGCCGTAGATGACGGCCGTCAGCACCGTGAGCCGAGCGGAGTCGCGGTCGGGCTTGGGTTTGTACCGCCGCTTGAGCAGGGTGTGAATGTCGGTCAGCAGCCGGGCTTTGCTTTGCATGGCCATGGGATTGTCACAGGTTGAGGATGGGGGTTCTCCCCCGGGACTGGGAATCGGATCGGGTCGTGGCCTAGGCCTCGGGATCGGCCGAGGCCGCTATCGGCCCAGGCGGAGCGAGGTCGTTGGGCGAATCCAGGGGATCGTCGGCGAGTCCCTCGGGATGGTCGGCGGGCGACGGCTCGCGGCGATCGGATGCGACGGCTTCCTCGATCAACCGAGAGATGTCGACGGACTTTTTCACACCCTGGTCGACCTTGAAGACCAGCACCGGGGTGAATCGAGTTTGCAGTCGAGCCGCCACCCGCGCCTGCAGAAAACCGGAGGCATGCTCGATTCCCTGGAAAACGCGCCTCCGTTCGGCTTCGTTGCCCATGATCGAGATGCTGACCGTCGCCCGTCTGAGGTCGTTCGTCATCTCCACGCCCAGCACCGTGACCGCGCGAACGCGCGGGTCGGCGACGTCGTGGAGAATCGCCGTGGAGACGACCTCGCGAATCGCCTCGGCCATGCGCGGACCTCGATGTGACGCCATGAATCAGAGCCTCGGACGAACCACGAAATCCAGCGAGAGCGACGGGGCGAACGATCGAACTCAATCGAGCCGCGAGCGGACAAGCGCGAGAACGTCCCCCCCGGGACGTCCTCTCGCCGGACGGCGTGCACGGTCGGCGGTCATAGCGTGCGACGAATCACGTCCACGCGATACGCCTCGATCACGTCGTCGGCCTTGACGTCGTCAAAGTTGCCGATCTTGATGCCACATTCAAAGTTCTGCGGCACCTCCTTGACGTCGTCCTTGAAGCGCTTGAGGGCCTCGATCGCTCCCTTGTAGATTTCGCGGCCTTCGCGGATCAACCGGACCTTCGCCGAGCGCTCGATGGTTCCCTGGGTAACGAAACAACCGGCGACGGCGCCGACCTTGGAGATCTTGAACACCTGGCGTACGACGGCGCGGCCAAGATGGACCTCCTTGACCTCGGGGATCAACATGCCCTCGACGGCCTTCCGCACGTCGTCGGTGACCTGGTAGATGATATCATATCGACGAATTTCGATATTTTTCTCTTCGGCGAGGGTGACGGCGCGGTCCTCGGGGGCGACGCGAAAGCCGATCACGATGGCCTGCGAGGCGTCGGCGAGAATGACGTCGCTCTCGCTGATGCCGCCGACGCCCTTGAGCAGGATGCGGATCGGAACCTCGACGTTGTCGAGTTTCTCGAGCTCCTTGGTGAGGGCCTCGATCGAGCCCTGGACGTCGGCCTTCAAGATCAGGTTCAGGCTCTTGAGCTTGCGCTCGGCCATCTTGCTGTAGAGATTCTCGAGGGTGACCGCCTGGCGGTCGGCCTGGGCGGCGTCGCGAGTGCGGAGCCTGCGCGTCTGAGCGACTTCGCGGGCTCGAGAGATGTCGTCGACCACGGCGAAACTTTCGCCGGCGGTCGGGATGACGTCGAGCCCCGAGACCTCGACGGGAGTCGATGGACCGGCGGACTCGATCAGCCGCCCCTTGTCGTCGAAGAGGGCGCGCACGCGGCCGTAACCATCGCCGCACACCACGATGTCGCCCTGGCGCAGCGTTCCGTCCTTGACCAGCATGGTGGCGACCACGCCCCGTCCTTCGGAGAGCGAAGCCTCGAGGCAGGTGCCGGAGGCCGGCCGGGTGGGATCGGCCTTGAGCTCGTGGAGCTCGGCGATGGTTTCGAGGGTGGCGAGCAGCTCGGGGATGCCCTGGCCGGTGGTCGCCGACGTCTTGACCACCTCGACGTCGCCCCCCCATTCGACGGGATTCAGGCCATGCTGAGCGAGCTCGCCCAAGATCTTGTTGATGTTCGCCGGGGTGTCGGCGTTGGGCAGGTCGATCTTGTTGAGGGCGGCCACGATCGGGACGGCGGCGGCCTTGGCGTGGGCGATGGCCTCGATCGTCTGGGGCATGACGCCGTCATCGGCCGCGACCACCAACACGACGATGTCGGTGACGTTGGCGCCGCGGGCGCGCATCGAGGTGAACGCCTCGTGACCCGGCGTGTCGACGAAGGTGATCCGCCGCCCCTCGGATTCGACCTGGTACGCGCCGATGTGCTGGGTGATGCCGCCGCTCTCGGAATCGACCACGTTGGACTGGCGAATGCGATCGAGCAGCGAGGTCTTGCCATGGTCCACATGGCCCAGGATTGTGATCACGGGGGGGCGAAGCTGGAGGTTCTCGGAGGGGCTGGTCTCGGCCAGGGCCTTGATCAGGTCGTCCTCGGCGGTTCGGGGGTGGACGACTTCGAGGTCGATCCCGAACTCCAGGGCCAGCATGACCGCGAGGTCGTCGTCGAGATTGGCGTTGATCGTGGCGAGCTGGTTCATTCCCATGAGCTTGCGGATGAGTTCGTTGGCCTTGACGCCGATCACCTCGGAGAGGCCGCGAACGGTGATCGGCGGCTCGATCTCGACGTGCGATTTTTTCGCTGGGGCGACCGCGGCGCGGGCCGAGCCGCGGGGTTTGCGAACGCCGAGCCGCGATCGCCGCGATTCTTCCTCGTCGCCGGTGAGCGAGGTCGCGGGCAGGGGAGAGGTCAGCCGCCGCTCGCCGGCGCGTTCGTTACGCCGCGCACGGCGGCCAGCGCGATCGGCCGACGAGCCGATGCGGCTTGTCTTGCCCTTGCGGTCGTCTTCTTCCTCGACGGCAACCGCGGCGGGCGCGGGCGCGGGCCCGGCAGGACGCCTGGGCGAGACCGACGGCGACGGATGTGCGTCACCGCCACGATTGGCTGGCGGCAGCGCGCCGGGCCGCCCACCCGTCGGACGCGAGGGGCCTGATGTTCGAGGGGGTGCTCCGCCGGGCGGTCCGCCGCCCGGAAACGAGCCGATCTGGCCCGACCTCATGAGCGCGAGGAGCTCGTCCTTCGTCATCGATTTCTCAGGGCGCTGGACCGGACCCGGCGCGGCGGGCCGAGGCGCGGCCGACGGTCGTGTGGGCGTCTGCGCCGCCGAGGCGACTTGCGGCAACGGACGGCCGCCGCGGCCTGATTCCCTGCGCCCGCCGTCCCCGCCGGAGTCGCCTCCATCGCGAGCCGGTTGCGCGGTCTGCGGACCGCCGCCCCGGGTCGTCAAGGGTCGGGTGCCCGAGGCCGTCATGTAGTCGCTCTGTTTTAAGGGCTGAAATCCTGCTCCACCTTCGCGATTGGGCGCCCCGGACCGAGCCTCCGGCCGCCCCGCGGCCGCTCCGGGAGCACCCCCAGGACGAGGGCCCAGACCGCGATGCGGCGTGTGCGCCGAGAGCGGTCCGCCGGCTCGGTTGCTGGCAAAGCCGCCGGGGCGCGAGAGCGGGGCCTGCCCGCCCGTCGACGGTCGGGACGGCGAGGCAGGGCTGCCACCAGCCGTCGGCGGTCGCGAAGACAGCGAAGACACCGACGGCGTTTCAGGAGGCGCGACCGGCGCCGGCGAGATCGTCGCGGTCGCCGGCTCACCTCGAGTGGCGGTGGAGGCCGGCTTCACCGCGGACGGCTGGGGGGTCGGCGTGGGGGCGGTCGCGAGGGGTTGGACCGGGCGAACAACGGCGGGCGCCGGCCTCGCGGCCGACGGTGTCGCCTGTGAAGACGCGCCGCGCTCGACTGGCACCGATTCGCTTGAGGGCGAGGCCTTTGCTCCCTCGGGCCCGCTCGAGGACTCCGACAGCGCCCTGATCCGCTCCACCGTCGACGGGTCGAGGCTCGCCAAAGCACTCACCTTTACGTCAAGCCCCCATTTCTGGATCCGCTCCAGGAGTTCTTGACTCTTGAGTCCCAGCTCTTTGGCCAACTCGTGCACGCGCGTCGACAATGGCTACTCCTCTCGATCTCGACTCGCGCCCTGTCGACCGAACGGGTCCCAGGGCGCGAAGACGACTACCTCGATATTATTAATCATTTTAACAGGGAGGAACGCCCCAGGGCTATGCCGAATTCGCGCGCGCTTCGATCTTTTGTCGTCGCCCTGCCGATTCTCGACCTCTCGACTCCACCTCGCAGAAGACCGTCGCCCGACTGCCGGCCCACTCCTGGCGACGTCTGGAACGCACGTGGTTTATTCGTCGCCGGCATCCGGAGGGGGCGCCTGCGCACCCCGTTTCCGGGATCTCGCGGGACGGCTGGCAGCTTCATCGGAACCGTCGGCGGACTCAGTCGACGGTTCGGCCGTCCCTTCCTCGACCGCCGCGGTCGTGATCCGAATCCCCGCTCCCTGATCCTCCTCGGCGGGCGCCGCCGTTACTTCATGGCCGCGCGACCGCGACTCAGACGCTTCGATCGACAGGTCGACGTCATGGAGGTCCGGCTCGCCCCCCTCGATCAACGCGCTCTCAGATTCATCGCCGGTTGCGGCGACGTCCCCGGTTTCCTCGCCATCCACCGAGGGTTCCCCATCTCGGACCCCGCGCGCTTCGTCCTCGCCGCGGCCCTCGGCCCCTGCCGCTCCATCCACGCCGTTCGCACTCGAATCCGGGCTCGGCGCCGACCGCGCCCCCTTGCGCCGGGGCAGTTCCTCGGTTTGCTCTTCAGCCAGGGTTTCGGACTGCCCGACGATCCCCACCGCCTGCTCCTCGGTCAGACCCTCGATCGTATTCACCAGGTCTGAGATCTCCATCACGGACAGATCGTCGTAGCTCAAGATGCCCTGCTCGACCAGGCGCTCCGCGAGCTCCGTGTCGACCGATTCGATCTTCTCGAATGCCTTGACCGCCTTCTCGATCACCTCGTCGAGCTCTTCCGCGGTCATGATCTCGATGTCCCATCCAACAAGCTTCGAGGCCAGCCGCACGTTTTGCCCTCGACGGCCGATCGCCAACGAAAGCTGATCGTCGCGCACCAACACGATCGCCCGACCCAGCAAATGACAGAGCATGACCTCGGAGATTTCGGCCGGCTGGAGCGCATTCTGGATCAAGACCTGGAGCGATTCATTCCAACGCACGATGTCGATCCGCTCGCCTCCGAGCTCGTCGACAATGTTCTTGATCCGGGTTCCCCGGACCCCGACGCAGGCACCGACGGGGTCGACCTTGGCGTCAATCGAGGTGACCGCGACCTTCGACCGGTAGCCGGCCTCGCGCGCCAGTGCCCGGATCGCGATAATCTGATCGGCGATCTCGGGAATCTCTAGCTCGAACAACCGTCGCACGAATTCCGCGTGCGTCCGGCTCAGGATGATCTTCACTCGCTGGCCGGCCTTCTTGACCTCCAGGATGATCGCCCGCACCCGCTCGTTGGGCTGATAACTCTCGCCGGGAATCTGTTCGCTACGGGGCAGGATCGCGTCGGTCTTGCCCAGATCGACGATCACCGCCCCCCCCTCGAAACGCTGAACCGTCCCGGTCACCAAGTCGCCCCGCTGGTCGACAAACTCGTCGAACCGGCTGTCGCGCTCGGCCTCGCGAATCTTCTGAATGATCACCTGCTTGGCCGTCTGGGCCGCGATCCGCCCCAACTCGGCGGGGTCCATCCTGGCCCCGTCCTTGGTCGCTTCGATCGCACCCGAATCGGGATCGATCCGGACCTCGATCTCGAGGGCCTCGGGATAGTGCTTGCGAGCGGCCATGGCCAGGGCCGATTGGATCCCCTCCCAGAGGACATCCTTGGCGATGTTCTTGTCGCGGTGAATGCTGTCAACAATCCGAACCAGATCGACGCTCATTCGTCTTCTCCGAGGCGGGCAATCGAACCCATCGCGTCGGCCAGCGGAGCGGGACGCCGAAACCATGACGCGGGCGACGGCCGCTGAGACTCCGCGCCCCCAGTCGGCTGAGGCTCGGAATCCCATTTTTCAGCGGTGCGCCAAAAAAGCCACACCCCTCAAGGACGCCCTATCGACCCAGGTCACACGGCATCCCGAGCGCGGAGAGCGAACCCAAGCCTCAACCGGGCCGAGCGATTTGAAGCAGAATCCAAAGCCCCGGCCACAGTCGAGAAACTAACACGTTGTTGACAGCCGTGTCAAGGCGCCCAACAATCACGGCGACTTGGACCGCATGCTTGAATACTCCGGTCCGCCCTGGACTCCGCGGAGTCCGGTCGTCCACGAACTCATGGCCAAAAACATGCATCGTCCCGCCTCCCAAGACGTCCTACCAATGGTCCACGATCGGATCTCAGGGATTCGCCTCAAGACCGTTTCTGATTCACTGAAAGCGCAAGGCAAATTCGATGTTACGACGAAACGCAGATCGACGAGCGAGACCAATTACCGACCCTCGCCAACCGCGATCCCCAGCCTCTTTTTCGTTACCGACGAACAAGCAACGACGCCCAGTCCCCGACCGAGCCATGACAAAGACACCTGCATTCATTGATACCCACGCGCACCTCGGCGACCCGCGTTTCGAGGAGAGCCTCGATCAAGTTCTGGATCGCGCCCGGCTCGCTGGGGTGGTTCAGATCGTGGCGATCGGCACGACCGCGACCGACAGCGCCCGCCTGGTCGAACTCGCGGCCATGCACAGGGGCATCTTCGTCGCTGTAGGCGTTCACCCCAACCACGCATCGGCCGCCGGCCCCAACGATTGGCCCGCAGTCGCCCACCTCGCCAGCCGCCCCGGCGTAGTCGCCATCGGCGAGACCGGACTCGACCGCTACTGGCACGATACGCCGTTCCCCGTCCAACAAGAATGGCTCGACCGCCATCTGGAGCTCGCGCATTCCCTGGACCTCCCCGTCGTCATCCACTGCCGTGACGCAATCCAAGACTGCCTCGAACAGTTCGGTCGCCTGAGCCGCCAGATCCGCGGCGTCATGCACGCCTTCTCGGGAACCTGGGACGACGCCCAGGCCTTCCTCGAAATGGGCCTTCACATCTCGTTCGCCGGCATGATCACCTTCACCAACAAGAGCCTCGACCCACTTCGAGATGCAGCCGCCAGGGTTCCCCTCGATCGCCTGCTCGTCGAGACCGACAGCCCCTACCTGACTCCCCACCCCTTCCGCGGCAAGCCCAATGAGCCCGCCCGCGTCGCCACGACCGCCGAACGCCTGGCGCAAATCCGTGACATCCCGCTGGAGCGCTTGGCACAACACTGCACTGACAACGCCCGCTTGCTCTTCCGACTCCCCGACAGCCGACTTCTTGCGGCCCCGTCCCACCCCGAACTCCCATGAGCCGGCTTTGCCAATTCTGGCGATCGTGCGAACCAAGCCTCGTTTCCCTGGTCCAAAACTTGCTGGTTCACCTCGACGTTCTCAGCGACGTCGATTAAATCAAGATGCTGCCAGACAGTCTGATCAGTTGCGCGCTTGGTCCGCAGGTGCGCGAGAGGAGCCGTCGATGGTCGACTCGGGACCACAGATCAAACAAGCGTGGGTCGTCGTACCAGTGCTTCTGCTCCTGGTCGTGGGCGGCGTGATCGCCGTTCAAAGCGGGGTCGCCGCGTCGGGGTCGGGTTACAACCTTCGCCAACTTGGCGGAACCCTGGCTCGAGTGTGCCTTCGAATCGTCGGTTACGTGGTCGCGCTGTTGATCTTGCAATACTACATCGGACTACGACCATCCTTGGGCTGGTGAAGAACGGTCAGACGCCGCGGGCCCTGGGATCCCACAAGATCTTGTGCAGCTGAAGTTGAAGCCGCGCAGAGAGCCCCGACTCCAGGATCCACCGCGCCAGATCAGCGGGATCGAGCCTGCCGTGGACGCCGCTCAAAAGCACCGGACAGCGCTCGATCAACCCTCGCTCGCGAATGACGTCGACCGCCCAGTCAAAGTCGGCTCGACCGAGCAGGACGAACTTGACCTCGTCGATCGGCCGCAGTCGATCCAGATTGCACCAGACGTTGGCGTCGACCTCGCCCGATCCGGGCGTCTTCACGTCCAGGATGACGCGGACGCGGGGGTCGACGTACTGGGCATCGACCCCGCCCCCGGTCTCGAGCAGCACCGTCTTGCCCAGGTCGGCCAGCCGCGTCATGAGCGGATAAACCTCGGCCTGCAAAAGCGGCTCGCCCCCCGTGATCTCGACCAGCGGGTCGCCCAGCTCCAAAGCACGCTCGATCACCTGGTCCAGGCTCAAGACCTCGCCCTGGGCAAACGCATGGGGCGTGTCGCAGTAGACGCACCTCATGTGGCAGGCGGTCAGGCGAATGAAGACGCACGGCAACCCCGCGAATGTGCTCTCGCCCTGAAGGCTCCGGTAAATCTCGTGAATCAAGAGCGACCCCGCCGGCTTGCCCACGAGCGGACGCAGCCGCCGCCGCGCCTCAGGCGAGACCGCCAGCGCCGCGGTAAACGCGGGCTCAGGCCGATCTTCGTCAATCACACTCGGCGCCATGGGCTCGCTCTCGACTCTCATGAGGTCCGTCCGATCCACGCGCAAGCACAGCCCACGTCACTTTTTCTTGGGCGCCGTCAGTCGGTTGATCCGATCGACCTCGCCCTTGATGAAATCGACGTCCAGGAACGGCTCGGCCGAGATCCGCTGGTAACGCACAAAGCCGCGCGGGTCGATCAAGATCGTGCCATGCAAAGGCTGACCCTCGAAATCATCATATGCATGATACTTCTTGAAAAGGTCCAGCTTGGGGTCGGCCAAGATCGGCATCTTGAACGCGACGCCGTCCTTGTTGTTCTTGAGCTGCTTCGTCACCTCGGCGTCGTCAGTGCTGATCGCCGCCGTGACGACGTTCCGCGACGTGAGCGCCTGATCTGCCTTCGAGAAAAGATCGAGCTGCTGCATGCAATGGGCGCACTTCCCGCCCAGGAAAAACAGGAGCAAGACGCACTTGCCCCGCTGATCCTCCAGCTTCCAGGGCGCGCCCGCCGTATCGACCAACTGGAACGAGTCGGCCGGAAAGGGCGACCAGAGCAGCGGTCCCAGCGAGCCCAGCTCGATGCGGTTGATCGAAGCTTCGTCGGTCCCGGCCGAGCCGGCGTCCTTGGGGCTCGACCATGATTTATCGAGCTTCCAGGGCGCAGCGACAGCCTCGATGCGGCGGAAAGCGGGGAAATCATGGTCGGCCCACCGCGCGACGGTTTCCAGCGTGCGATAAGTCGACCGAGCGTCCTTCTCCTTGCCCGCCGCATGCAAAACCTCGACCAACGCGGCCAGCGGCGGAACCTGGTTCTCGCCCTCGCGGACGGCCGTTCGGGCCACGCTCTCGGCCAGACCGTAATTCCGCGCCTTGAGATGGGCCCGCGCAAGAGCCTCCTTGCGCATCATCGGCGCTTTTGCAAATTGATCAAAGGCCGCCCCGATGTCGCCCGCGGCCAGCAGCCGCAGCCCCTCGAGCTCGGCCAGCGCCGATCGCGTCGCCGCCGTCGCGCCGTCCGGAGACGCCAAGGCCTGTCCGGGTCTTTCCCCCCGCCTCGGCCCGCCCTTGGCCTCGATCGCCGCCAGCTCCTTGAGCCGATCAATCTGCTTCGCCAGCCCCGCCGCGTCGTTCTTGGCCGCGCACGCCTGACCAAGCGCCAGAGCCCTTTGCACCTGCTCGACCGGTACGCTCGACCAGTCGAGCGCCCCCGTACGATCCGCCTCCAGGAGCTCGTCCCACAGCTCATACCGCGAGAGAACCTCCGCCCACCGCGCCCGCCCGCTGCGCTGGGCCGAGCCACCGTCGTTGGGTCCGTTCTTCGAGGGATCGCGCGGCTCCTCAACCAGATTCCGCGCCACCGCGATCGCGTCTCGAACCCGGCCCAGATGGCTGTAGGTCGTACAGAGCCATTGATTATTATGTGCGTAATTGTGAATCTCAAAGGGCATCGTCCGATCCGCGAACATCGCCGCGTGATCGACCCGCGCCGAGCCTTCCTGCTGATAGGCCGCGTCGGCGTAGCGCTTGAGCCCGGTATAGGTATGCCCCGGCATGTGCCACGCATGAGCGATCCCAGGCGCGGACTTGGCGTAGAGCCCGGCCGATTTGAGCGCCCGCTCGGGCTTCACGCCGTCCTGAAGGTGAATGCGATAATGATGCGCCCCGGGATGCATCGGCTCGGCCTGGAGCACCGAATCGAGCACCATGTCGAGCGCCTGCCGGCTGCCGATTCCGTCGGCGGCGTTCTGCCATGCGACCATCACCATCCAGGCGCGGGCGTCGATGTCGTCGGGGAATTCGTGCACGATCGTCTCGAGCCCTGACAACCACCCCTGCCGCCGCGACTTGTCGTTGCCCGACTCGTCGATGCCGGCCGCGAGCGCATCGAGATACAAGACCTCGCGCCGGCTCGCCTTGCCAGCCCGCTTCCGAGCCTCGGCCAGAAAACCCCGAGCCCGCTTGAGGTTAAAGCTATTGGCCATCGCCATACCCCAGTACGCGGTGGCGCAATCGGGGTCGATCTTGGCCGCCTGCCGGAACGACCGCTCGGCCTCGTAGTAGTAGAACGAATGGAGCTGCCCCACCCCCTGATCGATAAACGCCTGAGCCTGTGGCTTGGCGGTCGTCGCCTGAAAGTGGATCTTCCCCATACCAGGCAGAATCCTGGCCGCCGTTCGCGGCCCGTCGCTAAAGGCCTCGCCATGCACCGAATGCCCAGGCGCAGGAACGGCCGGGTTGGTCTCGCTGGCCGACGACGTCGGCTTGCTCGGTTCGTCGCCACGCGCAACCCGCGGCTTCGAGACCTCCATCATCCCGGTCACCAACAAGGCCGAAAACAACAGGCGGGAAGGGCTCATGCGGGGCTCTCCAAAGGTCGGCGGGAACCAATGCGGGCGTCGATGATCGCGCGGCAGGCCCATCCCCGTGCCGGCGGCAGGGCCCGAATAGATCACCATTTTGGTCGGATTTCCCTGAAAATGCGAGCCCGTGGTTCTGGAATTCTCGAATTCTTTGTGTACTATATCTTTATGTCTTACTGCTCCCTTGACGCGACGGCGGCGGGAACAGGACAGCCCGCCCGGCGCACGGCGAACCCTGTCGCGCCCCATACATAGGCATTGGCATACGCTTAATTGTAATGGGATATTCATGAACTGTTTCCATTCATGGATGAACGCCAGATCCGTCCGCTCCCTCGAGTGCCCGCGCAGACGAAAGCAGGGGCGATTTGTCTTCGTTTGTCCGCGCGGATTGCTGATCGCCAAGCTTGGCGCCCGGCACGTTTTGGTGAGGGGTTGTGCCATGGCGGTCCCGGGTCCGGGACCGCCGGCGCAAGTGCAAGCAACCGTGGGCGTTCTGATTCTGGCGATCGCATTCGGCTGGGCCTGAAACATCGCATTTTGTGGCAGCTTTTGGGCGAGGGTTTCAGTTTTCGGACGCGCCGGGACGGTCCGCGCCTCGCGGCCCGCCCTCTGGTCGGACGCTTGAGGCCCGTGCCCTTGGCCAGCCAAGTGGTCCCTCCACTCGGGTCGTTCGGCCAGATCGTTGTGAGCGGAAGTAATCATGACAAGTGGCCTCGGATGAGCGTGGTCGGAATGCGCGTGATTCTGGGCTCGACTCGACCAACGCTCGCACTGGGGAATCATCGACGCGAGCTTTTACGAGGCCCGGTCGATTGTGCGCGCATTCTCTCTCTTTGCCCATCAGGTTAGCGCGCGATCGGATTCCCTTGATTGGAACGGCGACCCAGGACCGATGGAATCGGCGGAACTCACAATTGACGAACAAGTTATGCTCCGAAAAAAATCTGCAACCGACTCATTCTGGCTCGCCGACGGCCCCGGCACCTGGCCAGAATTCGCCGACTGTTGCAAAAGAGTTGACTCGGATCCACGAGCGACCTCACCGCGAACGAACCTGAGCGAACAAGGCCAGCTCCAGGAACCACTTCTCGCATCCCGGCGTCGTGCGGGCACGGCTTCGCGCGCCGGTTCGTGACTCTTCCCTGGGGCTCGCGCAATCGCGTCGTCTCGAACCTCGCGGGCTTGACGGCTGGCGGGGGCCATCAATAATAAAACGAGAGCGACACGCTCGGCGCGTCTGGCGTCGGGTGCGTTGTTCGTGGTCCGAGGGGGGCGAACCAGGATCGACCGGATGTCTGCAGCGACGTGTGGCGTGTCGAGGTTGGTCAGCGGGCCTCGTAAAAAGCCGACCAAAACTTAGTTGCCAACAGCAATGTTGGTCTCCGTCTCGCTGCCTGAAAAACAGCAACGGCCTCGCGCTGGGTCTTCTCCCACGAGACTCGGCCGGGGACGACAATGTGGGATCGCTCGAGCTTAACCGCTGGTTGCGGCTCGGGTTAAATTCATGACCGGCTAAGCCGAAGAGTACCCTGCCGACCGGGGACGCGAGGCCGACAATCAAATGAGCGGCTACACACGTAGATGCCGTCGCGAATGCGTCTCGGGACGCGGGTGCAATTCCCGCCGCCTCCACTCCCTGAGTTATAAGCCATTTTATTACAAAGGTTTACGTCCAAGAGGGGCGCGGGTAAGTTTCCCACGGCCTCCATCTCTGTCCGGAATTCAGGCGCGAGGTGGAATGGCGGAACGCCCGATGAGCAGTCGGTTTGCAGCCAATCATCTCTTTCGCTTGCGCACTGTGTTTCGTCGCCAGGGGAGGTGGATGACGGCGAAATGCCGGCGCATCGCCTGCGCGAGTACGTGTCTTGCGCTTCGCGATCGATCGCTGAAGCGCTCGGTTACTGGGTAGAGGCGGTCCTAAGATTTCAAGAGTAGCCGCATCCCGATTCCTCGTGCCTGGGTCGACGTAAGGTGCCGGAATAAGAAACGAGGATGGTGTCTGTTCTCTGACGCTCCTGTTCCTCGTCCTGACGCAGATTACTGGGGACTCCGATCGCCGGCCTTGCGCATCAGGGTATTGACCTCGCCCCACAGGGCCAGCCAGTCAGGCCGCTCGGCCTCGGGGAGAGTGGCCAGGCCCTCCGCATCGCGGACGGTGATCAGGTCGGTGTCCTTCCGCCACTGTCGCATCGCCCGGAGTACGAGGTTGCGGGCCTCGGGAGAGCCGGATGCCAGCGTGCGGGTCCAGATCTTCAGTTCCCGCTTGAAAACCACTCAGACAGGCAGTGTGGTCTTGACAGGTCGGCCGGAATGGCGTAATCTGCGGCCTCCAACCCAGGAGATACTCCGATGACGATGGCACGCGCGCATCTGGTCGATCCCTCGGTCACTCGCTGGTATCACTGCATCACACGCTGCGTCCGGCGGGCGCTCTTGCTGGGCGAAGGACCGAAAAACCGCAAGCTATGGATCGAGAATCGGATCGAGGAACTTGCTCAAATCTTCTCGATTTCCGTGGGCGGATTCTCGGTGCTCGACAACCATCTCCACCTGCTG
>DAIDHE010000096.1 GCA_027459775.1 Planctomycetales bacterium | reverse complement strand
GCCTCGTTCAGGGGCTAGAGAGCCGAGGGCCGTGCCCGGGCTCAATCTCAGGTGCTCCGCACATCCGCCAGTCCCGCCCGAGTGGTCGGGCGATCCCGACGCGGTCGCGTTTTCGTTCTTCAGTTTACCTTCCTGGAACATGCGGCCGGAAGGGTTGCGAGGCATGGATACTGGTTCCCGGACGAAGTTTGGATGTGGTCCGCCTCCATCGGTCGGATGGGAATCTCGCGAGACGCATGCTCCATGATATTTTTAATATGTATTATAGATAGTTTAATGTTATCTTGTTCGCACTTTCAATGCTTTATGGTCGCTGGGGGCGACTGGCGGGTGTTTGAGATTCGCGCCTGGGGGCTGATTCCGGGGAATCTCGAGATCAGTGTTTCTTGGCCGCTTGATCAACGAACTCAAACACGGCCTTGGTCGCGGGATCGTCGGGGAGGCCGAGGTCGTCGTTGATCTTGGAGTGTTCCGAATTCTTGGCGCCAAAGAGCTTCGCGGCGATGCCGGCTTCGCTCAGCACCGAGCAGAGCCGCTCGGCTTGCGTGCTCGTGTCGGGATGGTCTGCGACATACAGAAGCAAGAAAGGTGGAATGCCCTTGTCACGGCGGACGTGGCTGACAGCGGAGAAATCGACGTGCTTCGCCGGATCGCCGCCGAATTTCTCGTTGTGGCCGAACTTCGGGTCGGGCTGGCCATTCGCCTTCCGTCGCGCGGCCCCGGTCGCGACGATGAGCGGCACATCATAAGTGTCGCCGTCGACCGGAACGCATCCCTTGATGATCGCCAGCGACAGTCCCTCGGCTTTCAAGTAACGGTCGTCGGTGCAGATGAGCGCGGCCAGTTGCGCGCCCGCGGAATGGCCCATGACGAAAAGCCGTTTGGGATCGCCCCCATACTCGGCGATGTGGCCGTGAACCCAGTGAATGGACTTGGCGATATCGCGGACGAGGGTTCCCATGTCGACGTTGGGCAAGAACCGATAGTTGGTGGAAACGAAGACAAAACCCTTGTCCGTGAAGGCCTTTGGCTTGGCTTGCACGCTCGACTTGTCGCCCATTTGCCAGCCGCCGCCGTGGATCCAAAAGACCACGGGCAGATTCTTGGCGTTGTCAGGCGCGTACACGTCGAGCATCCGGCGTTCGCTCACCGGCTCGGCATAGGGGATGTTTCGCTTCACGTTCTCGGCCCGGCCCGCGGTCGCGAAGCCGATGGCGACAGAGAGATAGACGAATTTCTTCATGTTCGCATCCGGCTCCTGTCAAGGTCACGTAATCACGAACATCTCCTGGTCGACCGCCAGGACCAAGCGGTTTGGTCACGCGTCGGGCCGCCTGTAGTGGATTCCAACAGGCCGGCACGCTCGGGTCAAGTCGCCACCGGTGTTGATTGGGATCAAGCCTCGCCGCGTCTCGCCGGCTCTGGCCTGATCCTTGAGAGCGATCACACCCGCCCACGATTCACCTCGGGGCGCGCCCGAATGCACGACGGACCGAGGGCGCGGCCTCTGATTGATTCGCAAGAGGCTGGATTCTCTGGATTGGCATCAATGTGAATTCGAAGCGAGTTTTGCCGCGGAAGAGCGAGCGCTGTCGTTTGCCAGGGACGGATCGGGCTCACGCCCCTGGTCGCCAGCGTCATGCGAAGGTTTGATCCCGACGCCTGTCGTTTCAATGCCTTCCAATGAGACGGGGGTCCAGTCGCGGAGCCGTGACTCACGCGATACTCAGGTCGCCGCAGGCTTGTTCGTAGCTCTGTTCCAGGTTGAGCGGGATCACGAGGTCCGCGCCGAGCCACAGCGGCAATGTGGGCAGCGGTTTTTCCAGGGCAAGAGTGTGGGACCACGCTTCCAGGAGCGTACGCTTCCCTCGCCTGGTCCAGCGACACGAGGCGGCGTAGAGGTGCGGAGGCGGATCACTCAAGCTCGGGTCAGCGTGGCCGATCACGGCCAACAACTCGACGTACAGGTTGAAATGCTTGACCGTCACCAGATCGACGATGCTGACCGCCACGCCTTTCTGGAGCAACGCCACACACTTGGCGACAAAGACATTTCGATGTTCCGGTCGATCCTTGTTCGCCGGACTGACGATCTCGATCGCCGCGACCAGCCGCCGCCCGCGCCTCGCATCGAAGATCCGGACCTCGTACTCGTCGTAATCAGGCAAGGTCGTTTCCACGGCCACGCTGGGCTCGGCCGGCGCCCATACGGCGGTCGCCACGCCCCCGTGCCCTTCGGTCATCCTCGACGACGGCGACGCCTCGTCTCTCTCGAACGCCGCGATGTCGATCTCGACCTGCGAGCCAGAATGAACACGTGGCTCGGCGACATATCCGGTGGGAAGTTGCTTGCGCAATTGCTGGACGATGACCGCCGGCCATTGGCCGTGGAAACCCTCCCATGATGTGATCAAGTCCAGCGGCGGTCGAAAGTGATCGCGGAGCGGCATGACGGGTTCCTCCAGCCGACATTCTACCGGCTTTCCGCGGTCGTGCGAACTGGCTGGGAGGGTGAATTTCGCTCGCCCGGCGCTGGTCCTGCTCCTTGCCGATTCTTCGTCTTGTCGTCGCCAGATCGCTTGCGGGAATCCATTTCCCGTCATTTCGCCAACCAGGCGGGGAGTGATTCCGCGGCCACGGCGGCGCATGATGCGTCCCTCAGCGCGGCGCCGAGCGGACAAGCTCGACCAAGAGAATGCATGAGACGCGGCGGTTCGATATGCTGTCGAAGAGCGTACGGCGTCCGGAGTTTGACGGGCCGGAGGTGGGGAGCCATTGCGGAATCCATTGATGTCGACTCCATTAAGACATTTGCCCGTGATGCAAAACTGGGATTGTCGGACCTGCGGCGATTGCTGCCGCCGGCTCGAGGGAGTGATCACCGACATCGAGAAGCGCAGGATCGAAGCGCTGGATCTGGCGAACGATCCCGAGGTTGCTCCCAAGCCATGGTTCACGGCGGCGGGTCGAGGCTCCACGAATTGGAAGCTGGCGCATCGGCCCGACGGGGGCTGCGTTTTTTTGACGGCCGCCAACCACTGCCGGCTTCAGGAGCGGTTCGGCGCCGACGTCAAACCGTTCGTATGCCGATTGTTTCCCTTCCTCCTCATCCCGGCGGGCGATCACTGGCGGGTTGGAATGCGTTTCTCTTGCCCGTCGGCCGCCGCGAATCATGGACGTCCGGTGGTCGACGCGGAAAAAGACCTCGTGCATCTATCGCGGTTGTTGGAGCAACACGTAGGGAGATCGGCGGACAGCGCGCCGCCCCCATTGCCGCAAGCCGGTCAGCAGCTTTCGTGGCCGGATGTGTGCCGGGTCGTCCAGGTTCTGGTGGAGATCGTGCAAGACCGCGGCGATCGTCTGGAGCGACGGCTGCGGAAGTGCCTGGCTCTGGCTCGCGTGGGCGGTAAGACGCAGTTTGACAACCTGCAAGGCGACCGGCTGAGTAAGTATTTACGGGCGGTGCGGTCCGCCATGGACGCGGAGACGCCCCGCGAAGCCGCGGACTTGCCGCCGCCCGATCCGATGTTTGGCGGGGTCTTGTTCCGCGTTCTGCTGGGCATCTACACCCGCAGGGATCGCGACCACCATGGGGCCAGGAGTCTTCGGCGATCGCTGGGCAGGGTGGTCGACGGCTGGCGCTTCGCCAGGGGCCGTGGGCACGTGCCGCGCGTGAATGAATTCCTGCCGGAAATCCGCTTCGAGGATCTCGAGCAATCCCGCGGGATGCTCCCGGAAATGGATGAGACGTTGGAACGTTATTATGTGGTCAAGCTGAATTCGCTGCAATTCTGCGGGCCGCCCAACTTCGACTTGCCGCTCTGGGCCGGTCTGGAATCGCTCATCCTCACGCTGCCGATGATCCTGTGGCTCAGGCGAGCGTTCACCGATCTGCCTTCCGTGCAGGCGGTACAGCAAGCGATTCAGATCGTGGACGATCATTTCGGCGGCGACCCGATGCTGGGCTTCCCTCACGTACAGTATTTACAGCGGATGATGGCCCAGCGTGGCGAGCTGGAAAAGCTCGTGGCCTGGTACAGCCGCTGAGGCTGACCGCATCCGCGGCGCGGGGTGATCCTGCTTTTCGCGGCGTCGATCTTGCCTGGGGATCCCGCGGCGGAGGGCCTTGCCAGCCGTTTCGCCGCGGGGTTCATTCGTCGTACTTGAGCAAGAATCTGGGATTGATCACCTTGAAGCTGAGCCGACCTCCGACGTCCTGGTCGTATTCCTCGGCGGAGGGGCGGAGCACGACGCCCTCGCGCTGGATTCTGGGGTTCAAGACGCTCGTCCCCTCCGCGAACGCCACAAGCGCGTCGATCGAGTGGTCGAGCACCAAGCCGCCAAGCTGGGGCACGGGCTCGAGTTCCATTTCGGCGAGCAGTGCGAGCGCTGGCTCGTGATCGAGCAGCCGATAGGCGTCCACGTTGAGCACGTTAAAGACCCGCATCGCAACGGCCGGTAGAGCGTATTTGTTCTTTTGCACGCCCGGCCCGACAACTTCGGCCTGGATCGCGAGGTCGAAGCCCAGCCGCTCGCGCGCGGCGCGAAGTTTGTCTTCGAGTCGCAACGCCTTCGCCAGCCGAACCAGTAGGTTCGATTCGTCGGACTCGTCCATCCAGAGATTGCGGCTACAGACGCCGAACTCACCCTCCCGAAGGAAGACGGTCATGGACGTCCCGTCGAGTTTTTCGGTTACGTGAAACGTCCTGCCCTGACACCTGGCGAGCATGGGCTCGAGCACCTGGACGCGGGTCTCGTCGGTCTTGGGGAGAAAGCCGGGGAATGAGCCCTTGACCTTGCCGCCCATGCCGATCGGGGGCGGAGGTTCCCACTTCAGGACTCCGAGCTCGTCGGTGACGTCGTCGCCTTCGTCGGTCGGCGCGTTTGGGGGCAAGATCGAGAGCGGAAAGCAGATGCCCTGAGACACCTGCCCGCGCAGCCTGACGGTCTTGATCCGGAAGCCCGAGGGGAGGGTGACATTCCCGGCGGCGTCGGTCTGGGCCTGTTTGAAGCTGCTCGGGCGGAGAAACTCGAACTCGGGCCGCTCGGGGAGGAGCGCGTCGATCTCGCAGTAGACGAGCCGGTCACCCGGCCTGTGTTCGCCCTTCTTGACGACGACCCACCAGCCGAGGACGCGGATCCGCTCGATGGCGTCGGCGTTTGGGATCGGCTCGACCGTATTGACCGTCTGAATGCTGGCCAGCTTTCGCATGGGGGAGCGCCTCCGTTCGTTTGGTTCCAGCTTGACACCACCGCGGAAGGGTTGGTTCACCCAGCGCCCGGGTTCGTGTTTGGTCGGGGTCCAGCCGCTCCCTTCGGTCCAGGCGTGATTGCGTCGAGACGCCCACTCCAGGGTCGGGAGGAAGCGTGCGGCCCCGATCGTGGTTATCATGAGGAGAAAGGAGGGCTCGATCAATGCGGCGATTTGTCGCTTTATTCTTGATGCTGAGTTCGTCGGCCGCGGCGGTTGACGGGCCTCCGTCGGGCGACGCCGTGATCCGGGCTCAGGCGGGTGGGTCGGAGATCGTGATCACGACCACGACGCGGGTGGCGGGGGCGATTCATTCGGTCACCTGGGGCGGCAAGGAGTTCATCGACAGCCTCGATCACGGGCGCCAGCTTCAATCGGCGTCGAATTTCGACTGCGGCGGGCGGCTCATCGCCGAGGTCTTCAATCCCACCGAGGCGGGCTCGAGAGCGGATCACGTCGGGCCCCGATCGTCGAGCAAGCTGCTCGGCCTCTCCGCGCGCGGCCCAGAGCTGCGGACGACGTCCCAGATGGCGTTTTGGCTCAAGCCCGGTGAAAAATCCGAGGGGCACCTGGCGTGCAACGATCGGATCTTGTCGAACCATCGGCTCTCGAAGCGTGTGCACATCGGCCACCGGGGCAATCCCCATGTGATCGAGTACGACGTGACCTTCACCGTTCCCAAGGGCGAACAGCACACGAACGCCGTGTTCGAGGCCGTGACCGGGTATATGCCGGCCGTGTTCAGCCGGTTCTGGAAATACGACGGGTCGAACCAAGCGTTCCGGCCGCTGGACGACGGACCTGGCGAGCAGGCGGACCCGGTGGTTCTGGCCACGGCGAAGGGCTCGCATGCGATGGGGGTCTATTCGCCCGATCCGTCGCCGGGGTATGGGCGGTTTCGCTTCGGACCCGAACGGGTCGTCAAGTGGAACTGCGTGTTCCGGGTGAATGAACCGCAAGGGATCAAGCCGGGCGATTACCATTATCGGATGTTCGTCGTCGTCGGGACGCTCGACGACGTGCGCAGCGCGTTCGTCGAACTCACGAACGAGTTCCACCCCTGACCACGCAAGCGTTCGCGACGAAGATAGCGCAGAGCGCCCTCGCGGGCGAGCGAGTTTCGCGGAAAGTGTCGAGCATGCTCCGAATTGGTTCTAGCCTTGCGACAACCGAACGGTGAAGTCCGGCCAAACCGCCCGCACCCTGGAACCCGGTCGAGCCACGGAGTCGGGCGTCCGTGCGTCAGACGCCGGCGCTGATCGGCTCGATTCAACCCCGACTTTACATGCGTCGTCACGCCGGAGCTTGCATGCCGCGATACTCGAAACCAAGGCGCTGGGCTTTCTTGCCCGGGCGCGTTCTCGCCCTTGAGGACCGCGCCCTCATGAGCTCGATCGGTCATCCCACGCTCGCTCGATCGCTCGAGCCGATCGATCTCCGAGCCGAAGTCCGCCGAACGGAGCTTCATGCGCGGGAAACCCTGGCTCAACCGGGCGGACGCCGCGCGCACCACGGCTCTGACTGGCCGGAGGCCGGCGCAATCGCCTCGACGTCGAAACGATGGTCGTGGTTTGCCAAGACGTATTGGTACGTACCAACCGCGAATGTGCCGGCGACGCTTTATGACAACTCGACGGGAGCCATCGTGCCGGTGCTCGACCAGACGGTGTTCGAAATCACGGGCTACTCGAATGGATATTTCTGGGGCAAGACCGTCACCCAGCTTGGCTCGTCCTCGCCGTCGGGCTCGTCGATGGTCGGCTCGGTCACTCCCCAGGGGAAGGTTCTGCTGACGTTCACGGCGACGAGCGGCTCGAGCACCTCGGTCACCGAGGGATTTGGGACCATGGTGCGCAAGCACGGCCAGTGGACGATGGAGAATCAAATGTTTACATCGCCCAGTTCGACGCTCCAGATCGGCCACTGGGCGTACATGGTGCGGACTCGTCCCGGGCTTGCGAGCTGGAATGATTTGCCGTCCGCGGGGGTTTCGGTTCCCGAGTTTCTGAGCGAGTCGCCGGGAACCGGTCCGCAGCCGGTTGGGTTCTGAGCGGTCGGGGGTCTTGGGCGTGACGAATCGGACGGCCGCCGACGGTGTGGGAAAGGTTGTTCCGCGATTCCAGAGGGGGGATGTACGCGGACGTGGACGTGAAAAAGGCGATCGCGCGGGGCGTGATCCCTGGCCCGCGGATGTTTGTCTCGACCAAGGCCTTTTCGGCCACCGGGATGTACCCGCTCCTGGGCTATTCCTGGGAGCTCAAGCTTCCCGACGGAGTGCAGGTCGTCGACGGCCCCGACGAGATCCGCAAGGCCGTGTGCGAGCAGGTCAAATATGGCGCTGATTGGATCAAATTCTACTGCGACCGTGGGTATTACATGGAAAACGGCAAGCTCCGAAGCAAGGTCAATTTCACGGAAGACGAGATGCGGGCGATCGTGGGCGAGGCCCACCGGCTCGACCGCGGCGTGGCCGCCCACGCCATCGGCAAGGACGGGATCATGGCCGCCCTCAAGGCCGGCGTCGACACGATCGAGCACGGCGACGGGCTCGACGAGGAATCGATCGACCTGATGGTCCAGAAGGGCGTGTACTGGTGCCCGACGATCTACGTGACCGTCTACGTCGCCGCGGGGCGGGCCGCCGGGGGGAGCACGATCTGGAAAGACATGATCGAGCTCGAGCGCAAGGCGTTCGGCCTGGCGGTCAAGAAGGGGCTCAAGATCGCCTACGGCACCAACGCCGGCGGCTACGCCTGGACCGAAAAGCAGGCCAAGGACTTCTCATATATGGTTAAGTTTGGAATGACGCCGATGCAGGCGATCCAGTCGGCCACGGTCGTGGCGGCCGAATTGCTCAAGGCCCCGGCCGACCTGGGCGCGGTCGAGCCGGGCAAGTACGCCGACCTGGTCGCGGTCGCCGGCGACCCGCTCAAGGATGTCGCCGAGCTCGAACGGGTGAAGTTCGTCATGAAGGGGGGGCGGGTGTTCAAGAACGAGATTAACAAGTGATGATGGAGCGCAGGGCCAGGGATCTCACGGGTCCAGCCAACGCGCGTTTTCCCGTTCGCGGCATGGAATTTGTGCAGCGGAATCCGAGGCAGCGCCCGCGCGCCTGAGGCGGGCGACCCCTGCGGAACGAGCCGCGGCAAAGGTCGGCGGGGCCGATCCAGCTCCCGCCGCGCTCGCTTCGGGTCTTGGTCGGCGTCTGATTGACGGGATTCGGTCGGGATGCGTCGGGCCTCATGTAGAACGCCTCGTCGTACCAATCCTGGCACCATTGCCAGACGTTGCCCGCCATGTGGTGCAAGCCGAACGGCGACATACCCAGCTTGGCGTTCACATCGGCCAGCGGGAGCGTCTCGACCGTGTAGGTCGCCCCCTTGCGGTGGCTGGCGTAACGCATCCGCTCGTCCGTCGGCGGTTCGTCGCCCCAGGGAAACGTTCGGTGCGCAGCGCCTCGGGCCGCGTATTCCCACTGGGCCTCGCTGGGCAGGAAGCTCGGCGGGTTCACCGCGGATTCACCACGATAGGGCCTCCAGTCCTTACCATTCGCCCACAGTGAGTAAGCATTCGCCCCGAACCACGACACGAGAATCATCGGCCATCGTTCCGCCCCCGTGATCGGGCGCCACTCCGCCTGATCGCGTTTGATCAGCATGTGCTCAGAGCGGGAGTCGTCGGGGTCGAGCACGAACCAGTCGGCGAGGATCTCGGACGAGGTTTCGCCGGCCGAGTTGAGGAACCGGCAGTAGGCCGTCGTCGAGACGGGCTCGGCGTCGATCAAGAACGCGTCGATCTCGACCTTGTGGCGGGGCTGTTCGTCGGGGTGGGCTGGGACCGCGTCGCAGCCGATTTCCACGGTCGCGGCCGGGATCAAGAGACAACGCATGCCGTCGGATCGGCGGCGATACTGGACGCCCCCCGTGCCGGCCGGCTCGAGGGGTTCAAGGGGATCGGATCGGCTCGCGCCCGCGTACCGGCCGCCGAGCTGGGTGAAGGGGACGCATGAAGGCACGGGAGGCTCGGTTCGCTCCCTGGTCCAATCAAGCCGCTCGGGCGCGCCCGTTCCCTGCTCGAGGTAGACAAGCTCGGCCAGATCGGCAAGGCAGAAGGGTTGTCGGGTGAAGACAGCCTTATAAACCGGATCTGGGGCGCGATCGGGGAGTGTGATCTGGAACGCCTGTTCGATTGCCATGACGAGCTCGACCAACTCGAGGCTGTCGCAGTGCAGATCCTGGAGGATCCGGGATTCGGGGCGGACCCGCTCGCGCCCAAGGCCCAACCGCTCCGAGGCGATCTCGCAGACCTTGCACTCGACGTCTTCGAGCCGAAGCCGTTCTGATTCAGGCATGACCGCGTCCCTTGATTCCGATCGGGATACGCGGCCAGGTCGCCGCGGACTTCCCATTGGGCCGACCGTCGGCGCGAGGTCTGGCCAGATTCCCATCCCGCGAAATCCCAGCTTACCCGCTCGTCAGTCCGAATGGGAGCGAATTGGCGATCATCGAGCTTTGCCAGGTTGAGGGGCGAGGTCGACGAGAAAGCATCGTCCGAGACGGGCTCAGAGAGGTTTCACGAGTTCGAACCTCACTCCGCGAAGTGTGACAATTCACACCAAGCGGCGTTTCAATCTCGCCCGAGCGACGCCCGGCCCGATAGAATCGGTTCGAGCATTCAGGATCCCGTCCCGCGGCGTGTCGAGCCGATGAATCGGGTTCAAACAAAGTCCAGGTCGCTTCGACACGAAATCCGATGGCGAGGAACCGATCCGTGCACTCCAACCCACCCGCGATCGAGGAGATACTCAAGCGCCACTTCGGTTTCCCGTCGTTTCGCGCGCATCAACGGGAAATCATCGAGAGCCTGCTCGCCGGCGAGGACGTGCTCGCGCTGTTGCCGACCGGGGGCGGAAAGTCGCTGTGCTATCAACTGCCGGCGATCGTGAACGACGGACTCACGGTCGTCGTTTCGCCCCTGATCGCGCTCATGAAAGACCAGGTCGACAGCCTACTCGAGCTCGGCGTGCCGGCGACGTTTCTCAACTCCTCGCTGGCCGGCGACGAGAGTTCGCGGCGCAGGCGGGATCTCAGCCGCGGCGCGTACAAGATCCTCTATCTCGCGCCCGAACGCCTCGTGATGGAAGACATGCTCGACGCACTCAAAGCCTGGGACACCCGCCTCTTCGCCATCGACGAGGCCCACTGCATCTCGGAATGGGGGCACGATTTCCGCCGCGAGTATCGCCAGCTCACCATCCTGCGCGAGCGCTTCCCGGGCGTACCGATGATCGCCCTCACCGCCACGGCCACCGACCGCGTCCGAAACGACATCGTCTCGCTGCTCGGCCTCAAGCCGCCGCGGATCCATGTGGCGAGCTTCAATCGCCCCAACCTCTCATACCGGATCGTGCCCCGCACCGCGCCTCTCAGGCAGATTCTCACCGTTCTCTCCGAACACAAGGGCGAGAGCGGCATCATCTATTGCATGAGCCGTAAACGCACCGAGGCAATCGAGGAAGACCTGGCCGAACAAGGATACACCGCGCTCGCGTATCACGCCGGGCTCGATTCCGAGGAACGCGCCAGAAGGCAAGATCTGTTTCTCAAGGACCACGTGCGAATCATCGTCGCGACCATCGCCTTTGGCATGGGCATCCACAAACCCGACGTGCGGTTCGTTCTGCATCACGACCTGCCCAAGAACATCGAGAGCTATTACCAGGAAACCGGCCGCGCTGGCCGCGATGGACTGCCGAGCGAATGCGTGCTGCTCTACAACCCGTCCGACGTCATGAAACTGCGACATTTCATCGACAAGATGACGAATGAACAAGAACGTCTGGTTTCCGCCGCTCACCTCGAGAAGCTGGTCGCGTTTTGCGAAAGCTCGCTCTGCCGCCGGGTGCAGCTGCTCCAGTATTTTGGCGAGACCTATCGCGGCGGCGCGGGCGAGGCGCTCGGGGCCTGCGGCGCGTGCGACAACTGCCTCGTGTCACGCGGGCTCGTCGACGCCACCATGGACGCGCAAAAGCTGCTCTCGTGCATCCTGCGCATCCAGCGCAAGAGCGGATTCAGCGTCGGGCTCATGCATCTGGTCGACGTCCTCCGCGGCGCTGAGACCGACAAGATCCGCAAATGGGAGCACGAGACGCTCTCAACCTACGGAATCGGGAGCGAGCGCTCCAAGCACGACTGGATCCATCTCGCCAAGGAGCTCATCCGGCTCGGTCTCGTGCGGCAGGATCCCGATCGGTTCAACATCCTCGACATGACTGAGGCCGGACGAGAGTTCCTCAAATCACGATCACGGATCACGATCGCCTCCCCGCTCAAGACAGGCCGCTTGACCCAAGCCGAGCGCGAACAACAAAAGACCATGACGGGCGCGGTATCGTATGATGAGAATCTCTTCACTCGCCTGCGCGACTGGCGCAAGAAGATGGCGACCGAGCGCGGGGTGCCCCCCTACGTGATCTTCCACGATTCCACGCTTCAGGCCATCGCCCGGCAAAAGCCCCTGGATCGATCCGCGCTCTCGAGGATCCCGGGGCTCGGCGAGCGCAAGCTCGAGGCCTATGGAGAGGAGATCCTGAAGCTGATCCTGGCGAAGGAATAACGTCGGCGTGCTGGTTCTTGCGAGTGCACCCTTACTCCTCGACCAGCCGCGCCAGCCAATCGCCCACATCGACGGCCAGGGTCGATCCGGCCACGATCAAGAGCCCCAGGGCCGCGCGCGCGAGCATCGGGCGGCTCGACGATGGTTCGGGCTCGCTGTCGCTCTTGAATCCCCGCGCGATTCGCGGGTCGAGGAGCAGTCCGATGATGAGAAACGGATACCCTTTCGACACCAGATGGTCGGGCCAATCGGCGAGTTCGAGGGGCGCCTGATAGCGCCAGAGGAAATAGCAGACGGGAACGACGATCGCGGCTTGAATGGTCTGCCATCCAATCGCCCATCGCCGTGCCGAGGTTGATCTTCGCCAGAGCCCGCGCCCGAGAGCCAGGGTGACGATCAGCGTCACGAAGGGCCAGATGATCCCCGTTCCGGGGAACGACTGCGGAATGCCCATCACGCGGAGCGTGAGCAACTCTTGAATCAGCGCAACGCCCGCGCGCAGCGCGAGGATGACGTGGACCAGCCCCAGCCGCCGGATGGCGAGGGCGATTTCGTCGATCTTTGATCCCGATCGGCGACGCCAGAGGGCGATCGCCATCGCGATCCCGATCAGAGACGGCAGCCCGACCAGGTTCCACCACCAGGCGAGGGTCAGAAAGTCCAATTCCAGCGCGGCCTCCTAGTCCTGGGGGTTCGTGGGATAGAGCGGGAGTGGAAGATCGTGTGGGACGACGGGCTTGGGAAAGTCATCCGCGGAAAGATTCTCCGCGGGGACGGGAGCGAAGGCCGCGACTCCATGTGGGTCGATGATCTCATTCTGGACGAGGCCCAAGCGGAGGACGAGAATCATGGTCAGGAATGAGAACATGATTGCCTCGCGCGTTTTCCGCGGCGAGTCGCGCCGGGGTCCGCGGGGCAAGGCCGATTTGACATGGCGGCGTTCGAGGCCGCGGCGGGGCAAAAAGCTCAGCGGACAGCCCCCCAGTAGGACTTCCCGTAGTGCCATCGAAAGACTTCTTATAATAATGTTCGCATACGCACTCTTATCAGTGAATATGATGACGTGAACGCGATTGTGAAACTGGCTCTACTTGACCCGCAGCAGTTTCATGATGCGCCCGGAGACGTTCCAATCCTGGACGTAGAGGTTGCCGTCTCGATCCCAGGATGAACCATGCGTTCCGCTGAAGACGCCTTCGATCCACTGGTCCTGAGGCACATTGTAATTCGCGCGTTTGGCGGGATCGGGGTTGAATCCCAGAACCGCCATGATGGTATTGCTCTTGTCGAGGATGACCAGTCGCCCATGCAGGTCGGGCACCGAGACATAGTCGCCTTGGACCGCGGCCGAAGTCGGCATGCCCAGACCGGTGACGACCTCCTGAAGGAAACGGCCGTCGAGGTCGTAATGCAAAAGCCGGCCCTTGGGCTCGTGGTTGCGGTCACAGATCAGAAGGCGAGGAGGGTCGTAGCGCGTGTCAAGAGTCATGCCGTGGGCTGTGTTGAATTCCTTGAGACCGTTTCCCTTGGTCCCAAAGTGCATCAGGTATTTGCCGGCCTTGTCGAACTTGAAGATGTGATCGCTCGCGTAGCCGTCCGCGAGAAAGATGTCGCCGTTGGGGGCGACGGTGATCGCGGTGGGATTGAACTTGGTCAGTTTCAACCCCGACGACTCCGGGAAGGGAAGCCTCAGGACGATCTCGCCGGTTTGAGCGTTGAACTCGATTCCCTCGGCGTTGTTGTTTCGGGCCGCGTAGATGAACTCGCCCCCGGCTTCCTCGCGGATTTTCAGGTCGTGGATGTCGGAATACTTGTCTCCAAGGAATTCGCGGACCACCTTGCCGTCGGGTGAGAAAACGAAGACCCCAGCGTGAGAGCTCGTATAGATGTCGCCTGCCTTGTCCACAACGACGCCGCCGTGGCAAGGCCCGATGACGGACTTTCCTTCGGGGCCCAGGCCCCAACCCGGCACCGTGTCGAAGGTCATCACCCCGCACCCCATCCGGACGGGCTTTGTCTTCTCTTCCGCGCGGAGGGGCGTGGCAAGGCCAAACGCGATGACGAGGGCGCAGGAAATCAATCGAGTTATCATGAGTCTTTCACTCGTTTGGAATGTTGTTATTTCCGGCTCGCGGACCGCCCCGTGAACGGAACGATCGACCACGATCCTCGCACGGAACCCAGATTTGCATTATTCGGCGACCGGCCTCGGAATTCAACCGGCCAGCCCGTCTGAGTTCCGAATCGCCGCGAGGCGGTTCGTCGTGGACCATCGCCCGCGCCTGGCGATATCAGCGTCAACATCGCAAGCTTGATCATGTCCGTCGGGCGCGAATGCAAAGCTTCATGGTCTGGTTCGACGGCGATGTCGACGCCGTGGCGCGACGGCGTCAGAGCCTCCGGTCGCGTGCTCGGGGGGTTGCTGACCAGGCCCTCGATCCTTGATCGGGTTATCTTGCTCGCATCGAGTCCCGCGTCAATCCGCCGAACTCGTCCTGGCCGGTGTTGGATCCTTTCGGGCTCGCGAACATTGCTTGATCGCCCCGGCCTTTTGTCAAGACTGAGCGATCGCCACGGCGGCCAAGGCGAGGAGATCCCCAGCCGAGGATTCTCCGCCGAGACATACTCCGAACAAATGCGAGGCGACGCGGATCGAGATCTCCGGATTGTGCTTATTGTTTTAGGAGCACTCCGGGCTCGGATCTCTCGAGAAACCGCTGGAAGTATAAATCGTACGCGGAGCGTTTTCGCGATGGTCGGCGACGAATTGAAAGTGTGTATAGTCGGGGCGACAGGATTTGAACCTGCGACCTCACGGTCCCGAACCGTGCGCTCTAGCCATGCTGAGCTACGCCCCGCCTCTCTGTCATCATGATCTTAGCGATCTCGGGGGTCCTGTCAATCGCAGCGGATCGAGGAGGCGCCCCGGCTGGGTCGAAAAGCCCGACCGGCTCACTCGCCATGCCCTTCCAGCGCGGGCTGTTTCGTTGATCCGAAGCCGACGTTGGACTCCGAATCGAAGGTCAGCTTGTCGCCGGTGAATTTGAGTGTGAACGTGACGATGAACGGAGTTTCGTGGAAACAGACCTTGGCGGTGAATGTGTCGTCGCTGGTCCAGGCCCCGCTGGCGGCGGCCGGTTGATCGGCCAGCATCCCGAACGCCGCCCGCCCCTTGCGCCACTCGCCGCGGCCGCAAGTGATTCGACGATCCGCGCCGTCCAACCGCGCGACGATTGTCACGTCGCCCGCCTTGCCTTCACGCTCGAGAGTGATCGACTCGATCTTCCGGCTGTTCGTCGGGAAGACGTACTTCTTGCCCAACACGCTCGCGGCCAGCCCTTCCGAACCTTGGTTTTCCGGTGTATGAATCGAAAGCGAGTTCAGATGATGATTGAACTTGGATTGGGCGTCGTTGTCGACTTCCGGCAGGGGCGCTGGCTTCATCGCCGGCAACAGCTTGTCCCAGACCAGATCCAGAACCGCCTGCATGTTCTTGACCCCGCTCGTGATCGCGATGACCGCGTCTTGCTCGGGCATCACGATGCAGTATTGTCCGAACGCGCCGTCGCCCCGAAACGCCCCATGACGACAGCGCCAAAACTGATAGCCGTAGCCCTGCTCCCAGTCGCTCTTGGGATTGCTGCCGTTCGACGTCTGCAGGGCGGTTGCATTCTTGACCCACGATTCGGAGACGAGCTGCTTTCCCCGCCATTTGCCCTCTTGCAAATAAAGCTGGCCGAAGCGGGCGATGTCCTCGGTGCGGATGTTGAGCCCATAGCCACCCAGCGAGACGCCTTGCGGGCTCGTCCCCCAGGTCGGATTCTCGATGCCCAGCGGTTCGAATAATCGGGGGCGCAGATAATCGAGCACGGTTGTCCCCGTCGCCTTTTGAACGATCGCCGAGAGCATGTAGGTTCCGGCCGTGTTGTACAGAAAGTGCGTGCCCGGCTTGTGGGGCACGTCGTGGGCCAGGAACGCCTGGGCCCAATTGGCCTGCCCCCGGGTCGACGGTTCGGTTTGATGCCCGGTCGACATCCGCAGCAGATCCCTCACTCGCATCGACTTGAGCTTCTCACTGGGATTGGCGGGGGCGTCCTCGGGGAAAAACTTGAGCACGGGATCGTTCAGGCTCAGCTTGCCCTCGGCGATCGCCAGGCCGACGGCGGTGGAGGTGAAGCTCTTGCTGAGCGAATAAAGCTGGTGCGGCGTGGCGGCGGCGTAGGGCGACCAATAGGCTTGGGCGACGACATGACCATGGCGCACGAGCATGAAACTGTGAAAGGAGTCGATGGTCTTGTCGGCGGTCGTGATGAAGTCGTCGATCGCGGACGTGGAGATTCCCTGCGTCTCGGGGCTGCTCCGTGGCAGCGTCTTGGGTGGCTCGGCCGCGCGAGAGAAAGCGCCGCCGCAGGCAATCAGGGCCATCAGAAGGTATTTGATCATGAGGGTCACCGGGGTTGATCGGGTTCGAGGCCGCCATGGATTCATTGAACGGCCGTGCGAGGACCCCGTCAAGCGGGGTCTCTTTGCAACTTGCTTGTGCGCGCGATCCTCTCGAGATTACCCCTCCGCGGCCGCTCGTGATCCATCCCACGGCTGAGCGAGCCTTCCTACGGCATCTTGCCTTTCGGTAGGGGGGCGTCGAGAAACGCCGCGATCGTGGGCGGCGGTTTAGCGGGGTGTTGCCACAACCTAAGAAGGAATCGGCACCCGGAAAAACGGCCGGTTGTGCGTTGGGGATGAGCCGAATCCTCTCCACGGCGTGTTCGGGCCGTACGTCGTCGTGATCGCCGAGCGTGATCAAGACGTGCGCCTTGACGGCCCGCATGTCGTGGGGTGCGATCCTGGCGATTTTTCCGCGCCGTGCGCGCATCTTGCGTTCGGTATCGCGAATCGCATCGCGGCTGCACGCTTGTGACAGAGGTGTTTTCGCGGCTGAGAGCGTCGTCTTTGTGGCCGACTTCGTGGTCGCGGCTGCGCCGCGTCGGGCTCTCGCCTCGCCTCGGTGAAAGACGGCGCGAGCGTTCGCGTCATCCCAGGGCTATCGCCTCTCACCCCGTCGCGGTGAAAAGGAGTCGTCGCGCCAACGGCCCGTTTTCAGTCCGAAGGACCGGGAGATGAGAGGCCTGGGATGGCCAGGTTGCGATGAGCCCCGAATGCCATTTTCTCTTGGTCTTGCAGCCTGTAAGGCTGCGACCCGGCGGCTCGGTACGGACGAGTCGCGCCGCCGCCGCGTCAGGCCGGGAAGCCGATGTCTCTATTTGATCAAAGAATCTCGGTTTGAATATGCGAAAGTTGAACTACGGACTCTCGGGATCGAGCGAGGGGGGAGTAAGAGTCGGAGGGATGGAAGTCGGAGGGATCGGCGAGCCGGGAGCGGGAACGACGATCGCCGGCGGGCTCAATGGAGACCCGGTAACGCTCATCAGGTTTGTCGCCGCGAGATAAACGCCCGCCTGGAAGAGGGCGCCCAAGGTGATGAGCATCATCGTCATGAACGAGAAAAATACGGCCTCGGACGTCTTCTTCCAGGAGTCGCGCCTCGGCCCCCGGGGAAACGACGACTTGACATAACGCCTGGCCAGCATCGGGAGGGTGACGCTTGCGGCGAACGTAGCCTGGCACCAGTAGCGAATCGCACGTTCGTACTGGGCCTCGCTGATCCAGATCAAGGTCAGACAACCAAAGCAGGCGAGCGTTACCTGGAGCATGATTTGAATCGCCGAATGTTCTTTCCACGAGCCGAGCGCCACCGCGGTCAGGGCGATCGCGAGCAGAAACAGGCTTGGGACGTCGGTACCCCAATCCAACGGGATGATGACGGCGGGTTCATTCTGTTGAATCTTCACAAAGAGGGCCGCTCCCGTGGCGACCATGAGGATGAACATCATGATCGCGCCGATCGAGAACCGAAGCTTACCGATCAGCCTCATGGCCGGGCTCCTGAACGCCGTGGAACTTTCCAATCCATGGACGCGCGGCGATCTTACAGGAGGAATCGCCCGGCGGCAATGCGGGACGCGAGGGCGGAGTCGGGGCCCGCTCGAACCAGGCGGTCGAGTGAGACGATCGCGGGTTTCTCGAGCGGGACTGATGGCAATCCGGCGCCGGCGTCCGTTATCATGATCGTTCGACTCGTTCACTTCTCAAGGAAGCCGGCGCATGGCACGATTCGAGATGAGGGTCTCCTTCCCGCGTCTGTTCGCCTTGATGGCGGCCTTTTGGGGCTCGGGCGCCGCGGGCTTGTTCGCGTCCCAGCCGCCCGATCCCGCGCCGGCCGCCACTCAGGACGACGCACTGCCCAAGCACGCCCGCCTGCGCCTGGGCAGCGACCGCTTCCACCATGGCTCTTCCGTCGATCAGGCGATCTACACGCCCGACGGCAAATCCCTGGTCACCATCGATCGGAACCACGTGATCCGCGTCTGGGATGCGGCCGGCGGGCGGATCGTACGCGAGATCGGCGAACACGGGAGCTTATTCCGCGAGATCGCGCTTTCACCGGATGGCGCGCGCCTGGCCACGATCGAAGCTTCGGGAGGCCCCCGTCTCTGGGATGTCGCCGCGGGTCGCGAGCGAAAGCGCTGGCACGTGAGCACGAACGCATTTTACGCCAACCCAACCTTTTCGCCCGATGGGCGGACCTTGGCCACGAGCGCGCACCAGTTCGATCAAGCTTCCAGAAAGATGCAAATATCCATCGATCTCTGGGAAGTTCACGCGCCCTCCGAACGGCGGCGAAGCCTCCCAGGGGACTGGAACAGCCTCTGGAACATCGCGTTCTCACCCGATGGGAACACCCTGGCGACCGCCAGCGATGACACGGACCCCAATGTGGTCGGCCCCAAGGCCGTCAGGGGCTCCGCACGGCTGTTCGACGTCGCGAGGCTCGAAGAGCGGACGCGGTTCACGCCTGAGGGCGGCTCGGTCCGCTCGGTCGCCTTTTCGCCCGACGGCAAAGACCTGGCCTACGCGGTCGCCGACGGGACAGTCCGGATCCGTGACTTGAAAACCGGTCAGGAGCGGGTGCTGAAATCGGACCCTGGGAATCACGGCGGGGCGAATCCAAGAAGAGGACGAAGGCCCATTTCCGCCCACGGAAACGAGGTCATGGGTCGCCTGGCGTTCGCCCCTGACGGGAAAGTCCTGGCCGCAGGTTCGGTTGGGGCGGAAATCGATGGGGATTATGCTCTCGCGGCGATCCAATTATGGGATGTCGCTCGAGGCAAGGAGTTGCATCGGATACCCGCGCACCAGCAGTGGGTTTCGTCGTTGTCGTTCTCGCCCGATGGCAGGACGCTGGCCTCAACCGGGGTCGAGCCGCTGGTGCGGCTCTGGGATCCGACCGCCGGCCGTGAGGCCCTGTCCCAGCCGGGACACCGTTCTGAAGTCCGTGCTCTGGTGGTTTCACCGGACGACCGGACGGTCTTCACCGGCGGCGACGACGGCACGGTGCGGCAGTGGGACTTGGTCTCGGGGCGCGAGCTGGGAGTGATCGCCAGCTTCGGCAATCCCGCCGATGCGTTGGCCGTCTCCCCCGACGGCAAGACCCTCCTCGTGGGAGGCGCCCTGGGAGGAAGGTTCGTGCTCTGGAGCATCGCGGAACGACGCGAGATTCGCGAGCTTCCACGCCTCGTACCCAGAAACCCCGTTCGTCATGTCGCGTTCTCGCCCGATGGCGCGACCGTGGCCTCCGAGCGGCGGATCTGGGACGTCGCCACGGGCCGCGTGCTGGTCAGCTTTCGGGACCGCGATGAGAGGAACAATTCCAACGCGAACTTCTTCCCGATCGATTACTCCCCCGACGGCAAACAGGTGATCACAACGGAGAACGAGGGCGCACGGGTCTGGGATATCGCCTCGGGCCAAGAAGCGCGATGGGCCGTCCGGGCCCGGATCCACCACGATCGCACGGCCCTCTCGCCCGACGGCCGGTATCTCGCGACGGGTGGATCAGTCGGTCATTTCCAAGGGGGCGAGCAAGATCCGAGGATCCTGCTCTGGGAGCTGGCCACCGGGCAAGCGGTCGCGACCTTGGTCGGACACGAAGAGAGCACAAACGGCATGTCGTTTTCCCCCGACGGCCGGCTGCTTGCCTCCGGCAGCGGGACATGGGAGTCCGGCAACGACGCGACCCTACGGGTCTGGGATCTCGCCACGAGTCGCGAGCTACGGCGATTCGCGGGGCATCCCGGCGCTGTCAACGCCGTGGCTTTCACGCGCGACGGACGCTCGATTATCTCTGGCAGCGCGGATGCCACGGCGCTGGTCTGGGACGTTGCCGATCTGATGAACGGTCCGCCGCTCGCTGGAGCCTCGCACCAGGCTGCGTGGGACGCCCTGGCTGGCGACGACGCCCTGGCGGCCTATCGCGCCGGCTGGGTGCTCAGCACGGCCGGCGCCACCGGCTTCTTGCGCGATCACCTGCACCCCGCCGCGGCCCCCGACCCCAAGGGAGTCCCCGCGGCCAGCGGGCCGATCGCGCCTCCCGAAACCTTGCGCACTCTCCGTGCGCTGGCGCCTCTCGAACGCATCGCGACGCCCGAGGCTCGCGGCGTCTTCGAACAAATGGGGCGCGGCCATCCCGACGCCATCGAAACCCGCGAATCACGATCAACCCTCGATCGCCTGAGCCGACCAACAAGGCTCGAGCAGATGCCGGAGCCGGATAGCGGAACGGGACGGCGAAGCCCCCGCTGAGCCAGCCGGATCATGACCGTGGGCGACGAGGATGCGAACCTGCAGCGCCTATTTCCCGACTCGACAGCCAGGAACCAGGAATCGTCCGCGCGGTCGTCCGCGTCTGGCACCGAGGGTTCAAGGCTTGGCATCGACCACCATGGCTTCGACCACCATGGCTTCGCCTCCCACTCGCTAGCTCCGAGCCTTTCGATCCAGTAGGATAACTAAGGATTTCGGAATTCGGATCGACCTTCCGGACGAGAGACACGGACATGATCGGCGAACCAAGAGCCTCGTTGGACTGGCGGCGCATGGGTCGACTGGTGAAGCCGGGCTCGATCGCAACCGCCGTGTTTCTGGCCGTGGCCGTCGGGCCGCCGTGGTTTCGGGCTCTCGTCACCCAGACAACGCAGAATCATGCGATGATCCGGGTTCTGGTCGAGGCCCGGATGTTTTATATCGCCGTCTTGCTGATCTTGCCGCTCTCGATCGCCGGACTGGCGGTCGCGTTCGCCCTCGCCGTGTGCGGTGGCAAGCGCGGTCCTTGGCTGGCGCGGGGGCTGGCTCTGTGCATCGCGTTGGTGCTCGGATTAACCGTGGCCGAGGGGGTTTCGGCGGCGCGGTTGGCCGCGATGCGGGTTCCCATGCCCAGTCTCAAGAACACCTTTCCGGACCCGCCCGGCGAGTCCAGCGTCGACGTCGTCGTGCTCGGCGAATCGAGCGCCCGCGGAGTGCCCTATCACGATTGGCTCTCGGTCGGCGACATCCTCGCCTGGAAGCTCCAGGAGGCGTTTCCCCTGAGACGCTTTCCGGTCACCCAACTGGCCAAGCCGGGTCTCAAGCTGGACGAGGTGCACTTGCTGCTTCAGGAGCTCAAGCGGCGGCCGGACCTGGTGATCCTCTACGCCGGCCATAACGAATTCCAGATGCGTTACGACTGGGGTCATGGGGCTTATCATTACGCCGACCTTACGCCCTCCACGCCGGTGACGGTCGCGGATTACGTCGGAGTGCGCTCGCGGGTTTGCCGGCTGATCGGCGAGACGGTGGGGCTATTGCTGCGGGCGAAGCCGCCGACGCGGACAGTGGCACGACAGGTGGTGGATGTGCCGGCATACACGGCGGCGGAGTACGCCGAGATCCTGCACGGCTTTCGCGTCCACCTCGAGACGATCACCGATTATTGTGAGCGGCTTGGGGCGGTGGTGGTCCTGGTGATTCCGCCGGGCAACGACGCCGATTTCGAACCCAATCGCTCGTTCTTGCCGCCGGAAACGCCGCGGGCCGAGCGTGAGGCGTTTGCCAGCGCCTTCGCGTCCGCCCGGCGGCTCGAGTCCGTCCAACCCGACGCGGCCATCGCCGCTTATCGCGAACTGCTCGCGCGCCAGCCCGGTTTCGCCGAAGCCCACTACCGGCTGGCGCGCCGGCTCGAGGCCGACGGCTTCGTGGTCGAGGCCAACAACCACTACATCGCCGCCCGCGATCTCGACGGGCTCCCGATGCGCTGTCCTTCCGATTTCCAGGATGCTTATCGCGACGTCGCCGCCCGCCATCCCCGCGCGATCCTGATCGACGGCCCAGCGGTGCTCCGCGAGCTCGGTCCCCGCCGCGAGGTCGGCGACAGCGCCTTCACCGACGGATTCCATCCCTCGCTCATCGGCTATACCGCCCTCGCCCAGGCGATCCTCCAGGGCCTGTACTCCCGCCAAACGTTCGCCTGGAGCAAAGCCGCCCCGCCCCCCGTCGTGGGTCCGTCCGAATGCGCGGCCCACTTCGGCATGGACCCGGACAAATGGCGGCAAGTGTGCGATTATGCCTCATGGTTTTATTATCATACTTCGGCGATTCGCTTTGATTCCTCGAAGCGGCTGGCCAAGTCGACGCGTTACCACGAAGCAAGCCAACGGATCCAGACCGGCGTCGCGCCCGAACGAGTCGGCGTGCCCGGCGTCGGGACCGGCGCCGTCGCCCAAACTCGAGCACGACCGCCCGTTGAACAGCGGATCCAGCCGCGGCTGGCAACGCGTCTCCAGGCTGACGCGAAATGACGCCTGTCGAGCGCTCTGGTCGAAATCCGCGTCTCAAGCGATGATCGTGCGGACGGCCTTGTCGAAGGCCTTGTCGGCCGTCGACCACGGTTGAGGGCTCATCCATGAGCACGCTGCAACGACTCGCGGACGCCGGGCTGATCAGGCCGCCGCGCTGGCTGCCAGGCAACGTCCAGTACGAGACGATCATGGGATCGGTCGCTTACGGAGTCTCCTCCGATACGAGCGACATGGACGTCTACGGCTGGGCCATCCCTCCCAAGGACGACGTCTTTCCCCACTTGCGAGGCGAGATCCCAGGCTTCGGCCGGCAATCGAAGCCGTTCGAGGTCTATCAAGAACACCACGTTCACGATCGCGACGCCCTGGCTGGTCGCGGCCGGACCCTTGACCTGACGATCTACGGGATCGTCAGAATGTTCGCGCTGGCGATGGACAACAACCCCAACGTCATCGACTCGCTCTTCACGCCCGTCACTTGCGTCCTGCACTGCACGAGGGCCGGGAATCTTGTCCGGGAAAACCGCCGGTTGTTCCTGCACAAGGGGGCGTGGCCCAAGTTCAAGGGATATGCTTACGCGCAGTTGCACAAGCTCGCGATCAAACAGCCGCAAGGCAAGCGCGCCGAGCTCGTGGCCCAGCACGGGTTCGACACCAAGTTCGGCTATCATGTCGTGCGGCTGATTGGCGAAGTCGAACAGATCTTGATGGAAGGCGACATCGACCTTCAGCGCGACCGCGAACAACTCAAGGCGATCCGGCGGGGCGAATGGACTCTTGAGCGGCTGCGCGATTGGTTCGCGGCCAAGGAGTCGCAGCTTGAAAGAATTCACGCCGAAAGCAAACTGCCGGCCGCACCCGACGAGGGCCGGATCAAGGATCTGCTCATGCGCAGCCTGGAAGAGCACTACGGCAGTCTCGAAGGCTGCATCGTTGATCCCGACCGGGCGGTTGCTGCCCTGCGAAGTATTCAGGCCGAGCTCGAACGCGTGAGGGACTTGTTATAAGCGAGGTCATCGCCCCAGAAATGATGGGCCGGCTGGGTGAGGAAGCAGCTCGGCACCCGTTTCCACTGATCTTCGCCACGATCAGCGGAGCGCATCTTTACGGCTTTCCCTCGCCCGATTCCGATTACGACCTGCGTGGCTGCCACGTCCTGCCCCTCCGCGACGTCGTCGGGCTCGACCCCGGCCGAGAGACCGTCGAGACCACGGTCGACGACCAGGGCTTCGAGCTCGATCTGGTCACTCACGACGTCCGCAAGTTTTTCGGCCTGCTCCTCAAGAAAAACGGCTACGTGCTCGAACAGCTCTACTCGCCGCTGGTCGTAGTTTCGAGCCCCGAGCACGAAGAGCTCAAGACGATCGCCCGCGGCTGCGTCACGAAGCATCACAGCCACCATTACCTGGGGTTCGCCGAGACCCAGTGGCGGCTCTTTGAAAAAGGCAGGCCACGGCTCGTCAAGCCTCTCTTGTATGTCTATCGCGTGCTCTTGACGGGAATTCATTTGATGCGCACCGGCGAGATCGAGGCGAATCTGGCGATGCTGAACGATCAAGCGCGGCTGTCGCACGTCGCCGACCTGATCGCGCTCAAACGAAACGGCCCCGAGACGTCGGTTCTCGACGATCACAAGTTGGATTTTCATCGTGGCGAATACGAGCGACTGTGCGCCGAGCTCAAGACGGTGCATGAATCGTGCACCCTGCCCGACGTGCCCCGCGCGCGTGGCGCTCTGAACGACCTGCTCGTGAGGCTGAGGCTGCGGTCGACGACCTGACTTGGCGGCACGGCTTGGTGACGCTCGGGCGATCAAACTCTCCGTGCGATTGAGTGGAAGCTAGACTTGGCTAGGCTCAAGCCGATCGCGGCGAGACCCTGAATGATCTCTTCAGAACGATCATCGTTAGGCGAGGATTGTCACAATGAACCTGAATCTGCTCGCTCGCTACGTCTCCATCGCTGTGGGCGTCGCCGCCTGCTGGGAGCTGACCACGTTCCCATGCCAGGCTTGCACGCGCTGCCTTTACGTGGGGCCAGGCGGCACGGTCATCGTGGCCAGGTCGATGGACTGGGTCGAAGACCCCGGTTCAAACCTTTATTGCTTCCCCCGAGGCATGAAACGTGATGGCGCGGCTGGTCCGAACTCGGTCGCCTGGACCAGCAGGCATGGCAGCGTCGTCTGCGCCTTCTATGAAGTGGGAACGGTTGATGGAATGAACGAGCAGGGGCTGGTCGCCAACGTGCTCTATCTTGTCGAATCCGACTACGGCAAACCGGACGGCCGTAAGCCCATGATCTCGATCGCCGCCTGGGCACAGTATGTCCTGGACAGTTTCGCGACCGTTGAAGAAGCGGTGACAGAGCTTCGCAAGGAGCCCTTCGTGATGATCGCCCCGGTTTTGCCTAACAAGCGGCCGGCTCAGGGGCATCTTGCGCTTTCGGATTCCACCGGAGATTCAGCGATTCTCGAGTACGTGAAAGGCAAGCTGGTGATCCACCACGGACGCAAGTATCAGGTGATGACCAATTCGCCAACCTATGACCAACAGCTCTCTCTGAACAGCTACTGGGAACAGATCGGGGGCTTGGCGATGCTGCCGGGCACCAATCGCGCGGCCGACCGGTTCGTCCGTGCGTCGTTCTTCATGGGCGCCATCCCGAAAACCGACGACGCCAAGAAGGCCGTGGCGGCGTTGTTCAGCGTGATTCGCGGCGTTTCGGTCCCTATGGGCCTGTCCACGTCCGGAGCGCCCAACATCGCGAGCACCATCTGGCGCACGGTTCACGACCAGAAGAACCGCGTTTTCTATTTCGATTCGGCGACCAGCCCGACGGTCTTCTGGGCGCCGCTCGCCGACATGGACTTTCGCGAGGGCTCTCGCGTGAAGAAGCTGGAACTCGAGGGGGGGAAAACCTACAGCGGAAACGCCGCGGCCCAGTTCAAGGCGGCCCAGCCGTTCCAGTTCCTGCCGGCCAAGTCGGAGTGAAGGAGACCCCGACGGCGGCGTCTCGGTCCGGACTGTTTCCTGGATCGCTCGCGATCCTATATTGAGCGGCGACAACGCCCGAGGGGAACGATCGTTGAACGCATGGGGCGTGAGGCCAGGGTTTGGACCCAAGACGGGAGGCGAATTCCATGACCGGCGCCAGGCAGGCTCTCAAGACGCTCCTGGATTCGCTCGGCGAGTCGTCTCGATTCGCGAGCTCGGGGGCTCTGTCACCGGTGTTGCCGGGGCTCGAGGTCAAGGGGGTCGGTCCGATCGGTGCTCCGGTGTCGGTGGAGGACGCCAAGCGACTGATCGCGAAGGGGAAGCAGGCCCCTTACGGCCGCGGCGCGGAGACGATTCTCGATCTCAAGGTGCGCATGGTCTGGCAGATCGAGCCGGCGCGGTGCGTGCTCCACAACCCTGAGTGGGACACCCATTTGACGGCGATGGTCGAGGCCGTCATAGGGGATTTCGCCATTCATCAAACCGTGAGCGTGGAGCTCTACAAGCTGCTCATTTACGAAAAAGGGGGCTTCTTCGCGCCCCACCGTGATAGCGAGAAGATCAAGGGCATGTTCGCGACCCTGGTCGTCTGCCTGCCGTCGCGACACGAAGGGGGCGCCTTGATCGTCGAACACGACGGTCAAACTCGGCGGTTCGATTTCGGAGGCCCGGATTCCGAGTTCAAGATCCAATATGCCGCGTTTTACACCGACTGCCAGCATGAAATCACGCCGGTGACCGCGGGGTATCGCGTGTGCTTGATCTACAATCTCGCGATCGCAGGCAAGAAGCCGCAGGCCTCGGCGCCACAAAACGCGGCCGTCATTGAGAAAGCGGCTCGTCTGCTCGAAGAGCTATTCGCCGATCCAGCGCGGAAGATCGACAAGATCGCCCTCCCGTTTGTGCATCAATATACAGAATCCGGTCTCGATCCCAAGCAGCTCAAGGGTGCCGATCGCGCGCGCGCCGACGTCCTCTTTCGCGCCGCCGCGTCGCTGGACTATCAGTGCTATCTGGCCTTGCTGACGCACTACCAATCTGGAGAGCCCGATTACTCGACATTGAACTTCGGGCCCTATGCCTACGGAGAGAGGCGCTCCCGTCGCTGGTCGGACGACAAGATCGACGACTCGGCTGGCGAGATGGACGAGGTTTACGAGGAAACGCGCTCGCTCGATCACTGGCTCAACCCCGACGGTCTGGAGCAGCCCGTCGGGACGATCCAGTTGTGCGAACAGGAAATCCTGACCCAGGAGGGCAAGGAAGGCTGGTCGATCCAGAAGGAGATCCACGAGGCCAGCGGCAACGAGGGCGTGTCGATGGAGCTCTGGTATCGACAGTGAGTGGTCGTGATTTGGCCCCGCGACCGCTACTTTGCGATTCTGGCCGGCGAGGGCCAGGACTCGGCCTTGCCCGCGCTCGAACAGATGGCGGCCGGTCGCATGAAGGCGGCCGCCCAGGCGGAGTGCCGCGTCTTCGCCACGGAGATCATCGACCATTGGAAGCCAAGACGACGGTTCGGCGACAAATCCTCAGACTCGGGGCGGATGTTGAAATTGCTTGCGCGCCTCGACGACGCGAAGCTCGTCGAGCGCTTCCTCCGAGACGTTTTCGTCACGGACTTTGACGGCTCCGAGGGCAAGGCCCACATCGCTTGTTCCAACGCTTCGGCTGGAAACCGTTCGCGACCTCCCTCCGTGATTTCCTCGCCCAGAAGAAGCCGGAAAACCACACCACGCGTCTGGCGGACGTCCTGGCGATCTATGAACCGCTCTGTTGCGACCCCCCCAGACTTGAGCGACGAACGCCGCGGCGTTTGCGCGGCCCTTGTCGGCGAACTGGTCCAGGTCGTCGAGCACTGGGATGCGCCCACGCCCACCAACTCGTGGCGTTACAACCCCGAGCCACGAACCGGCGTCGTCGCGAAAGTCGTGCACATCCTGGTCACCCTCGCGGCGAGGGATCATCTGGACCGATTCCTCGGCCGCGCGCTCGCCGACAAACGGCGTTATGACCTTCACCATGCTCTGATCCCCGATGTCAAGGCGATCCACGCGTGGGCCTCGCGAGTCCCGCTGGCTCGGACCGTTGCCGACCGCCTCTTGCGGCATTGCATCACCGAGCTTCACACGGCGACGGCCGAACCGATCAAGGCGCCCTAGGATTGGACGCGCGAAGGCCAACTCGACTGCCACTGCGAGGATTGCCTTGCGCTCGGCCGATTCCTCCGCGACCCCGCGCAGCGCGAGGCGCGATTCCCTCTGGGCAAGGATCGCAGGCAGCACCTGCATCAGATCATCAAGCGACATCACTGCGACTGCACGCACGTCACGGCGCGCATTGGGTCGCCCCAGACGCTCGCCTGCATCAAGACGCAAGCGTCGTACGAAGCGCTGAGAAACCAGTACGACGTTGACCAGAAACCGATCGCCGAGCTGGAAACTCTCGTTGCGAGCAACGGCCGCGGGCAGGCCAAGACGGCAATAACGCGGCGAAAGGCAAAGCAGTGACGAGCCTCGGCATGCGCCGTGTGGACCTCAAGGCGTGCTTGGCGGAAGAGAATCGTCGCGGTCGGTTGCGGTAAGGCCCCGGCTCCGCGAATCATCTCGAGTTGGACGGCAACACATCATTCGTCGACTCTCTTGCGTGCATTCTGAGCCGCTGCTTGAAGGCCTCGATCAGGCGGCTCTGGAAGCGGTAGGGGTTCCAGGCCATCACGATCTTACGCGTCGGCCTGGTTCCAGCCATCGAGCGGTAAACGCGGCGGTGACTCTGGTCGAGCACCCGGGCCATCGCCGGGACCATGCTGACGCCGTGGTTGAGCGCGACCAGCTCCTGGACCGTGGCCAGTTGACTGGTTCGTTCCACGGAGACGGGGTGGATCGCGCTCTTCCGACAGAAACCCAGGATGTTCTCGGTCAGGCAATGGGCCTCACCCAGCAATACGAACGGCAGCGATTCGATGTCGGCCATCCGCGGTCGTTTCCTGGCGCTGAGAGGGTGGTCGGCGGACATGACCAGGAGTAGCTCCTCCTCGAATAAATCCTCGAATCGCAGTTGCTTGGTTTTCACCGGTCGCGCCAGTACGGCGACGTCGACCTCGCCGTCGGCGAGTTTCTTGAGCAAGCCCGCGGTGGCGTCCTCGTGGACGACCACCACGGCTTCGGGATAATCTTGACTGAAGGTTCCGAGAAACCGGGGCAAGAGAAATGGCGCGATCGTGGGGATCGCGGCAACCCGGACCCGACCGCTTCGACCGTCGTCGCGGATCTCGGCCTTGGCGTCTTCAACCAGTGATAGAATTCGCCGCGCACGCTCAAGCAGCAATCGCCCGGAGTCCGAGAGGACGGTCACCCGCGTCTGACGCTCGAGGACCGGTTGGCCGAGCTCCTCTTCCAGCCGCGCGATCGATCGGCTGAGGGCAGGCTGGGACAGCCCGAGAGACTCGGCGGCGCGGGTGAAATTGCCCAGCTCGGCGACCTTCACGAAATGCCGCAACTGGTCGAGCTCCATGGCCGAACGCTCCTCGCTTGTCATGTGTTTTGTGCATCGAATCTATTCTATCAATGCATTGGACGTATTGCATGATGTCAGGGATAATCGATCTTGGCGAGGGGACCCGGGTCGATGGGCTTGGGGTTCCAGGTCGCCACGGCCGCGAATCGTCGCCCGGGGGGTCCGGCGCGGCGAGCCGGGGCTTTCAACCGAGGAGAACGAGCCATGGAGAAGAAAGTCGCGCTGACGACCACGGCGGGCGCGCCTGTCGCGGATAATCAGAACTCGCTCACGGCGGGCCCGCGCGGGCCGCTGCTCATGCAGGACTACCAGCTCCTCGAAAAGCTGGCTCACCAGAACCGCGAGCGCGTCCCCGAGCGCACGGTCCATGCCAAGGGCTGGGGGGCGTTCGGGACGCTCACCGTCACCCATGACGTCACGCGATACACTCGGGCAAAGCTGTTTTCGCAGGTCGGCAAGATCACCGAAGTGCTGGCGCGGTTTTCGACGGTGGCGGGCGAGGCGGGCGCGGCCGACGCCGAACGCGACGTCCGGGGCTTCGCGCTCAAGTTTTACACCGAGGAAGGCAACTGGGACATGGTCGGGAACAACACCCCCGTGTTCTTCGTCCGCGACGCTTACAAGTTCCCCGACTTCATCCACACCCAGAAGCGACACCCGCGCACCAACCTGCGCTCGGCGACCGCGATGTGGGATTTCTGGTCGCTGTCGCCGGAATCGCTGCATCAGGTCACGATCCTGATGTCCGACCGCGGCCTGCCGACCGACGTACGGCACATGAACGGCTATGGCAGCCACACTTATAGCTTCTTGAACGCCCGGAATGAGCGGTTCTGGGTCAAGTTTCACTTCAAGACCCTGCAAGGTCACCGGCACTGGACCAACGCCGAGGCCCAGGCCGTCGTCGGCAAGACCCGCGAGTCGACGCAGGAAGATCTCTACTCCACCATCGAGCGGGGGGATTTCCCGCGGTGGCGCTTCTGTATCCAGGTCATGCCGGAAAAGGATGCCGAGAAGACCCCCTACAATCCCTTTGACCTGACCAAGGTCTGGCCGCACAAGGATTATCCCTTGATCGATGTCGGGATGATGGAGCTCAATCGCAACCCCGACAATTACTTTACCCAGATCGAGCTCGCCGCGTTCTCGCCGTCGAACATCGTGCCGGGAATCGGCTTTTCACCAGACAAGATGCTGCAGGCGCGGGTGTTCGCCTATGCCGACGCCCACCGCTATCGGCTGGGTACGCACTACGAGTCGCTGCCCACGAACGCTCCCAAGTGCCCCGTTCACCACTACCACAAGGACGGGCCGATGCGCTTCGTGGCCAATGCGAATCCCGACGCTTTCTATGAGCCGAATTCGTTTCACGGGCCCACACAACAGCCGGATTTCAAGGAGCCGCCGCTGGCGATCAGCGGCGACGCCGATCGCTACGATCATCGCGAGGGCAACGACGATTATTCCCAGCCTCGCGCCCTCTTCAACCTGTTCGACGCGGGTCAGAAGGCGCGGCTGTTTTCTAATATCGCCGAGGCCATGATCGGCGTGCCTGACACCATCGTCGAGCGGCAATTGGCTCATTTCGAGAAGGTCCATCGCGATTACGCGGACGGCGTGCGGACCGCGCTCGCTCGGGCAAAATCCAGCGTTTAGGGGCGGCCTCTCCACGACTCGACTCCGCCCGGCCGCGCCTGAGTCAAGGCGTCGGCCTGGGCGGGATTGAGCACCCGCAGATACGCGAGCTTGCCCGCGAGTCGTCGATCCAGCGCGGCGTCGGGCGTCTTGGCCAAGGCCCGCTGATGGATCGCGGCTCTCAACCGCCTGCGCTCCTGGCGTGACAGCCCGGCCGTTGGGTTGACCGCCACTTCGGTCACCGTTTGCCTCTGGCCCGCGCGCATGACATGGGTCTTCTGGTCGTTGAGCGGCAGTCCTTCTTCGCGCGCGATGCGAGACGCAGGCGTCGGTCACTGGGGCGTCCACCAGACTGAGCTGCGTGACGTTGTTCGGGACCACATCAA
>DAIDHE010000086.1 GCA_027459775.1 Planctomycetales bacterium | reverse complement strand
GATTACAAGCGCTGGATTCAGGCCGCCTGGGTGGGCCAAGTGGCGACGATCCTGTCTGAGTTGGAGGAGCGTTCCGCGGAGTTGGGCATGCCGCCGAAGGAGTGCGTCGACAGCGACCCTCGGAAACTGGTTTTGGAGGCGTTGCGCTACTTGAAGAACAACAAGGAGCGAATGCAATATGACGAATACCGTCGCCAAGGTCTGCCGATCATGACCTCCGCCGTGGAGTCGGCGATCAAGATGATCAACCGACGTGTGAAGGGGACCGAGAAATCCTGGTCCCAGCCGGGAGCCGAAGCGATTCTGCAACTCCGCGCGGACTACCTGAGCGAGACGGATACCATGAGCCGGTTCTGGTTGGAACGCGAAAACCAGTCCGGCGTCAGTCACCCCTACCGACAAACCGCATGAACGTCTGTAACGTCACACCATGTCGTGCGTCCGGAGCCTGGGCGATGGACCAAGGAGGCAAGGAAAGAAGGCAAGGAGAGGAAAGAAACCAGGGAGGGATGGGCGAGCGTTGAAATCGACCGCGAAAGGGAGGACCGGAAGAGAGCCGCCAAAAAAGCGGAGGCGTGAGACTGACGAGAGGAGCCGTCAGGTCCGTGGCTATTCGTGGTTCGGTGAGCCAGCCTGGTTGATCTTTCAGATCAAACAGGAATGAATACACTGAGTCTTCCCGGTGCGGAGCGACCCCGTGGACGGCTCCCACTGGCGGGCGTATCGTTGACTCGTGTCGTTCCTGGTGAAAGCGTGCCGCGCTGGGGCCCTCGGGACTTCGACTCATGGAGCAGCCTCGCGAACCTCGGGAGAGCAGCCAGGCCCCGCCAGAGCGGCGCCAGGTGGGTTCGCGTTCGCGGCATTGGCGGTTGGCGCTGGGGCTGGGGTTCGTGGTGCTGGGCGGGGTCGCGGCAACACTTTTGAATGCGCCCCCGGCCGAGGATTTCCGCCTGGGGCCGGTCCTTGCCTCGGGCAGGGTCACCAGCCGGCTCAAGGGCGTTTTGCTCGAGAATATCGTCGTCTATGCGCGACTCTACTCGCGAGACGATGCGCGACCCCCTCTCGAAGCGCCCATTGGGAGTACAGTCCCTGGGATCACCGACGCCCAAGGCTACTTCCAAGTTGAAGGATCGATCTCGGGACCGGGTTACGCCTTCGTCGCGCGCCAGCCGGCCGACTCCTGGACTTTCCGTCCGCTCTCGAGCATCACACTGCCCGCGCGCGAGCCCCTCGAGATCGAGCTGATCGAGGGCGTCACGGTGACCGGCCGGATCGTACGCGCGGGCGTTCCCGCGGCCGGGGCGATGGTGACGATGGCGCTCACCAAGCTCGCGAGTTGTCCCGAAGTCTATTCTCCGTACCACCAAGGCGTGACCGACAAGCAAGGGCGCTTCACGTTTCGGCACGCCTTCGAGGACGGCGATTACGAGGTTTATACGAAGGTCGGCGAGTTGCGTGGGGGCGGGCTCATCGAGCCCCGCGCCTTGCATACGACCAAGGACGGGGCGGTCGTCGAGCTGGGCGATCTCGAGATCCGGCCCGGCCGGACGCTCGCCGGCCGCGTCGTGAACGGCGACGGCCGGCCGCTCGAGCAGAGGATGACGATCGTGGCGTGGATCGAGAGAAACCGGCTAGGCAGCCTTCGATCAGACGTCGACGCGAATGGCTCCTTTGTGTGCGCGGGCTTGCCCGACGGGGTCGTCATGGTGCACCTTTCTTACGAGCCGCCCCAGTCGCGGCGCCTCTGGCTGTCGCCCAGGTGCGCCTCGCTCGATCCAGGAGAATCGTCGCGCTTGATCGGCCTTCTCGACCGCGACGTGCTCGACCTGATCATCGAGCTCAGTCCCAGCGAGACGCCGCCGCCCAGCGACGCCGCCGAGATGACGAAGCGACTCGAGGAGGCCCGTTCACGGACCATCCAGGGCGCGCCGGCCGAAAACGCACTACCGCCACGCGGCACTGGGGTCTAGCGGCGTCCGTGCGCCCGAGTCTTACCCGCGGCCGCCCAAGAAGGGCGAGACGCGACCAGGAATCGACGAGCACGTTCACGCCCGGGCCCATCGCGCGGCTCGCAAGATGCGAGCCCGCCGGGTAGGCGACGCGCAAACAACCAACCCAGGAGCGACCCCGTGGACGACTCCCACTCGCGAGCGTATCGTTTACCGTTGTCGTTCCTGGTGAAAGCGTGCCGCGCTTGGATCCTCGGGACTTCGACTCATGGACCAGCAGCCCCACGAACCTCGAGAGAGCAACCAGGCCCCGCGTGCGCGGCGCCAGGTGGGTTCGCGTCCGCGGAATTGGCGGTTGGCGCTGGGGCTGGGGTTCGTGGTGCTGGGCGGGGTCGCGGCGACGCTGCTCACGTTACTCCTTTCAGCCGATTCTCGGCCAGGGCCGATCCTCACCGCGGGCAGAGTCAGCAGCCGGCTCGAGGGCGTTTCACTCGAACAGATCATCGTTGATACCGAACTCTCCACGTATCCGCTGAACCCGTATGGCTTGCGAATGCGGGCGATAACCGACGCCCAGGGGTTCTTCCGAACCGAGGGAGCGATCTCGGGCACGGGCTATGTCTGGGTGGCGCGGAAGTCCACCGACCCCTGGACGTGCCGGCCGCTCCCGAACCTCACGCTGCCGGCGCGCGAGCCTCTCGAGATCGAGCTGATCGAGGGGGTCGCGGTGACCGGCCGGCTCGTGCGCGCCGGCGCTCCCGAGGCCGGGGCCATGGTGAGGATGTCGCTCACGAAACTCACGAGCTGTCCCCGAATCTTTTCCTACCACGAGGGCGAGACCGACAAGCAGGGGCGATTCACGTTCCGGCACGCCTTCGAGGACTGCGGGTACATGGTTTACACGACGATCGGCGCGCTGCGGGGGGGCGGGCTGATCGAGCCTCGTTTCCTACGGACGGCAAAGGACGGAACGGTCGTCGACCTGGGCGATCTCGAGATCCGGCCCGGCCGGACGCTCGCCGGCCGGATCGTGAACGGCGACGGCCGGCCGCTTGACCACGCGATGGGCGTCTCGGTGTGGCTGGAATGGCCGCTCGCCCGGCTGGGTAACGTCGTCTCAAAGGCCGACAAGAACGGCACGTTTGTGTGCACGGGATTGCCTGAGCTCGTGGTCATGGTCAGCCCCTATGATGATGAGCCGACCCGGAACCGGCGCCCAGGCGACCCACCACCTTTCTGGCTGTCGCCCAGGTGCGTCTCGCTCGATCCACGAGACTCGTCGCGCCTGATCGGCCTCCTCGACCGCGACGTGCTCGACCTGATCATCGAGCTCAATCCCAGCGAGACGCACCCGCCGAGCGACGCCGCCGAGACCATGAAGCGACTCGAGGAAGCTCGCTCTCGGACCGTCCAGGGCGCGCCGGCCGGAAACGCTCCGCCGCGACGCGGCGCTGGGTCATAGCGGCATCCGCGCCTCTGACGATCGGGCTTGACCAAATCCCACGGCTCTCGAATAATACCTACCGTTCGGTAGACACTGGTAGGGATTTGTTCCCGATGGGATGGACTGGAGTCACGGTCGATGACGCCGTCGCTGAAGGTGCAGGCGAGTCCGGTTGCGAGGCAGATCGCGCGGACGGCCGCGCGGCTGTTCGCGACGCGGGGGTATGACGCGACCTCGGTTCGTGAGATCGTCGAGGCGGCCGGGGTGGCGAAGCCGACGCTGTACTATTACTTCGGCAGCAAGGAGGGGCTGGCGCAGGCGCTCCTCACCGTGCCGCTGTCGGAGCTGGTGGCCGAGCTCCGCAGGATCGTGAGCACCGTCGACGATCCCCTCGATTGCCTGGAACAGGTCATGGAGGCGAATTACGCGACCTGTCGCGACGATCCCGACTGGAGCCGCTTCATCTACGCCGTCATGTTCGGGCCGCTTTCCACCGAAATCTCGGGCGAATTCGAGGAATTCAAGGGCGACCTGCTGAGCTGGATCGAGGCCGCCATCAGGCGGTTGGCTGAAGCCGGGATCGTGGCCCGCGACCAGGTCGACGCCTGCTCGACCGCGTGTCGGGGATTACTGTTCGTGGCGACGCTTGACCATCTGTATCACGACCGCCCCCTGCGAACCGACCTGGCGCGGCGGCAAGTCGACTCCTTGTTGCATGGATTTGGTCAGACCGAATGGCGCATGGGCCGGAAAGAGGAGCAATGATCGGGTCTCTCTGGATCGATCGTGGAAGATGGGTGGTCGCTGTTTTGGGACTGGCGGTGTGCGGTTGCGGCGGGAAACCCGTCGCGACGGCCGAGGTCAAGAAGGCCGATCGGGCCGTGCCGGTGACGGTCGCGCGGCTCGAGCGCAGGGTGGTCGAGCGCACGGTCGACGTGATCGGGACCCTGCGCGGCTGGGAGCAAGTGACCGTCGGCGCGAAGCGCACGGGGCGGGTGGTGAAGGTCGATCACGACATTGGCGATCGGGTGCGGCCCGGCGAACCGCTGGTCGAGCTCGATCCCGTCGACGCCCGCCTGGCTGTCGACCAGGCTGAGTCCAAGTACCTGGGCGAGCTCGTGAAGCTGGGGATCACGCGGCGGCAGGCCGAGGAGTTCGTGAAGAAGTACGGCGTCAGCGAAGAGCTGCTGATGGGCCATGTGGCCGACGAAGCGATCACCCGCGTGCCGTCGGTGATCCAGAAGCGCGTGACCCTGGAAAAGGCCGAGCAAGACCTGCGCAGACAGCGGGCGCTCAACAGCCGCGGGGCGGGGACGGCGCAAGAGCTCGAGGACAGCGAAAGCCAGGCTCGCACGTCCCAGGCGAATTACGACGACGCCGTGCACACCGCCCGAACCGTGATCGCCACCGCCGTCGCCGCTAAGGTGGCGCTCGAGCAGGCGCGACAAGAGCTCAAGGATACGATCGTGACCGTCCCCTCGCCCCATCTGTTGCCCCCGGGCGTGGACGACCTGGGGCGAATCACCTACGGCGTGACCCGGCGACAGACCTCCGAGGGCCAGATGATCAAGGAGGGCGAGGCCGTCGTGGAGCTCGTCGTCGAGGATCCGCTCCGGCTCTGGTGCCAGGTTCCCGAGCAATACGTGGGAGACGTCAAGATCGGCCAGAAGGCTCGGATCACCACCCGCGCCTACGATGGCAAGGTCTTCGAGGGGGAGGTCTCACGAATCAATCCCTCGGTCGACCCCGCCAACCGCACGTTCCAGGTCGAGACGGTGGTCTCGAACACGCGGCGGCTGCTGCGGCCAGGCGGATTCGCGCGGGCCTCGATCGTCGTCGACTCGCACGCCAGGGCCGCCGTCGTTCCCATCGAATCGATCGTTCGGTTCGCGGGCGTCACCAAGATCTTCATCGTCGACGGCGGCTTCGCCCGCGTGATCGGCGACGTCAAGACCGGGCGCGAAGGGCGCGGATGGATCGAGATCTCGGGCAAACTGCCCGAAACGGCCGAGGTCGTGACCTCGGGCCAGACGCGACTCGCCGACGGAACCCCGGTCGTGGTCCGCGAGCCCGAGCGGAAACGCACCAGCCCCCCCGCCGGCCAACCGCCGGCCAACGCGGGATCGCCTGAATCGCCAGGCCGGCCCGCCGCCGTTCAGGAAGCCGACAGGCGCTAGCACCCACGTCTCCGTGCGATTCTCCCTTCGCGCGCGTTTCCCATTCCAGGAACCCCAGGTCCAGTAAACCCATGACGCTGTCGGATATCTGCATCAGACGACCCGTGTTCACCTGGGTGATCGTGCTGATCCCCGTCGTGCTCGGCGTGGTCTCGTATTTCGACCTGGGCGTCGACCTCTTCCCCGACGTCGACTTCCCCGTCTGCACGGTCACGACCGTGCTCAAGGGGGCGAGCGTCGAGGAGATGGAGACGACGGTCACCAAGCCCCTCGAGGACGTGATCAACACCGTCGCCGGCATCGACGAGCTGCGCTCGCAGACCACCGAGGGGGTCTCGTCGATCGTGGTCCAGTTCGTGCTCTCGAAGGACGGCGACGTCGGCACCCAGGAGGTGCGCGACAAGATCAACACCATCCTCTCGGACCTTCCCGACGGGACCGACCCGCCGGTCGTCGACAAGTTCGACACCGGCTCGGTGCCGGTGATGACCATCGCCGTCTCGGGCGATCGCGACTTTCGCGAGACGACGGAGATCGCCCGTAAGCAGATCAAGGAACGGCTCGAGACGGTGAACGGCGTGGGGGCGATCAACCTGGTGGGGGGCCGGGTGCGCGCGATGAACATCATCGTCGACACCGATCTGCTGGCGGGCTACAACCTCTCGGTCGAGGACGTGCGGACAGCGCTCATTCAGCAAAACCTCGAGGTTCCCGGCGGCCGGCTCGACCAGGGCTCGCGCGAGCTCGTCTTGCGCACGCTGGGCCGGCTGCGCGACGAGCAGGAATTCAACAACCTGATCGTGGCCAACCGCAACGGCTACCCCGTCCGGGTGAGCGACGTCGGCCGGGCGGTCGACGCCTACGAGGAGCCACGCTCCCTCACGCGGCTCGACGGCGCGACGGCCGTCGGCCTGGTCGTTCAGAAACAGTCGGGCGTGAACATCGTCAAGGTCGTCGACGACGTCCGCGCCCGCCTGAAAAAGCTCGAGCCCGCGCTGCCGCCCGACCTCAAGCTCGAGATCATCCGCGACCAGTCGCGGTTCATTCGCAAGTCGATCGAGGAAGTGAAATTCCACCTGCTGCTCGCCGCCCTCCTGGTCTCGGCCACCATCCTGCTCTTCATCCGCGACTGGCGCACGACCCTGATCGCGACCCTGGCCATCCCCACCTCGATCGTCCCCACGTTTCTCTTCATGCGTTACATGGGGTTCACCCTCAATAATATCACCATGCTTGCGCTCATTCTGGCGATCGGGATCGTGATCGACGACGCGGTGGTGGTGCACGAGAACATCTTCCGGCACATGGAAGAAGACGGCATGGACGGCATGACGGCCGCGCGGGTGGGAACCCGCGAGATCGCGCTGGCGGTGCTCGCCACCAGCCTGTCGCTGGTCGTGATCTTCTTGCCGATCGCGTTCATGGGAGGGATCGTGGGCCGGTTCTTCTCGAGCTTTGGGCTCACCGTCGCCTTCGCCGTGCTCATGAGCCTGTTCGTCTCGTTCACCCTCACGCCCATGCTGTGCAGCCGGTTTCTCAAGCTCGAGCGATCGGGAGCGGGGGCGGCCCGCTCGAAGTCGGGCCTGGTCTGGCGGGTGATCGACGGGTCGTACGGGTTTCTGCTCAGGCTTTCGATGAAGAGCAAGCTCATGGTCGTGTTGCTCGCGGCCGTGGTGGTCGTGAGCACGGTCCCGATCGGGCGGATCATGGGGATCACGCTGATCCCGCGCGACGACCAGAGCGAATACGAGGTCGCGGTCACCACGCCCGAGGGCTACAGCCTTGAGCGCACCGCGGGGGTTCTGTCGGAGCTCGAGTCGCGGCTGTGGACGCTCAAGGGGACGCGGCACGTGTTCACGACCATCGGCCAGACGGGGGGCGGGCGGGTGGTCAAGGGCGAGGGGAACGTCACGCGGGGGACGATCTACGTCCGCATGACCGACCTCGAGGAGCGCGCGGCCGCCCAGCCGGCCGCCGGCTGGTGGGACGTGCCGGGGCGGTTCCGCCAGTATTTCGCCGGTCCCGAGTTCACCCAGTTCGCCATTCAGCGCAAGGCGCGCGAATTCCTCGAGGATTTTCCCGACCTCCGCGTGAGCGTCGACGACGTCTCGTCATTTCGCATCGGCAGCCGGCCGCAGGTGTTCCAGGTCAGCCTCTCCGGGCCCGAGCTCGAGGTCCTTTCAACCTATGCCGACCGGTTGATCGAAGGGCTCAAGAAAGAGCCGGGCCTGGTCGACCTGGACACGACGCTGTCGCTGCGCAAGCCCGAGCTCCAGGTGAGCGTCGACCGCGAGGCGGCCAGCGACCTGGGGGTTCCGGTCGGCACCATCGCCGACACCCTGCGGGTCTTGATCGGCGGGCTGCCGATCTCGAAATTCCGCGACGGCGACGAACAATACGACGTCTGGCTCCGCGCTGAGCCACGCGAACGCGAGACCAGCCAGGAACTCTATCAGATCACCTTCCCCTCGCCGTCGGTCGGGCTGGTCAAGCTCGCCAGCCTGGCCAAGCTCGTCGAGGACCGCGGCCCCACCGAGATCGAACGGCTGTCGCGCGAGCGCATCGTCACCGTCGTCGGCAACCCCGAGGGCATCGGCCTGGGCGAGGCCGTCAACCGCGCCGACGCGATCCTCAAGGAAATGCAGCTTCCCCCCCAGTACACCTACGTCTTCACCGGCCAGGCCCGCACCCTGGGCGAAACGGGCTATTACTTCATCATTGCATTCGCACTTTCAATCCTTTTCATGTACATGATTCTGGCCGCTCAGTTCGAGAGCTGGACCCAGCCGGTCGCGATCCTGGCGTCGCTGCCCGTGACGGTGCCGTTTGGCATGCTGTCGCTGGTGTTGTTCAAGACGCCGATGGATCTTTATGCGATGTTTGGGCTGTTCATGCTGGTGGGGATCGTGAAGAAAAACGGCATCTTGCAGGTCGACGCGGCGAACCAGCTGCGGGCCGCCGGGCTGGCGCGGCACGAGGCGGTCTTGGCGGCGAATCACACCCGGCTGCGGCCGATCCTGATGACCACCGTGATGCTCGTGGCCGCCATGGTGCCGATCGCGCTCGGCGCCGGCCCGGGTGCGGGAGCGCGCGCCAGCATGGCCAAGGTCATCATCGGCGGCCAGATGTTCTCGCTGGTGCTCGCGCTCTTGGTCACGCCGGTCTTTTACGTGATTCTGGACCAGGTGGTGAATCTCGCGCGCAGACTGGGGATTCGCTTCAGCGTGCACCCGGCGGGCGCCGCGGCGGCGCCCGCGCCCCGGCACGATCACGTCGACGCCATCGCCTGATCGGCGGAAACAGCGATCGAATCGGCCGCCCCTCTCGACGGCTCTTGACCCTCGCGTATAAAAAGGGGATGGCTCACAGCGGCGTTTTCACCTCGATCGCGGGTCACGATTCTCACGGGAGGCGGTTCATGAAGTGGTTCTTGGCGGCCAGTCTGGGGCTTCTCACGCTCACTCAAACGGGCCTGGCGCGCGGCGACGATGCGCTCAAGGGCGACCTGAAGGCGCTCCAGGGCGCATGGATCGCCCACAGCGAGGCGGGCGACGTCACCTATACGTTCGAGGGCAAGTCGCTGAAGGTGGACGCGCCCAACCGCCAGTACACCATCACGGTGACCCTCGACGAGGCCGCCAAGCCGCACCGCACGATCGACATGAAGATCGACGAAGCCCCCGAGGACGCCAAGGGAAAGACCAGCAAGGGCATCTACAAGATCGAGGATGCGAGCACCGTCGTGATCTGTTTCAGCGGGATGGGCGAACGCCCCACCAAGTTCGAGCAAAACGGCTTCGAGCAGATCGTGATCACGCTCAAGCGAGCCAAGGCCAAGGCCCCTCCAACCGACCGTCCCACCAAGAATGCCGCCTCGCGGACGCCGGCCAAGGCCGCCGACGGCGACGCGCCTCTCCCCGAGGGATGGCCGCGGGCGACGGCCGACGGGGAGATCGAGATCAAGAACTATCCTCGCTACCGCAGCGCGATCGCCCGGGCCAAGGACGCGCGGTCCTCGGCCGGCAACATCCTCTTTTTCTCGCTGTTCAATCATATCTCGAAGTCCGGCGTTGCGATGACCGCCCCGGTTGTCATGACCTACGAGCCCAAGGTCGCCGAAAACCACGCAGCCAAGGGGAGTATTTCGATGGAGTTCCTGTACCGGAGCACGCATCAGGGCAAGGCCGGCCCCGGCGTGGGCTCGGTCAAGGTCGAGGATTTTCCCGAGGCGACCTTCGTCTGCCTCGGTGTCCAGGGCGAGTGGAACGGCAAGGTTCTCGAGGACGGAATCCAGAAGCTGCACGCCTGGCTCGACGATCACAAATCGCAATGGGTCGCCGACGGACCTCCGCGGCGGCTCGGATATCACGGCCCCATGACCCCGACCGCGCGCCAGCTCAACGAGATCCAGATTCCGGTCAAGCCCGCCGCCGCGAAGTAACACCCCGCCGCGCGACTCGGCCTCCCGACGATTCGCGGGCCCAGCCAGAATCACCTCGGTGGAGCGGTGGGCCGGGTCGTGGGGTTTGCTTGCTTGGCCCGGCGACGTCTGGCCCACCAGTACGCAGGCGTCCCCATTAGATCGGTCCAGACCAATCCGAACCGGAAGAAGACGCCGCGAGGACCGGTGGGTACGTAGAACGGCATGAAGGGCGACCTCGGGCTTCGGGAACCGTGATTTCGGACAACAAGACCTCGGCTTCAGTCCCGGCGACCACCGCTGGCGAGCGCAGCCCATCGCGGATCACACTGCGGCCGGCGAACCGGTCGGCGATCCGCTCGGCCACGAGCAGACCGAGCACCGGGATCGTCGTTTCCGCGGCCCCGCATTGATTGGCGAACAGGATCGGCACCTCGAGGTCGCGAGCGACCTTGGCCGGGATCGAGGCCGCCATCGGGCCCAGCGGGCCGAAGAGCCAATGGCGGCGACCACTGTGGCGACAGGCGAACTCGGGCCACGCGGCGGCGACCAGCGCGACGTCGATCCGGCCGCGATAGTCGTCCCAGACACGTTGCTGGATCATGTCCGCACAAATGGCCAGGCCCACCCGGCCCCAGGGAGTCGCGACGATCAGCGGGGAACGGCCAGGCTGGAACCGAAATCGCTCCCAGAAGACCAGCCGCCGCTTGCGATAGACGTGGACCGCTCCGTCGGGCAGACAAAGCGCGAGCGCGTCGTGCAGATCGGGTCCGTCGCGCTCGACGAACCCGGCGGCGATGGCCATCCGCCACTGCCGGCTGCGCCGAGAAAGGTGACGCAAGGTCGGCCCGTCGACCCCTTCGGCGAGCGGGCCGTAGTCCGAGAGCAAGGCGTGGCCGGTGTTGAACATCTCGGGAAGCGCCGCCAGCACGGCCCCCGACCCCCGCAGCGCGCCGAGCATGGCGTCGGCGCGCTCGAGGTTGGCGACGACTCGCGAGGGCTCCGCTTCCATCTGCAACGCGGCGACAACGATCCTCACCAGATCCCTCTCAAACCACAAAATGAGAATAAATTCTTACTTCGCATGCATGGTCCATGGAGATCCGTCATCCCGGAGCGGCCGCGGCGACCGCGTCTCGAAATCGCGGAACGCGAAGGCCGGCAGGCGGATCGGCCGCGCCCTCGGTCAACAAAAAGGGCGCCAGCATGCCATGAACATTCTGGTTGACATTGACGAATCCGGCCTGGTCGAGCAGATCGCGGGCGCCGCGGGCCGAGACGTGGCGAACGTCCCCCTCGATCGCGGCCACGCACAGGTCATAGATGAACCATCCCCATGGGATGTCGCGATAGCCGTCGACCAGGAGTAGTTTCCCACCGGGCTTGAGAACCCGGTGCATCTCGGCGACGGCCCGTTCCTGATGGGGATAATGATGAAAACTGTTGGCGCAGGCGACGACGTCGAAGACGCCGGCCGGAAACGGGAGACGTTCGCTGTCGGCCTGGATCGGGGCCGCGCGGCCGCCAAGAGCCCGCCAGCGCTCCCGCCCGCCGGCGAGCATGTCGGCGACCAGATCCACTCCCCAGACCGTGGCCCGGGGCAGGATTCCCCGGATCAAGGTCGCGAAGACGCCCGTCCCGCAGCCGACGTCCAGGATCGACGTCGGCCGATCGCCGAAATGATGCTGGATCCGCGCGATCATGGCCCGGTGCGCGGGGCCGAACAAAAGCTTTTGAAGGATGCTCCGATCATAGCCCGCGCTCCAGCGGCGGAATTCCCGAATCGCTTGCTCCCTCTCGTACGCCATTGGCGCTCCCTCCAATCAACGCATTCTCCGCGGGAACGCGGCGTCACCGTTTCGGCGGCCGCGAATAACCGCGCTCGCCGGCGTAACAGAGCAGCGATTGCTCAATGGTGTCGGCCAGCCCCAGCCGGCAATGGGCCGCGAATTGATCGAGCCACGACTTCCATTCCACCGAGCCCTTGAGCGCGACCACCGTTTCGCGAGGCGGCCCCACCCGTTTGGGCCGCCCTGGCTTCCTGCGTCTTGACTCCGCCATGCCCCCCCCAATTCCAGGAGACCACTGCCGGCGCCAGCCCGATGGGGCTCCCGTACCATCAGGCATTATAGCGCGCGGATCGCTTAAAACAATCCAAAAATAAGTAATTGGCAAATTTATTGGATATTATTACTGCTTGACTATGAAATAGCTCGTCGCTAGACTTGGGGCCGGACGATCGCGCGCAGGCTCGCCGCGGGGGACCATGCATCGCGCGGGTCGACGGGTGGCGGGCGCGGCCGACCGCGACGTCCCCGATTTGGCGAGCTCGATTCCATGGACAGTCATATCCGGAACCCCTGGAAGACGCTCGTCCGAGCCATCCTCCGCGCCGTCGATTCCGGAACGTTGCGGCGGTTGATCGCGTCGCTCTCGACATGGGGCCGGAAGCAGCTCGTCCGGCTGCTCCTCGTTTCCCTGGTCGTCTGGCTGCTGGGCTCGCTCGCGCTCTACCACGCCGAGCGCCAGGCGAACCCCGATTACCACACCGCGTTCGACGCCCTTTGGAACGTCTGGATTCTGCTGTTGACTGGTCCCGGAGACTCCCCGAAGACCACGGCTGGGCGCCTCGTGGTGATGGTGCTCGCCGTGCTCGGCGTGGCCATGATCGGATTCTTCACGGCGACGGTGGCGTCCCTGCTGGTCGAGCAATATCTGAGGAGGCGAGAAGTGAACGAGTTCCAGATGAACGACCACCTCATTCTCTGCAACTGGGCCCCGCGCGGGCTGCAGTGGATTCGCGAGGTGCACAGCAAGATCATCCAGGATCAAAAACGCCCGATCGTCGTCATCCACGACAGTCCCGAGGACATCGACCTCCCGGACAAGCAAGAAGAGGCCGCCTTCAGCGACGTTTACATCGTCAAGGGAGACCCCACGAACGACGTCGTCCTGAGACGGGCCAAGGTCCAGCAAGCCTTCTCGGTCGTGGTCCTGATCGACGAACGCGAGGGCAAGCACGCGGATGGCAAGACGATCCTGACGTGTGTCGCGATCCGGGCGATCTGCCGCGGGGACGAGCAACCAAACATCGCCGTCGAGTGCCTGAACCCGGCGAACCGCAACCATCTCAGACGGGCCGGCGCCGACGAGATCATCTCGTCGGACGAGCTCGGGCTCAGGCTCCTCGCCCGCGCATCGCTCTACCACGGGATGACGCAGGTCTATCAAGAGCTCCTCACCGTCGGGCACAACGCGAACGAGCTCTATCTGGTCCCGACCCCGGCCGACCTGGTCGGCAAGGACTTCGCCGAGGTTTCGGGGATGTTCGTGCGCTGTCGCGAGGACAAACGATGCTGCCTTCTGGTGGGCGTCCAGCGCGGCAGCGAGATGATTCTCAACCCGATCAGCGACCAGGCCGGGGCCTTGAAGGCCGACGATCAGCTCATCCTGCTGTCGCGGGTTTTTCCCAACCCCAATCAGCACCTGCCGACCGCGAAACCCGAGGTGCCCGCGGCCCCGGCCTGAGCCGCGGCCCCCCCGCCACGCGCCGATCCCTCACGGGACCAATTCCGCGCTTCGCGCGCATGTCGGCCCGTGGAGCGGGGTCGAGACCAAGACGTCGTCCCGAGGCTCACAAGCCGTCCGGGCGCGGTGATCGCCAGGGGGAGTGTCTTGTTGCCAGTCGATCGCGCGCGTCGACAGTCTCAACGATCGCATCCATGCCGCCGTCGTAGGGGTGTATCAACCAGCGGCAATCTTGCGAGACGATGAGTACGTCGGCAACCACATCAACGGCGACCAATCGGATGAGCTCATCGAAAACGCCCCGCCGCCACTCCCAGGCCGAGGCGAAAACGTGCCAATAGTACGGCTCGGCTTCGGGATCCGAGTCAAGCCCGTGCCAGGCGATCGTCCTCCAAGGCGAGGCATTCGGATCCAGTTTCGCGAGCTCGGCGCCCGACCGGATCGGGGCGGGATCCTTTGAATAGCATGCCGTCAACAAAACGACCTTCTCTCCGGAACGGGTCAACTCGCCAAGAATAACGTTGTGCCGCTTGAGGATCTCCGCGACATCGCCTTCATTCTCGGGGTAACGCACCGACCCAGGCAGGCTATGAAATCGCACCCATCGATCGGGGAATGCCGATCGCAACTCCCAGCCAACCGGCCGGCAACCCGAGAACCTGCGATCCCATTCCGCCAGCATTGCACAGGCCCCGCTCTCAAAAGCGCGATTTCAACGGACGCCCGGGACAACAAAGAGAATCATGCGCGACGCCGTCGAAGGGAGCCTCCTCAAGCCCCACCCCGCCGCGGCGGGTTCAAGGTAATACGAAGGTAATACGCAAGCTATGTGCCATTTTGGGCGTGAGGCTCTTTGTAGCGCGATGTAACCGAGAGGACGACCGAGCGCGGGCGAATCCCCTTAACTCGTTGTATTGACTTGGATCACGTGTGTGATGGGCATGTAACACATAAGTTTTGACAAATCGGAATGACCCATCCGCGATAGACCGATCCCAGGGAGGGTTCCGGCCCGTCGGGCGAGACTCGTCGCATCAAACCTCGCCCGATACTTTCGTCGGGCGGATCGCGCGCGTCTATCGCCGCCGTTCGCCCATCGCCGTTTCCTCATGCATGACCACCGGGCGGCCCGATGATGCGCCCGGCTTGCGGTTTTTCTGGACCATCTCCTGAAACCGCTTGCGAATGGCGGGGTCGATGTCGGTTCGCGCGCCGACCACCTGGCAGGCCCAGTTGGGATACGTGATCACCAGCCGCGACATCAGCGAAATGAAATAACCCGCCTCGCGGACCTGATCCTCGAGCACCTTCTCGATCACCGGCCGAACCGTCCGCGCCAGCGTCTTCCAGCCCTTGGAATCGACCTTCACAAAGGCCTCGACGTCGTGCCGCACCATCGGCTCGCCGCTCCGGTCGCGGACGTAGTCGGCGTGGACCAACAGCACAATCCGGGCCTCGATCCGCGCATTCCCACGGGGACTCACATAGTTGAAATACGCCACCATGACGTGCAGTCGCGCTGACCGATAGACGAACTCCCAGACCGCCGTCGATCCCGAGCCGTCGCTCCCCTCATATCGATTGGGCGCGACCTTCCGCAGTTGAACCGGCGAATCGGCCAGGTTCTTCCAGAGATTGAGCGGCAGTAACGGCTCGTTCACGAGGTGCAAATACAGATTGCCGTCGCAGGGAAACGTGTCGGGCTCGCCCTGGCGGTGGAAGGTGGCGTCGCGGATGATCTCCGCCACCTGGTCGCGACTCTCGGCGGGAAGGCGATCCAGCGGCACCACCTCGGCCGGATCGATCCGCCGGCTCCCAAGCCCCGCCGCAAGCGAGCCGCTCGATGTGCACGCAATCGCGGCCGCGGCGACCAAACCCGTCGCCACACCCGCCACCCAATTCATCCGCCGGCTGTTTCGACTCATGGAGAACTCCATCCCCAGCCCACCGAGAGAGCACCGAGCTCCTGCCCGCTCCCACGCCGACTCGCCCCTTCATTGATCGGATTCCAGACCCAGTTTCCTGACAGACTCACGCATAATCCGTTCCGCACAAACCCGCCAAAGGGCCGTTGGCAAATCGCCGCCGAGTTGTTAAACTATTGCTGGAGAATTGGTCGATCTTGATGGAACAGGCGCGGCTGGGGGGGTTTGCGATGCTGACGATTCAGGGCCGGCGGGTTGAGGGGGGCTGTGATGGTCTCTCTCGGCGCGAGTTCATCAGGGTCGGCGCGCTCACAATGGGCGGTCTGGGGACGCTATCCCTGCCAGAGGTTTTTCGCGGCGAGGCCCGGGCGGGCGTTCGCGGGTCGCACAAGGCGGTGATCAACATTTTTCTGGGCGGGGGCCCGCCGCATCAGGATCTGTGGGAGATCAAGACCGACGCTCCCTCGGAGATCCGGGGCGAGTTCAAGCCGATCGCGACGCGGGTGCCCGGCGTGTCGATCTGCGAGGTGTTCCCCAAGCTCGCCGGGCTCATGGACAAGGCGGCCGTGATCCGCTCGGTGGTCGGGGCGGTCGACCGCCATGAGTCGTTCCAGTGCTTCACCGGCTGGTCGCCCGAGAGCCTGCGCTCGATCGGCGGCCGGCCGTGCCTGGGGTCGGTCGTTTCCAAGCTGCGCGGGGCGGTCGACCCGTCGGTCCCGCCGTTCGTCGGCCTCGCCGATCGCACCGCCCACATGCCGTGGTCCGACCCCGGAACGCCAGGATATCTCGGCCCCGCCCACGCCCCCTTCAAGCCCGACGGACCCGCGCTCGAGAACATGAAGCCCCGGATCACGACCGCCCATCTCGCCGACCGCCGCCAGCTGCTCGCCCAGTTCGACGCCCTCAAGCGCGAGCGCGACGCCGGCGGCGTCCTCGCAGGCGCGGATTCGGCGACCGAGCTGGCCTTTGACGTGCTGACCTCGAGCCGACTGGTCGACGCCCTCGACCTGTCCAAGGAAGACCCCCGCGTCCGCGACCGCTACGGCTCCGGTAAACCTTACAAATTCCAGTACGACGGAGCGCCGACCGTCAACGAACACCTTTTGGTCGCCCGCCGGCTCGTCGAGGCGGGCGCACGATGCGTCACCCTGTCCTACGGACGCTGGGATAGCCATTCCGATAACTTCGGCCTCGTCCGCGACCACGGCGCCAAGCTCGACCAGGCGCTCTCCGCCTTGATCGAGGATCTCGAAGCCCGAAACATGCTCGACGACGTGACGGTCATCGCCTGGGGCGAGTTCGGGCGCACGCCCAGGATCAACGCCAGCGGCGGCCGCGACCACTGGTCCCCGGTGAGCTGCGCGTTCCTGGCGGGGGGCGGCATGAAGCTCGGGAAAGCCATCGGATCGACCAACCGGCTCGGCGAATACGCCAAGGAACGCCCGGTCACCATGCAGGAAATCCTGGCGACGCTCTATCACAACCTCGGGATCGACGTCGCGAACACGACCATCATCGACCCCACCGGGCGTCCGCAATATCTCACCGAGCAAGGGCCGATCGCCGAGCTCGTCTGAAAGCGCCCGCGGCCCCGAATCGGCGTCACCTGCGCAATTGCAGGCGGATGGCCTCGCGACGGAGCTGGGCGTCGAGCTGATCCAGGTCGCCGAGCTGGGCTCGCGCATCCTCGAGCCGGTGGCTGGCGTCGGTCCGGGTATTGACGGCCCGCAGATAATCGCGAAAACGCGGCAGCATCGCGGGCGTCGACATCAGGTAATAGGTGAACAGCCAACTCTGGGCGTAGGCCAGCAGAACCCGGTCGAGGGTCGATGCGAACGAACCCTGATCGTCCTTGAGCAGGGTCTTGAGCTGGATCCAGTCGACCCTGCGCTGAACGTGGGCGAGGTCGTCGAGCCGCATCGCATTGAGCCGGCCGGGCTGGTCGCGGCCGTGGAGTCTGCGCTCCTCGGCGTAAGTCGCCAGGCCCTCGACCAGGGCGCGGGGCGCGTCGCCGTCGCGGCTGAGCAGGCCGTAATTGTAGCAGAGCAGGTGGGTGCCCTCATGGGCGAGCGTCGAGAGATTCGAATACCCCGCCCTGCGCGCGCCGTGGGGGCTGTTGCGAAAATCAAAGACGACGAGCCAGTTCTCGGTGCGTTTGAACATCCCCGAGACGACCGGGGGAAGCTTGGGCGCGAACTGGCGAAACAGCCGCTCGTCTTGAAAGGCGATCAGGGTCAGCCGCCGTGGCGGCGCGGCCACCTTGAAGCCTTTTTCGCGATAATGGTCGAGAAAATCGGCCGCGAGCGCCTCGCAGTCGGCCAGGGTCATTTTGAGAAATGCGATCGAGGCGTCGCCGACCACCTGGAAATGCTCGGTGCGCCACTCGACCAGCGGCCTCGAGGCCGCCCGTCCCACTCGCTCGCGAGCCTGTTCAAGCTCGAGGGCCTCTTCGTCCTTGGGAGTCAGATCGTGGGAGCTTTTGCCCGCGGGCGCGGCGGGCGCGCGCTCGCGGCGGGCTGGCGCTGATCCCCGCGAGCCGTCGCTCTTGCCCGGAAGTTGGTCTTGAAGCCCGGCGGCCAACACAAAGCCCGCCGCATCACGCGCCCACGCACGGCGGTCCATGACCGGTTCACCATCGCGAGATCGGCCGGCGTCGCGCATGTTGTCGACACCCCCTCGCCACGAGTTTGAGCCCGCGGGCTCGCCCGCACGGACGCGAGCGCCACTCATCCCCTACGATCGTGATTATGAATGAAAGATCGACTCAGTTCACGCACAATCCGAAAAAAATCCACCTTCGTCGCCGAATCATTCCCCCGGGCGCAGGCCGGCGATGACGCGAGTCGCCTCGAGATCGGCCGCGATCTGGGTGACCAGAGCCTCAAAATCGGGGAACTTGCGGGTGCCGCGGATGCGCTCGAGAAAGTCGAGCTCGACGCACCGCCCCAGCAGGTCGCCGTGAAAGCCGATCAGGTGGGCCTCGATTTTTCGGGCGGTTTCGCCAAAGGTCGGGTTGGGACCGAGATTGCAGGCGGCCGGCCAGGTTCTGGGCTCGCCCTCGACGATCGCCTGGGCCGCGTACACGCCATCAGCCGGCGCGAGGACGTCGACCGACTCGAGATTGATCGTGGGGAACCCCAGGCCCGCGCCTCGGCCAGCCCCGCGGCCGACGATGCCCCGAATCCGGTGCGGCCGGCCGAGCAGGCTCGCCGCATCCTCGACCTTCCCCAAGCGGATCGACTCGCGAATGCGCGACGACGACACGAGCTCGCCGCCCACGCGGATGGCGTCGACGGTCTCGAACGCCATCCCCGATTCGGAGCACCAGGTTCGCAGGCGGACGACATCCCCCTCGCGGTCGTGCCCGAAGGCGAAATTCGGACCCTCGACCAGCCCGCGAACGCCCAGCAGACCCCGGACCATGTCGTCGAAAAACACGCGCGCCGGCATCGAGAGCAGCCAGGGGCCGGTCTTGAAAAACCCGACCTCGGTCGCGCCCGCCTGCTCGAGCAAAAGCGCCTCGCGCTCGGGCCAGACCAGGGGCAAAGGCGCGTCGAGCGGCCGGAGCAAGGTCGCGGGATGCGGACGAAACGTGAGCGCAAGCGCGGGTGCCGAGGCCTGGTCGGCCAGGGAGCGAAGCCGGGCCAAGATCCGCTGGTGGCCCAGGTGCACGCCGTCGAAATTGCCGATCGTCGCGTAAGCGCCCCGAGCCCGGTCCGGGAACTCGCGTGGGTTCTCGATTTCGATCACCGACCCTCGCCCCCTTGCCGCTCCGCCGGTTCGCCGACGCCGTCGACTCGTGCACGATCGATATCACGAGCCGATTATCCCGCCGCGGCGGCAACCCGGTCAATCCCGCGCCCGGCCGCCCTGCGCGGCCCATGCCTCGGGGCAGGCGGTCCGGCCGGAAGGGACCGACGAGGGCGCGGCCCTGGATGGACCGCGCCCGTTTGGGGCGGCCTTACTGCCCGCCGCCGCTTCCGCCCGCCGAGTGCTTCTTGAGCAGCTCGGGGAGCATCGTTTCGAGCTTGCCGCGGGCCTCGACGGAATAGAGCTTGCCCTCGGCGTCGACCACGAACATCGCCGGGATCGCGTTGATGCCCCATTTCTTGGAGAAATCGCTCTCCCAGCCGTTCCCCTGGTAATACTGGGGCCACGTGACGTCGTTGTCCTTCACGTATTTGAGGAGCGCGTCCAGCCCTCCCTTGTCCTTGGGCTGGTCGAGGCTGACCCCGATGAATTCCACGCCTTGATCGCGGAATTTCTTGTAGGTCTCTTTCATCGTGGGCATCTCGGCGACGCAAGGCCCGCACCAGGTGGCCCAGAAGTCGATGACGACGACCTTGCCCTTCAAGGCCTTGATCGAGACCGTCGAGCCCTTGACGGCGTCGGCGAACTCGAGATCGAACGGCTTGCCGATCTGCTCGGCCCGCCGCCGGGCGCCCGCGATGAAGCTCGCGTACATCGAGTCGGGATAGTCCTTGACGATCCGGTCCTCGACGCTCCTCTTGCGCGCTTCGTCCTTGATCCCGTAGGATGCACTATAGAGCAAGCCCGAGCCTCGAACGTCCTTGGGAGCGAGCTTGATGAACGTGTCGACCGCCGTCAGGTCGGGCTCGCCGTCGCCCTTCATGAACCCGATCATGGCCTTGGCGAACGTGGCCTCGACCTTGAGCTTTTCGCCCGGGGCGTGGGCGAGAACGCCATCGATTTCCTTGAGAATCTCATCGGTCCTGGTCCGTGCCAGGGTTTCCCAGCGCGTGACAAGGAGCTGCGGAATGCGCGCGTTTTCAGGGGCTGCCTTGTAAAGCTCGAGGATCAGCTCGGCCTTCGTTTCCATCGCCTTCGTGCGTTCGGCGAGATAGCTCTGGACGTAGTCCTTGTCGGACCGTTTGGACGGGTCGAACTGGGGGGCCTTGACGGCGTCGATGTCCTTGAGGATGGCCTCGGCCGTCCGATCGGCGGCGTGGGCGGACGCGAGGGTGAGAAAGCCCCCCAGCATCGCGACCAGCCAGGTGGATCTGAAAGACTTGTTCATGATCAATTCTCGTGTTTTTGGAGTGCGTTTCGCAACCGAGCGGCGGGGCGCGTTCCGCGTTTCGCTCGCGCCATGCCGAACCGAGTTAAACCAATCTTACCGTTCTCGTCGCGCGCTCGCCAGCGGCGAGATCTGGGAATGCGGGGGCGGGAAGGAACCCACTCGGTGGGGTGGTGAAAAGTTGATCTTGACGGGCCTTTTCCTTGACCCCGGTTTCGTTTCGATCGTCAGGCCGCCGATCGACCCATTTCCGTTGGCCGCGTCCGGACCCTCACCCGGCCTTCGGCCACCCCCTCCCGGAGGGAGAGGGTCATGGGTTGATCCTTCTCCCCGCGGGAGAAGGTGCCGCGCAGCGGCGGATGAGGGGGGACGTGCCAGGGAACCGGACGCCACCAAGTCCAAGACGCGACGGCGCTCTTGATCTCGTCCCATTCGGGCAACAAAACCCCCGAGACGGCGTGCCCACGAAAACCATGGTGTAGACCAACTTTTCACCACCCCACCCACTCGGCCGGTCATGGTGCGATCAAGGCTTTTCCGGCGTCTTGCCCTCGTCGGGCGTGGGCGCGGGGCTGGTCTTGGTGGTGCTGGACTTGCTGGTCTTGGCCTTGGCCCGGGCCTTGGTCTTGGTCTTGGCGGTCGCGCGAGCGGGCGCGGAGGTCGCGGCCGCGCCGTCGGGAGCCTTGAGCGTGAGGGCGATCGAATTGATGCAGTAGCGCTGGCCGGTCGGCGGCGGGCCGTCGCCAAAAACATGGCCCAGGTGCGCTCCACAACGCCGGCACTCGACCTCGACGCGGGCCTCGAGAGCGCTGTTGTCGGCCTGGAACACGACCGCCTTCTGACCGACCGGCTGCCAGAACGACGGCCAGCCCGTGCCCGAGTCGATCTTGTGCCGCGAGCTAAAAAGCGCGGACCCGCAACCCACACAATAAAACGTCCCGCGGAAGTGCCCCGTCGCGTACTTTCCCGAAAACGCCGGCTCGGTCCCCTTTTGCCGGGTCACCCAGTACTGGTCGCGGGTCAAAATCTTGCGCCATTCCTCGTCGGTCTTGCGAACGAATTCAGGCTCGTCCTTGGTCTTGGCGGAGTCCTTGGTCTTGGCGGAGTCCTTGGATTTGGTGGGGTCGTCCTTGGCCTTGGGCTTTTCTTCCGGCCCGAGCTGGCGTTCGCGGGCGACCTGGAACGGGTCTTGGGCCTGGGCGCTCGCGACGACCAAGGCGCACCAGACGATCGAGGCGAGGCACGACGAGAATCGCATCGGGAAAACCTCCGGTCCAGGAACGCGAACCGCACGCAGGCGCGATAGAATTCATTGTCGCCGTTTCGCCGTCCAAGGCAAGAGCGAGCCGGCCGTGCTTTGAACGAACAACGGGATCGATGCCTGACCGAGGCGTCACATCGCGGGAGGCCGTCCATGAATTGGCGAGAGCGCATCGTGGTCGATCCGAGCATCTTGGTTGGCAAGCCGGTGATCAAGGGGACGCGAATCTCGGTCGAGTTCGTGGTCGACCTTCTGGGGCGGGGTTGGACGACGGAGCAAATCCTCGAGCAATACGACCAGCTTTCCGCCGCCGACATCCAGGCCTGTCTTGCCTACGCGGGCGACGTCCTCAAGGCCGAGCGGGTCTATTGAGCCGCGGGAACGACCCAGGCGAATCCTGGCGGACGAGAACGTCGCGAGCGCCGTCGTCGCGGGCTTGCGGGCCAGCGGTTTCGACGTCCTTTCCGTCAAGGAGTCGATGAAGTCAAGCTCCGATGCGGCTATTCTCGAACGCGCCAAGGCCGAGGACCGGGTGCTCGTGACGCACGACAAAGACTTCGGAGAGCTTGCGTTTCGAGCCCGCTTACCCGCCCGGTCCGGAGTGGTTTTGTTTCGCTTGTCAGGCGCGGACCCCGAGACCGACAATCGCCGCATGTTGAGCGTGCTTCAGAGTCGTGACGACTGGTCAGGACGGTTTTCCGTCGTCACGGAGGACCGGATCCGGATGCGACTTCTACCCCATGTCGCGTCCGAGGATTCATGAGGAGAGATGCGAGAACCCCCAAGGCGTAAGCGCGGGCCGAACGCGCGGGCGACAGAATCCATTGTCGCCGTTTCGCCGTACGAGGCAAGAGCGAGCCGGCCGCCACCACGGCCTGAACCACGGAAAACGCGGACATGGGCAACCTGATTCATGAAGACGAGACCTTTGCGATTCGCGGCGCGATCTTCGAGGTCTACAAGGTGATGGGCTGTGGGTTCGTCGAGCCGGTCTATCAGGAATGCCTCGAGCGGGAACTCATGATTCGGCGCGTGCCTTTCGCCGCTCAACCGGAGATCGCGCTGAGCTACAAGGGGTATCCCTTGGCCGAGCGTTACCGGCCGGACTTCGTCTGTTACGACATGATCATCGTGGAGATCAAGGCCGTCAGGGAGCTCGCGCCGGAGCACCGAGCGCAGTTGATCAACTATTTGACGGCGACCGGGCTCAGAGTCGGCCTGCTGGTCAACTTCAGCAGCCACCCCATGGCGACGATCGAACGCATCGTTCTCTGAACAACGCCCACGCTCGACCCTGCTGAACCACGGAGGGGAGAGAGAGTACGAACGGGGATCGGTAGTCGAGAGCGCCGATCACATCGACTCGCGCCAGGAACCGAACGGGAAAGGGTAGACCAAAGCTCTCAGCCCCGGATTTCAACCACGGAAAAAACAATGGAGAAATCTTCAGGACGACGCGGAGACAACGGACGCAGCCAGGGCCCACGACCCCGGATTTCAACCACGGAACACACGGAATACACGGAAAAACACGGAGAACAAAAGAAAAAGAAAAAGACAAGACGTCAGGGAAACAGATGTCACACAGTCCAAACGACGATTCAAGATGTATACTATCTCTGTTCACATACTTCCATAACATGCATACCTATATTTCTTTATCTTAGTCTTCTCTAATCTTATCTTATTTGAATGCTCGGCATCGCGTTTCAGCCCCTGCCGCCGATTCCGCCCCTCCGTTTCCGTGTTTTCCGTGTTTTCCGTGGTTGTTTTCTTCGTTTTTTTTCCCCGTTCGTTTCCCCGTCTTGCTCCCCGTTTGTTTCCCAGTTTGTTTCCCCGTTTGTTTCCCCGTTTGTTTCCCCGTTTGTTTCCCCGTTT
>DAIDHE010000078.1 GCA_027459775.1 Planctomycetales bacterium | reverse complement strand
GTTCCCTCGTCGCCCCGTCCCCCCGTTCCCTCGTTCCCTCGTCCCCCCGTCGCCCCGTCCCTCCGCTCCTCTCGCTCCTGCCGCTCCTGCCGCTCCTGCCGCTCCCTCTGGTTTCAGAGGACCATGCGTTTGATTCCGTCCTTGAGGGCTGGGACGTTGAAGTTGAGCAGGAGGCCGGTTTTGGTGTTGCTGAGGCGTAGATAGGTGAGGAGCTGGGCTTCGTGGACGGGGTGGAATTGTTCGACGGCTTTGATCTCGACGACGAGCAGACCGGGGAAATAGAAATCCATCTCGAGCGGGTCCGGCAGCGCGTTTCCCTTGTAAACGAGGGGTAGTTTATGCCGGGCGTGGAACTGGAGTCCGCGGATCTTGAGTTCCAGGCCCATGCAGTCCTGATAGACCGACTCCAACAGCCCCGGCCCCATTTCTCGATGAACCTCGATCGCCGCCCCGATCACCTCATGAGTCAGCGGATCGCGCTCATCCATCCCCATCCCCCCACCTGGGATTTCACCAGCCCAAAGCCCTCACACCCAATCCAAATCTTTTCTCTCTTTTCTATTCTGTCTTTTTTTTCTCTCTCTCCTCTCTCTCCTCTCTCTCTCTTATTCTTTCTCTCTTATTTATCTTCTCTTTTTCTTATCTTCTCTGTGTCTCTGTGTCTCTGTGGTTCAATCTCCCCTGGTTAGCCATCCCTCTCTCGCCCCTCGCCCTCTCTCGCCCCTCGCCTCTCTCGCCTCTCTCGCCCCTCGCCCCTCTCGCCTCTCTCGCCTCTCTCGCCTCTCTCGCCCCTCTCAGCCCTCCGCCGGCAGGCCGCCCAGGAGGTCGAGGATGCCCGGGACCATGGCGGTTCCGGTGGTGCCGAGCTGGTGGATGACGATCGAGGCGGCGGCCATGGCGACGGCCATGGCCTGGCGGAGGTCGCAGCCAGCGGCGAGCGCGGCCGTGAGGTTGGCGGTGACGGCGTCGCCAGCGCCCACGATGTCGATCGGCCCTCGCACGGGAAACGAGCCCACGTGCTCGGGAGTATGGCCAGGGAACGCACCCACGATTCCATTTTCGGCGAGCGTGACGAAGACGGGCTGGTTGTTTCGCTGCGAGAGGGCACTCGCCTGGCTCATGACAGCGTCCAGGTCGAGCGGGCCGTTCGCTCTGGTCATTCGTCCCAGCTCGGTGGCGTTCATCTTGAAGGCGAGCGGGGGGAAGTCGTGCAGGCCGCGACGGCTGTCGGCCACGACCAGCCCGCCGCGGCGGGCCGTCATCGCCGCGTGGGCCGACTCGCGGATGAGCTGGGTCACCACTCCGGTTTCGGGCAGGTCGACCTGGTCCATGAGGATCAGGGCGTCGACCCGGCCGACGAGCGTTTCAATCCGGGCGGCCAGATCCAGTTGCAGTCGCTCAGGCGTCGGCGTCCAGTTCTTGGCGTCGAGCCGGCTGAGCTCGCGGGGCGGCCGGCCGGGCTCGATCACCAGGGGTTTGCAATAGACCGGCGTTCTGCGGTCCGGGGCCGTGAGCATGTCGGTCAGGTCGACGCCGGGCATGGAACGGAGCGAGCGTTCGAGCTCGAAGCCCTCGCCGTCGTCGCCGCGGAAGCCGACGATGTGGATCGTGCCCACGCCCAGCGCGACCAGGTTGCTCACGATCGTGCCGGCCGCGCCCGGCTGGGCGCGGACCGCGACCACGTTATGGACGGGCAATCCGGTCTCGATCGAGGTTTCGGCCCGGGCGGGGTCGATGTGCAGGTATCGATCGAGGAAGAAATCCCCGGCGACGGCGATCCGCAGCCGCGGGTAATGCCGCGAACGAGCCTCAAACGAATCGTCGTTCATGAACCTGCGAGCCGCTTCCCAAGGTGGTGGATGAAGGCCAGGTTGTCGCACTGGTGGTAATGGAGCTCGCCCCCCATTCGGGCATAACTTTTACAAAACCGCAAGTAATAGGCTGGGTTGGTCTTGGGGGGTTCGCCCGTGGTCCAGTCCCAGCCGCCGGAATCTTGCAGGTCGACGACGTGCAGGGCGTGGCCCTGGACGATGGGTCGGCCGTCGGCGATGCGGATGTTGTTCACGCAGGCGAGGGCTTTTTCAAAGACCTGCGGTCCCATGATGGCCGAGCCCACCGACAACACCACGCCGCCGTCGAGGCCCTCGAGAGCCCCGGCGAAGAGCTTGAAATCGAGCTCGCCCGCCCGCCCGATCACCGAGCCGCTGAAGATCGGATGATTCGTGATGATATCGTAACCGATCCCTGGATGGACGGTCGCCGGAATTTTGTGTTTGTAGGCGTGGGCGAGGATCGAGGCGTGTTTGAAGCGGTGCTCGACCTGGAAAAAGCCGCCCTGCCAGCCTTGTTCGCGCATGGCGCTGAGCAGGTCGACGAAGGCTGGGACCAGGGGATCCTCGGGGAATTGCTGGATCGCGGCCAGGAGTTGTTCGGGAGGGGGGAACGAGCCGCCGTCCTCGAGGATATAGCGCCCGAGCGCTTGCCCGTAGCCCAGCCGCTGGAGCGCCCCGGTCAGGAGCGCGCGGTGGATGTTGAGTGAGGTCTCGCGCCAGAGTCCGAAGGTGCCGTTGGCGACGTTTTCGCGGACGCTCTCGGTTGATGCGCCCAGCCAGGCGTATTCCCAGTCGTGGATGGTGCCCGCGCCGTTGGTGGCGAGATGCGTGATCAACCCTTGGGCCATCAATCGCTCGAGGATCAGGGCTGCGCCGTTTCTGAGCAGGTGCGCCCCATAGATCAGGACGACGGCGGCGCCTTTGGCTCGGGCAACCTTGATCTGTCGTGCGCAGCGCTCGATTGCGGCCAGGTTTTGATCGGGGAGCGGGGTTGGCGTGGCGTCGGGGTCGACCAGGATGTCCTGGGCGCGGGTGAGGCTTTTGCGTTGTGAGAGCGGAAAAACCTTGAGGCGTTTCAGGTCGAGGGGCGTGGTCATGATCCGTTGGCCCCGTCGAGCAGGTGGTCGAGGAGCGCGATCGCGTCGCGATAATCGGGGATGACGGCGTCTGCGCCGACGCCGAGCAGGCGTGCTCGTTTCCAGGGGTCGACGTTGCCGGAGCCGTTATGGGCCTCGTCGCTGGCGACGGCGACGGCCAGCCCGCCGGCCTGCTTGGTGTTTTCGATCTCGACGTAGCCGTCGCCGAACGCGATCAGATGCGCGCCTGGGATGTCGTGGCTGGCGAGGATTTTCTCGATGATCATTTGCTTGGAGAACCGTTTGTAATCGTCGAGAGCGCCGCTCACGCGGCCCTCGAAATAACGGGCGACGTCGAGCAGATCGGCCTCGCGCTGGACGGCCGCCAGATCGGTCCCGCTGGCCAGGTGCAGCACCAGGCCGCGGCCGCGCAGATATTCGAGGAATTCGCGTGCGCCATGGACCAGGTATTCGTCGGGCGCGATCGCTCCCGAGGCCAGGCGGGCGACCCGGGCGGCGATGTGGGCGTCGAGCCTGCGCAGGTATTCGTGCTTGTACCACAGGGGCTCGCGGGGCTCGCCCCCGCGGTCGCGGACGCGATCGGCGAGCTGGATCATCTGGTAGATGGTCTGCTTGCCATTCAGCCGCATGATGTCGTCGAGCACGAGCCGCTCGAGGTCGGCGGGCGATTCGCCTGGCAGAAGCGGCAGGGCCTCGACGAACATCGGCGTCATGACCTCGGGCCAACCCTGGCGGATCAGCGACAAGGTGCCGTCGAAATCAAACAAAACATGGCGAATCGCGGGCCGGGGCGCGAGCGGGCGTGGGCATTCCACGCTCGACCATCGCCTGCCGTTGCCCATCGCCGCGCGCGCATTGCTCATTTCACTCGCCCTAGCCAGTACCGCGGGGCCCCGGCCCCATTGCTCATGCCCGACACACCGTTCCGTGATACCCGGTCTTGCCCCGGCGGGCAATGCGATCGCCCGAATCGAATGAGTCGGGACTCGTTGACGGCGGTTTCGGTGACGCTGCTTGATTTGCCCGCAATCAAAGAGTCCTGACCCCTTTGATTCGGCTGACCCCTTTGATTCGGCCGATGAGCCAGAGGGAGAGCAGGGTGGCGGCGAGTGAGAGCAGGCCGACCTTGCCGTAATGATGGAGCGGGCCGTCGGGGAGGGGGCGGGCGAGGATTTTGCCGCCGAGGTATGCCCCCGAGCCGGCGGCGAGGTGCTGGACGGCGGAATTGGCGCTCATGAAGCCGCCCCGCCGGCGGGCGTCGACGGAGCTCGTGACCAGGGCGAGGGCGGCCACCATGCGACCGGCGTTGGAAAGCATGAACAAGCCCGCCAGCGCGACCGCGACGCCCAGGGGGACGGGGCCCAGATTGGTCACCAGCAGCATGCAGACGATGGAAAAGACCGCCACGACGCGATAGACCGGCGGCTTGCCGTAACGGTCGGCCAGGCGGCCGATCGTGGGCGAGCCGATGAGAGTGAGGATCCCGCCGGTGACAAACACGAGCGGCAACCGGTCCTCGGGCACGCCGGCGTTGGCGACCAGCGACACGCTGATGTAAGGGATGACCGAGAATCCCCCGAGCATGATCGAAGCCGTGAGCGCGAATGCTCGCAAATGATCGGGTCGGGACAACGTTTCGCCGAGCTGGGCGAGCGGCGACAGGGGCGCGCTTCGGCCAACGTGGTCGCGGAGCGACGGCAAGAGCCACGCCGCCAGCCCGAAGATGGGCGTTCCGAGCGCGGCCAGCACCAAGAAAGGCGCATTCCAGCCGAATCGCGTGCCCAGGTAGAGCCCCGTCGGCACCCCGACCACCGAGGCCACCGCGAAGGCCGACATCAACACCCCGGTCGCGCGGCCTCTGCGCTCCTCGGGGAAGACGTCGCCGATGATCGCCAGCGCCATCCCCCCCAGAATCCCCCCAAAAGCCCCCGTCGCCATCCGCGCCGCCAGGAGCTGGTGGTACGTCCCCGCCAGCCCGCAACACAGCGTCCCCACCAGGAAACCCGCGTACAGGGTCAGAAACGACCGCTTGCGCCCGTGCCGGTCCAGGAACGACGAACCCAGAAGACCCGCCAGGCCCGCGCAAATCGTGTACGACGACACGATCAGCCCAAACCGAGCCGTCCCGATCTCGAGCACCCGCATCAATTGCGGCCCCAGCGGCATCACCACCATGAAGTCGACGATGTTCGTGAACTGCGCCGACGCCAGTACGAGCAGCAACATCGCCTCGACCCGCGCCGTCGATGCAACCGGCCGGCCGACCTCCAATCCCTCAGCCTCGCTCATGGACCAGGACACCCTCGCACGATCGCGAAAAAAGGCCGGGAATTGGTAAGAATTGCACGCGACCCGCCAGGGCGGACAGGGTATTTTACCGGCGCGGCAAGCCGGCCAAATCAAAGGGGTCGGGACGCTTTGATGACGGAGTTTCTCGATGAGGCGAGGCAGCGCGATTGGTCGGTCATCAAAGAGTCCTGACCCCTTTGATTTGGCCGGGCTGGCATGAAGTTCGCGAGACGTGTCATGTGATATAGTTCGAGAATGCAGGGGGGTGCGTGATTCGCGGCCCCTTTGTTTGGAGACCGGCGCGAGCGGTTGGGGGCCCTGGGGCTTTCGGCCGCGGATGATCGTGCCCGCTCTAACTTGGGAATGACTCCATCGAATGGCAACGAAGGAGCGGGGCCTCGAGGACGACGGACTCGTGGTTTGATCGCGCGTGTTGGGGAGGGTCGGAGGGCGGCGGGTCGCGGCTGAGCGCGCGTCCGGCGGTTCTTGGGGCCTGGGCGCGGCGGGGGATCGCGAGTGCGGCGGGCTTGGGGTCTGGCGCTCTCGAGCGCGAGGATGGTCTGTGATGCGCCCGCTTTTCTCAGGCTTGCTGGCGTGGCAAGTGTTTCTGTCGCCCGCGCTGCTGGCGTGGAGCGACACCCCGACCGACGCGCCCAAGGCCGAGGCGCGAATCGAGGTCGAGCGCGTGCTCGAGCGCGGGCTCGACCAAGAGCGCTCGCGCAACTGGTCGGCGGCGATGGAGGTGTATCGAGGCGCGCTCGAGCGCTGGCCGGGCAAGGTCGAGTTCAGCCGCCGGCTCAGGCTCTGCGAGATTCATTACAAGCTGCACCGCCGCTACGCCGACCAGAGCTTTCGCAACGTCTTGCTCCATCTGCCCCGCGAGCAGGCGCTCGATCTGTATGACGAGGTGCTCGAGCGGATCCAGTCCAATTACGTCGACGCCGTGCCGTTCGAGCCGCTGGCCCGGCACGGGCTCGACAATCTCGAGGTCGCCCTCCGCGACCCCGTCTTCGTGAAGGCCAACGCCGACCGCGCGACCGCGGAGTCGGTGCTCGCGCTGCGGGAAACGCTCAAAAAGTTCCGCGCCGAGCTGCACGCCCCCGACCGCGAATCGGCGCTGCGGATCGCGGGCTCGAGCGCTCAGGCGGCCCAGGGGATCGGCCTGGACGCGACCCCGGTTTATCTCGAATTCATCTACGGCGCGTGCGACGCGCTCGACGATTTCACGAGCTATCTCACCCCTGACAAGCTCGAGGATCTTTATGCGATGAGCGACGGCAATTTCGTCGGTCTGGGGGTCGAGCTCAAGATCGATTCCCGGGGTTTGCGGCTGGTGGGGGTGATCCGGGGCGGGCCGGCGTGGGACGCGGGGATCAAGGTCGGCGAATGGGTTGTGCGGGTCGACGGCCGATCGGTCAAGGGGCTCACGCTGGACGAGGCGGCCAATCGGCTGTCGGGAACCGAGGGCTCGGTGGTCGAGATCGGGGTCGACAAGGGTGACGGCCAGGTCCGCGCGCTCAAGCTGATTCGCCGCCACGTGGAGGTCGAGAGCGTGGTGGGGGCCAAGCTGGTGGACGTCGCCGGCGGGATCGGATACTTGCAGCTCGCCGGGTTCCAGAAGTCGTCGACCGAGGAGCTCGACCGGGCGATCGCGGGGCTCGCCAACCAGGGCATGAAGGTTCTGATCCTCGACCTGCGGGGCAATCCTGGGGGCCTCCTGAACGTGGCCGTCGAGATCGCCGACCGGTTCCTGGACGGCGGTCTGATCGTCTCGACACGCGGCCGCGCCAGCGGCCAGAGCCAGGCCTATTCGGCCACCGGCCGGCCGCGCTGGCGGTTCCCGCTCTATGTGCTGGTCGACCACGACAGCGCGAGCGCCAGCGAGATCCTGGCCGGAGCGCTCCAGGACCATAAGCGGGGGACCGTGCTGGGCTCGCGAACCTATGGCAAGGGCTCGGTCCAGAGCATCTTCTCGCTGCGATCCGCGCCGGCGGGTCTCAAGCTCACCACCGCCAAGTTCTATTCGCCGCTCGACCGCCCCTACAGCGAACAGGGCGTGAGCCCCGACATCCCGATCGCCGCCCGCTCGGCCGCCAAGCCCGCCGCCGACGCGACGGCCCCCGTCCTCGACCCCGTCTTCGGCGACCCCCAGCTCGACCCCATCCTGGCCGCCGCCATCCGAACCGCCAGACAGCGCTAAATCAAAGGGGTCAGGACTCCTTGATTGGGCTGATCCCGTCGATTTCGACGCAATCAAAGAGTCCTGACCCCTTTGATTTCGATTGCGGAACCGCCGCGTCCAGGGCAAGATCGAGAATCCAGATTTCGCTGCCAAGAAAAGCCGTCGCGGGTGGTTCCCCAATCGAAAAACAAAAAACAAAAATCGAGAATCCGAGGACTGTCTGGACGGTCGTCACCGATTCGCCGCTCAAGGGGCTGTGTTTCGCTCGTGAGGCTGGGGTGATCCTGGCGTGGGACGAGGGGAACCAGCTCTATTTGCTGAATACGCGGGGCGAATCGCAGTCGTTTTCCCGCGCTCCGGGACCGATCACGGCGGGGGCGATCTCGGATGACGGCAGCCTGATGGCGCTCTTGGTGGAGTCGTCGGGGGCCGAGCTCTTGCTTTTGAGCGGGGATTTCGAGGTCCGGCTCGAGCGTCCCGCGCCGCCCGAGTCGTCGTTTCTGACGATCGACCCGCACGGGCGATACGTGGCGATCGGCGGCCGCCAGCGGGCGCTGCACCTGATTTCGCGGAACGGCCGCCCGGTGGGGCGGCTCGAGGTCATGGAGCCGCTGTCGCACCTGTGTTTCATCGCCGACCGGCCGCTCCTGATCGGGGCGGCGGCCTACGGGATGGTCGTGGGGGTCGCGCTCGAATCGGGCCGGAACGCCGACCGGCTCGACCCCGAGATCCTCTGGCAAGACCGGCTGACCTCGAACGTGGGCCGGCTCGCGGCCAGCGGCGACGGCTCGATCATCCTGGCGAGCTGCTTCACACTCGGGATTCAGCGGTTCGATCTCCGCGGCCGCAACGAGGGCTCGTATCACCTGGGTGGGACGGTCTCGCAGGCGGTCTCCGACTTTCCCGGCCGAACGATGGCGGCGACCACGCTCGAGGGCGACCTGGCCGTGCTCTCGCCTTCCGGTCACGTGCGATGGCGGACGCAGCTCGAGCGGCCGGCGTCCGCGCTCGAGATCGACCCCCTGGGCCGGTACCTGATCCACGGCCGCGCCACCGGCGAGATCAGCCGGCTCGACCTGTTCGGCGGCGAGTCGGACCACCCCGCGCCGCGGGTCTCGAGGCCGGCGGCCCAGAACGCCCGGGGCTCGCGCGCGAGCTCGGGGACCGTCCGCCAACCCGACTGGGTGCAGCCGTTCTTCGAGCGGATGGACCAGGCGGAGACGGCCGTGCTGGCGGTTCTCGACCAACCCCCCACGCTCGCCGTCTTCAGCAGCCCCAACCGGCTCGACCTGTTCGATGCGGCCGGCGGCCGGCTCGCGACGGGTCTCGAGGTCAACGGCGTGGGCCGGATTCTCCGCGCCGTCCCCGGCTGGATCGCCGCCGCGACCGACCGCCGGGTCGTGCTTTGCGACCTCAACAAGGGCTCGCACCAGCGGATCGACGTCAGCCTGGTCGAGCTCACCCACCTGGAGATCAGCCCCGACGACTACGGGCTGGTGCTTGTGCAAGAGCGCGACCGGATCGGCCGGCTGAACCTGGCGGGGAAGTGGATCTGGAAGCACGAGCTGCGCGACCCGATCGAGGCGGTCGCGATCGCTCTGGGCGACGCGACGGCCGTCACCACGAACGGGGGCGAGTTCCTGGTGATTGACGCCGAGGGCAACCCCCGGACGGGCTTCCGGTTCGACCCGACCGATGCGCCTTTGGTGATCGCCGCGCCCCGCTCAAAAACGGCGCCTGACGCCGTTTTTGGGGGCGACGTGGTCTGGATCAGCCTGGCGCGTCGCGCCCAGCAGTTGCGCGGGCACGACCGGGTGGGCAAGGTGGTCTGGGCGGTTCCGCTGCCCTGGGAAGGCTGGTCGCTCGAGCGCCTGGGCCCGTTCGCGCTGGCGACCTCGGCCGATGGCCGGGCCCTCTCGTGCGACGCGGCCGGCACGCCCCGCGCTCAAGCGACCGCGGCGGGCGATCCTGGGGATCTGTTCTATCTCGACGCCGCCGGATCGCTGGCCCGGCTCACCAAGAAGGGCGTCCACCTCATCTCGGCGAGCCTGGACGGGGCCGTCAACTGGCGGTCGGTCGTCGCGGAACCCCTCGGACCCCTCGCCGCCGGTCCGTCCGGCATCGCCGCGGTCCTCGGAAAATCGATCGCCTGGTTCGCCGGCGAATCCCCCGGCCCTTGATCCAAGTGGCCTTACAAGGCCAGTCGGCACGCGAAATCATTGTGAAACCAAGTCCCTCGTTTTGGTTCGGGGGGTTCGGAACGTCTTGTCGATGGTCGGCGACCTGGCTAAGATACGATGACTGGTCTTGACGGTTTGGTCCGGCGAAGACGCCTTGCGCCATCGCAGGTCGGTACTAAACGTGTATGACAGTCTGTCAGGCTGGGTCATGCTCGACATCAGGGTTCTCGATCGAGAATCGCTGAGGATCTCGAGCGTGTCGTCAAGGGATTGGGACTGCATCTCGCCGTGGAGGTCTTGATGCTCGACTGTAGTCTGACCGAGCCTTTCGCCGGGGCGTCCGCCGAGGCCAAGATGAGCCTGCACGCCTGCGGCGAGGAAGAAGCCCACCGCTACAAGTGGATCGAGAGCGAAAAAGCGGGTCGAGACCTGGGCGAGGTCGCGATCCGCGGCTGGATCGGGGAGCACTGGCGTGGCTTTTTGCGGCATCGCTGGCTCGAGCATCTCCAGGGCAAGACGTTCTGGATCGAGCTCGACCAGGGGGACTTCGGCCTGCTGCGCACGGCGTTTCGCGATTCGGCCCTCATCGACCCGATCCTCGACCACCTGAAACAAGGGCGCGAGAATCTCGACATCATTTTATGGGCGCTGCGCAATCGGTATCCCATGAACGAGGTTCGCGAGATTCTCGAGGCCCTGGACGTCAACAGCCGGCGCATCGAGTGCCGGTTCGACCCCCGAGGGAATCGGGTCTCGGCGTGAGGAATGAAGAAAAGCCGGCTTGAGCAAATGTTCAACCGTGGCGTTCGGCGATTTGACGATCCTTGGTGACAGCGATCAACCCGGGTGCGTGGTCGTCCCGCCCGCGGGGATCCGAGCGGGCGGCTCGCCCGCGGTCCCAGGGCGCGCGGCCGTTTTTTGTCAGCTTGGCCTGGCGTCGTCGGCCGTTTGTTCGGCGAGCGTGATCAGGGTTCGTACGAAGCAGCCGGTCGCGCCGGCGTCGCGTGCCTGCGCGTCGGCGTCGCTCCAGCTTGGGCCGGCGATGTCGAGATGGATCCAGGGGGTGCCGGCGACGAACTGCTGCAAGAATTTGGCCGCCGTGATCGCGCCCGCCCATTTGCCGCCGATATTCTTGAGGTCGGCGACCTGGCTCTTGAGCTGATCCTTGTAATCGTCGTCCAGGGGCATGGGCCAGACCCGCTCGCCGGTCAGCTTGCTCGAGGCCAGGAACTGATCGCGAAAGCCGTCGTCGTTGCTGAAGAGCCCCGCGACCTTGGTGCCGAGGGCGACCATGCAGGCGCCGGTGAGGGTGGCGAGGTCGAGGATCCAGGCGGGCTTTTGCTCGGCGGCGTAGGCGAGTGCGTCGGCGAGGATCAAGCGGCCCTCGGCGTCGGTATTGAGGACTTCGACGGTCTTGCCGCCACGGTGGGTGAGGACGTCGCCCATGCGCATGGCCTTGCCGCCGGTCATGTTTTCGGTGATCGGGAGATAGCCGGTCAGATTGACCGGCAGCCCGAGCCGCGCGACGGCGGCGATCGTGGCGGCGACGACGGCCGACCCCGTCATGTCGCTTTTCATGTCTTCCATGGACGCGGCGGGTTTGAGACAGAGCCCCCCGGAATCGAAGGTCACGCCTTTGCCGACCAGGGCCAGGATCGGTCCGCCAGGACGACCTGTGTATTCGAGCACGACGAATCGCGGGGGCAGGTCGGAGCCGGCGGCGACGCCCAGGAGGCCGCCGAATTGTTCCTGGGCGATCCTGTGTTCGTCCCAGACGTGGGCGGCCGCGCCGGCCTCGCGCGCATGGGCGGCGAACGACTCGGCGAGCCTCTGGGGCGACTTGTCGGCCGGGGGCAGATTGGCCATGTCGCGCGCGAAATTGACGGCTTCGCCCACGATCCGGCCGCGTACGCAAGCGGTGGTCCAGGCCGTGGCGAGGTCGGGGTGGGGATTCGCGCCCAGCACGATTCCGAGCGTGGGGAAGGGATGGCGCGCGGGCTCGGCCTTGCGCAGGCCGGGCCCGCGCGTACCCACGATGAGCCCCTCGATCAGGGCGCTTGCGGTCGGGGCGGGCCATGGCCCGCTCGGGGGCGCGACCATCACGCCCCCTCTGGGTTTGCTCGAGAGCTTTTTGGCGGCCGCGTACCCCGCCGTGTACGCTGCCTGGGCGTCCAGGCGCTCGCGCTTGCCCAGCCCCACCAGCAGCACCGACCGCGCCCGCAGCCCCGCCACCTGGTGCAAGACCGCCAGGTCGCCGGCCGAGCCCGAGACTTCCTTGTCCTCGGCCAGTTGGTTGAGCACGGGATCGACGGCCCCGATCCCCACTGGCTCGACCCCGCCCCCCTCTCGCTCGAAAACCCCGATCACAAGCCACTGGGCCACGACGTCCTCGACCGCTTCATGCACGAGCTCGATCATCATCGCGATTGCTGATCCTCAATCCAAGAATCTAGAAGCAAACATTAAATAACAGGTTCACTTTCCTACACTACAAGACGCGGGGACAGGCTTAGTTTACTCTTTCTTTCTTTCTTTTTCTCTCTCTCTTTCTTTCTTTCTCTCTTCTCTGTGCCCTCTGTGTCTCTGTGGTTCAAAATCCGTGAAACCATCCGTGAAACCCGCCAGGCCGGCCAGAACCGGGGACAGGCTCGGCTCCTTGGTGGGCCTCATCCAGGCGGTTCAGTCCACGATCTCGTCTTTCAGGCCCCGCGCGACCTCATCGAGCAGCCCGGGCTTCTCGGACAGCCGGTTGATAACCCGGTTGCAGAGCATGTCTTGAGTCGCCTGGGGCGAAACGGCTGTGAATAGAAGCTCTTTTTCACGGAAGACGAGAGGCATTCCGTGGTTTGCCATGGCGTCGCGGAAGCGCTCGATCAGCACCCGGTACGACGCCTCGTCCTTGAACAGAACCTTGAACTCGTCGAGCATCAGTGCGGACATGGGAGCACCCTCCATGCACAGATTGTGAGGGCCGACCGCGCCCAGGGGACATCCCTGGGCGTCCCTCCCGGCGAGAGATGCGGCCCTCTACCCTTTAAGGACGCGGGCCGGAGAATCTTTCCACGGTTTTTCTCCATGTTTTCTCCGTGAATTCTCACGAGCTCGCCCCGGAACCCGTTCCGCCAGACATCCTTGGACCGCCAAACATCCTCGAACCGCGATCCGCCATGTCGGCGCTGGCTCCAGTGGGCTGGCTGGGGCCGGGTCTTGGGCGGAAACCGCGGATCGGCGCAACTTTTCCGATCAAAACAGGTTACGCATGGGGGATCGATTCTCGCGCGAGCCGCCGGGAATGTCGATCCGCCGCGGCGGACCGGCGATGGATCGTGAAGTGCATTGATATTCAATCATCGCACGCGTTCGCTCGAGTCGCCCGGATCTGGAAAGTCCCCGGCCCTTGGCGATCGGGATGAGATCCAATCCCAGAAAAAGGCGGAGTCCGTCGAGTCGCGGCAACCCGGGGCGAGCCATGCCCAAAGGGTTAGCGCGCGCGCCGCGGGACGAGCTCGGCCTGGATCCAGGCGCGGAGCCCGCGCGCCCAGCGCGAGCCGTCCGTCGCGTCTTCCTCGAGCGACCAACGACGGATCTCGTCGGGCGTGAGCATCAGGAAACCACTCGCGGGAACGGGCTCGTACGTCCCGCTCTCGTCGAGTCGCTCGACGACGACGCCAGCGCTGCCCGATCGCCAGACCTCGGCCACGCCCAGAGCCGCGTAAATGCCGGGCCGATCGATTTTCGAGGGCGAGAGGTCGATCTCGATCCCCAGGTCGGGATTGGGATAATCGGCGAGGTTTTTCGACCCGCGCTTGAGGGTGCTCGCGACGACCGGCAGTTTTTCGGCCGCGAAGTAGTAGCATTCGTCGGCCTCGAGACCGCGCGCGACCTCCGGTCGCTTCCAGGTGGTCTGGCCCAGCCCCGTGCAGGGAATCTCAAGCTCCTCGGCCGTGAGCTCCACCAGCCGCGCCAATCGCTTCTTCACGCCGTCGTGAAACGGGCTGAGCGCCATGATCTCCAGATCTTTCCCATCGTAATTGACGCGGATCCTCCGTCCCTCGGGAATCGAATCCACCAGCCGCTCATAGAACGTCCAATCGACGTTCTTGAAGACGACCCTGCGTTCGGTTAGCGCGGTCAGGCGCTCGAGATCCTCGAGCGCGGGGACGCAAAGGGTCGGACCTGGAAGGATCAAGCCGTCGGAAACCGCCATGAGATCCGTCGTCGCCGAGCTCATGGAACCTCCGTTCGATGGGAACGCCCTGGCTCAAGCCCATCCCTGTCGATGATACCGAATCCCGCCCGCCTTGAGGTCTGGCCGATGGTCCGATCAAGGATTCCACTTGATGCGGTACAGGCTCTTGCCGGCGGCGATGTAGAGATAAAGGTCGTCGGGCGCGCCGAATTCGACGTTGGCGGGAGTTTCGGGGGTGGGGATGAACGCCAGCTCCTCGCCCCTGGGCGAGAACACCACGACGCCCGGCTTGCCCCCCGATGCGCTGGCGGCGACAATGCGGCCGTCAGGGGTGACCGTCATGCCGTCAATGCCCCGGCCCTGGCCGAAATCGTGGATCACCCGCGCCCCCGACGTCTTGCCGTCAGGCCCGACATCGCAGGCGATGAGCGCCCTGCGCTCGGGGCCGGTGTCGGCGACGTAGAGCGTCTTGCCGTCGGGCGAAAGCACGAGCCCGTTGGGCTTGGTCGCGCCGGTGATCAAGCGCGTGACAAACCCCTCGCGCTCGATCAAGAACACGCCCTCGAAATCGAGCTCGCGCGGTTCGTCGCCGACGTAGCGGGGATCAGAGACGTAGACGCGGCCCTGGCGGTCGACGGCGACGTCGTTGGGGCTGTTGAAACGTTTGTTGTCGTACCTGTAGGCGAGAGTCCGGACCGCGCCGTCCTTGTCGGTGATCGAGACCCGCCGGCCGCCGCCGGTATTGGCGCCCTCGGCGACGATCAGCCGGCCCTCGGGGTCGAACATCATCCCGTTGGCGCGCCCGCTGGGCTCGCGAAAGACCGAGGTCTTGCCCGTCTTGGGGTCGAACCGCATGATCCGGTTCCCGATGTCGGAAAACAGGATCCCCCCCTGGGCGTCGAGCGCTCCCCCCTCGGTAAACGAGCCCTCGCCCCAGAGCTTTTCGAGCTTGGCCCCCGGCGCGACCACGTCCTTGGCCGTGCCAGTCTGCCCCGTCAAGACCGCCAAGAGCAACGTCGTGGGAATCGTCATCGGTCGAGCTCCATTGTTCGCGGGCGAAGAGGCCGCGGCTCAAGGCCGGGGGTGGTTTCGGTGAGCCTCGCCGCGGGATACCGCGGCTCGACTCACCCTACACGATGGCGGGGTCCGTCGAAAGCGCGAGGGAGAGGCCACGTGGTCGCCATCATCAACAGCCTTCGAAATGGGGCGAAGAAAGGCCCGACACCCACAAGGTCGTCCGCACGAACCGTGGGAGAGAGGTTTCTCCACTCAAGATCGCCGCACACCAGGTCGAAAAGACGCCGATCCTGGAGCGCCCGCAGCGAAGCCAGTCCCCGGCTCCCCGCCCGGGCGGAAGATTATGCTCTTGCCAGCCGAGCCATCGAAAACCCAGAATCAAGAATCCAAAATGGAGGAGATTCGCCTTGTTTGCTGGACCGATCATCGCCCGCGAGATCCTGACCACGCCCCGGCCCGCCCGCTATTATCTGTGGCGCGCGTCGTTCGTGTTTTTCTTGTTCATCCTGCTCTGGACCGCCTGGCAGTCGCTGATCGGCTGGCAAGACGTCCGCGAGGTCGGCGTGATGGCCCGGTTCGGCGGGGTGCTGTACTGGCTGTTCGCCATGCTTCAGCTCACCCTGATGCTCTTCTTCGCCCCCCTGTTCACCGCGGCCGCCGTGTCTTACGAAAAAGACAGGCGCACCATGACGCTGCTGCTCATGACCGACCTCTCGGACCTGGAGATCGTGCTGGGCAAGCTGGCGGCCGGGCTGCTGAACATCGTCACGATCCTGGGCGCGAGCGTGGGGATGCTGGCGGTGTGCGCTCTGTTCGGCGGGATCTCGTTCGGGCAGGTGGCGAACCTGTTCGCGGTGACGGCGGCGTCGGGGATCGCCGGCGGGGCGCTCGGGCTCTTGATCGCGCTGTGGCGCGATCGCACGTTTCAGTCGATCTCGCTCACGATCCTGATGGTCGTGTTCTCGGTGGCCGGGGTCGAGGCGTTCGCGCTGCTCTATCCGACGGCCGAATTCATGGGAGTGCCGCTGGTCGAGGTTCTCAACCCCTACCGGGCGATGCTGGCGGTGCTCTATCCCAAGGCCGACGCCTTGACCAAGACCGTGCGGGCCTCGGCGGTGGTCTATATCACCTGCCGGCTCACGTTCGCCGCGCTCCTGGTGGCGTTCGGAACCTACATGCTGCGGAAATGGAACCCCGGCAAGAACGAGCCCCGCGAACAGGCCGAGGGCGACAAGGCCGGCGCGCTCGAAGAGATCGAAGAGACCAGCGCGGTCGGCCCCGGCCCGGCGGGCGCAGGCACCGGCTTGCACGTACCCCGGCGAACCCATCGCCGCGTCGCCCCCACGATCAAACCCTACCGCCATCCCTGGGCCAACCCCATCCTCTGGCGCGAGATCATGACCCGCGCCTACGGCTCGAAACCCCTGATCATCAAAGGGTGCTATGTTCTCTTGTTCGCACTCGGCATGGGCCTGTTCGTGAATCTGGGCCAGGGGCTGGAAAACCCCATGGGAACCGGCCTGGCCCTGATCCCAATCGGGCTCGCGATCCTGAGCCTCGTCCTGGTCAACGCCCAGGGCGTGACCGCCCTCACCAGCGAACGCGACACCGGAGCCCTCGACCTGCTGCTCGTCTCCGAGCTCTCGCCCCGCGAGTTCATCCACGGCAAACTCCACGGGGCGCTTTATAATTCGAAGGAAATGATCATCCTGCCGATCGCGACCGCGATCGTCATGGCCGCGAAAGGGATGGTCGGCGGCGAAAACCTGCTCTATTTCGTGATCGATTTCCTGCTGCTCGCCCACTTCGCCGGGATGCTGGGCCTGCACTCGGCAATCACCTACACCAGCAGCCGAACCGCCGTCGCCAACAGCCTGGGCACGATCTTTTTCCTCATGGTCGGGATCCTGCTCTGTGCATTCCTGATCGTGTTCTCGAACGGCGAATTCGCCCGCCAACTCTTGAGCTTCATGATCTTCATCGGCGCGGGCTCGGTGGCGCTCTTCGGCTCGATGGGCGCGCGAAACCCGTCGCACGCGATCGCACTCGTCGCCATCCTGACGCCATTCTGGACCTTCTACTGCATCATCAGCCTGGTCAACGGCGACTTCACGGCGGCGTTCCTGGTCAGCTCGGGGATTTATGGATTCGCCCTGCTGGCGATGGTCGTGCCGGCGGTGGGCGACTTCGACATCGCGCTCGGCCGCACCAGCGCGATCCAGGGCTAACCAGGGCTAGCCAGGGCTAACCAGGGCTAACCAGGGGATGGCTAACCAGGGGATGGCTAACCAGGGGATGGCTAACCAGGGGAGATTGAACCACAGAGACACAGAGACACAGAGAAGGCAGAAGACAGAAGAGAGAAGACAGAAGAGAGAAGACAGAAGAGAGAAGACAGAAAAGAGAAGACAGAAGAGAGAAGACAGAAGAGAGAAGACAGAAGAGAGAAGACAGAAAAGATATAGAAGAGAGAGGTGACGGAGAGAGATAGATAACAAATAGAGATATTGAGAAAGATAGAGTTATAGGGAATAAAGAGGGAAATCAAGCAAGGACGGCCTCTATTGCATTATAGAGTGATTTCAGTGTTGTTTCTCGGCCGCGAATAGTCGCGTAACCCTCGATTCTCAATCTGATCGTTGAACCTTTTTTTTCTCTCTCTCTCTCTCTCTCTTCTCTCTCTTCTCTCTCTCTTTCTTTAATTCTTCTCTCTTTCTGATCTCTGTGTCTCTGTGTCTCTGTGGTTCAATCGTATTTTGAACTCCATGGCTGAGCCTCTCGCGAGGATCCCGACCTGTGCAACCTACTCTGAACCGGCGGCAATTACTGGCGGGGCTGGCCGTGGGCGGGTTGTCGGCCCGAGGCCAAGGCCCTGGGCCGTTTATTGATGTGCATACCCACGTGGGCCAGACCTGGAACGGCGACCCGCCGCTCACGGCCGAGGGGCTCGTCCGGTTCATGGACGAACATCATGTGGCCAAGGCGGTCGTTTTGCCTCTCGTGTCCCCCGAGTCGTCGAGCCGGCTCAATCTCACCGAACAGGCCCTCGAGGCCGCCCGCAAGCATCCCGATCGGCTCGTCCCGTTCTGCGCCATCGATCCCCGCACGTCGTACCGCGGCGGCCGGGCCGGCCTGCGCGCGATGCTCAAGGAATACGTCGACCAGGGCGCGAAAGGGTTCGGCGAGCTCAAGGCCGGCGTACCCATCGACGACCGCCGGATGCTCGCACTCTTCGAAGCCTGCCAGGACCTCAAATTGCCCGTGTTGTTCCACCTCGACAACGAGCGCTGTACTGATAAACCGGGATTGCCAGGACTCGACAAGGTGCTCGGGCTGTTTCCCGACCTGAACTTCATCGGCCACGGGCCCGGCTTCTGGGCGTCGATCTCGGCCGACACGACCGCGCGAGATCTGGGCGGTTATCCACGCGGGCCAGTGAAAAAGCCAGGCACGCTCGATCGGCTGTTCGAGCGCCATCCGAATCTGTGGGGCGACCTGTCGGCGGGCTCGGGTGCCGGCGCGCTCGATCGCGACCGGGCCTTCGCCGTCGAGTTCCTGACCCGGAACTCGCGGCGGCTGCTCTTCGGCACCGACTATCTCAAGCCCGGCCAGGACGTGCCCCAGTTCAAGCTCTGGGCGAGCCTCGAGCTGACAGCCCCCGTCCGGGCGCGGATCGAACGAGAAAACGCGGCGAAACTGCTGGCGATTACAGTATAATCGGGTCTTGTTCCCGCCTCAGGCGGCATGCCTTGTGACCCTTTGGCGCTCGCCCCTGCTTGCGGTCGCGCCCTTGATTTGGAGAGTTCCGACCGATGACTCACACCAGCGCCCGCACGCGGACGACGACCGCCCTTTTCGTGCTCTTATCGTTCGCGACCTTCGGTCGAGCCTGGGGCGGCGATGATCTGGCCGCCGAGCTGCCCCGGATCAAGCCGCTCGAGCCGGCGGCCGCGCTCAAGTCGTTCCGCCTGCACGAGGGCTTTGGGCTCGAGCTCGCGGCCAGCGAGCCCATGGTGCTGAACCCGGTGAGCGCCTGCTACGACGCCGACCTGCGGCTGTATGTGGCCGAGATGCGTGGATATCCGTTTCCCGAGCAAACGCCGTCGGGCGGCATCGCCCGGCTCGAGG
>DAIDHE010000194.1 GCA_027459775.1 Planctomycetales bacterium | reverse complement strand
CTCGTCCTCGCGCTCGAGCACGAAAGGCGCGGCCACCCGCTGATCGTTGCGCTGGGCGTTCACCGCGTCCAGGAAGTCGGCGACCCCGCCGTCGTGGCGGAACTCGACCGAAGTCTTGTTTTTCTGGTCGACGAACCCGATCACGAGGCCCTTGTTCAAGTAGGTCTTGACTTCGAGCCGTTCGGCGATCAGGGCCGAGTCGTAGCTGAAATCCTGGAAGACGTCAGGGTCGGGCGTGAAGGTGACGGTGGTGCCCGACCCGCGGGCGGGCTCGCCGCGTTCGACCGGTCCCAGGGGCTTGCCGCGGCGATAGCGCTGATGGTACGTGAGGCCGTCGCGGCGGACCTCGACGTGCAGGCTCTTGGAAAGGGCGTTGACCACGCTCGCGCCCACGCCGTGCAGGCCGCCGGCGACCTTGTAGGCGTCGTTGTCGAACTTGCCGCCGGCGTGCAGGGTGGTGAAGATCACCTCGAGCGCGCTCGTGCCCGTCTTGGGATGGGCGTCGACGGGGATGCCGCGGCCGTTGTCGGCGACCGAGATCGTCTTGCCGTCGGCGTGCAGGGTGACCGTGATCCGGCTGGCGTGGCCGTTCATCACCTCGTCGACGGCGTTGTCGACGATCTCCCACAGCAAATGGTGCAGCCCGGTCTTGTCGACGCCGCCGATGTACATGCCGGGGCGCCTGCGCACGGCCTCGAGCCCCTCGAGCACGGTGATCGATTTAGCGTTATATGTGCCTGAAGACATGAGACGTCCTTATGCCAGCCGTGATTCCGCCCGTCCAGTCGAGCCCGGGTGAAGGCCCATCAAGCCTGATCGCCGCCGTCTCCCTTGCCGTCGGCGAATTCCTCGAGGGCGGGGATCGGCTCGGCCTCGGCGGCCACCACGGCCTCGAGCGTTCCCCGCTGCAGGATCGTATAGCCCTTGCCGCCGCGGGAAGCGACGGGGTATTTGGTCGCGCGGACGACCTGGATCGCGCCCCGGCTGGTGCGGACGGCGAGCCCCTCGCGCTTGCGGTCGGCGAGGACGAATCCCAGAACCCGGTCCTTGGCGTCGAGCTTGATGGCGACGACGCCGCGGGCGGGGCCGGCGACGATGTTGGCCTCGACGACGGGGAAGATCAAGACCCGCGCCAGCCGGGTGGCCAGGCAGACGTTCTCGGTTCCATCGGTGGCCTGCACGCCGACGACCAGGTCGCCGGGGAAGCCGGGATCGAGCCGGGCGGCCAGGCGGCCCTTGCGGGTCGACACCGGGGCGAAGGTCGCGAGCGCGAACCGGAGCACCTTGCCCCCGGCCGTGAGCGCCACGCCATAAGGGGGCGGGGGCGGGCCGCTCGCGGCGTCGGAGTCGGAGTGGCCGTCGCCGTTGCGGTCCTGTCCGGCCCCATTGGCCTCGGCCTCGTCGACCAGCAGCCGCTGAACCATGCGCGGCGGCGTCTGGGGCGTCTTGCCGGGTTCGGGCAGGCAGCGCGGATCGTGGCAGATCACGCCAACCAGGTGTTCCTGATCCTCGAGCGCAAAATGCTTCTGGATCGGCTCGCCGTGGCCGGTGGTGAGCGGAATGTCGTTCACCCGCATCGTGTAGCCGATGCCGCGGTCGGTGAAAAACGTGACGGTCCGCCGCGCCCGCGCCCGAAGGATCCAGCCGACCTGGTCGTCGTCGCGGACCCGGATGCTGGCCACGTCGGTGAACGACCGCTGCCGCTTGGCCCAGCCGTCGCGGCTGACGATCACCCACGAATCCTCGTCGACGATGTAATCCTCCTCGCGATACTCGACCGGGGCGGCCGGGGCCTCGATCGTCGACCGCCGGGCGTCGCCGTGTTTTCGCGCGGTCTCCTTGAGCTCGTCGCGGACCATTTGCCAGCGCGCGGGCTCGTCGTTCAAGAGCTGTTCGATCTCCTTGGCGCGCTGCCTGCGCTCGCGGAGCTCGTTCAGGATGTCCTTGACCTCGAGCTTGCCCAGGCGATAGAGCTTCATCTCGAGCACGGCGTCGGCCTGGATCTCAGACAGGCCGAAGCGGTCGATGAGCTTGGGAGCGGCGTCGGCCTTGCCGTTGCTGTCGCGAATGATCTGGATCGCCTCATCCAGATATTTAAAAACGATCGCGAACCCTTCGAGGATATGGATGCGCTCGAGCAGGTTCTTGAGCTCGAACCGCAGCCTGCGCTCGACGACCTCCATGCGAAAGTCGAGGAAGTGCTGGAGGATCGCCTTCAGGTCGAGCCGGGCGGGCACGGCGACGACGGCTTCCTCGGCCGGCAGCAAGCAGGTGAGATTGACGCCGAAATTCACCTGCAAGGGCGAGTTCTTGTAGAGATAGGCCATGGCCGCGGCCGCGCTCGCGCCGGGCTTGAGCTCGAGCAAGATCCGCACGTCGTCGGTGGAGAGATCCTTGACGTTGGTGAGCTGGGGGACGAGCCCCTTGCCGATCAGTTCGCCGATCCGCGCGACCAGGGCGTCTTTCTCGACGCCGAACGGGATCGACGTGATCAGGACGGCCCCGGGGCGATCCGGGTGGGGTTCGAACGTTCCGCGGAGCTTGATCGAGCCCTGGCCGGTCGCGTAGATCTGGCGGATCTCCTCGGGCGTATTGAGGATCACGCCGCCGGTGGGGAAATCGGGGCCGTGGATGTGCTTGAGGATCCGCTCGAGCGGCAGCTCGCGATGATCGATGAGGGCGACCAGGGCGTTGCAAACTTCCTTGAGGTTGTGGGGCGGGATGTTGGTCGCCATGCCGACGGCGATGCCCGCGACGCCGTTGACGAGCAAGTTGGGAAACTGGGCGGGCAGGACGACGGGTTCCTCGGCGGTCGAGGAATAATTGGGGCGGAACTCGACGGTCTGCTCGCGCAATTCCTCGAGCAAGATCTCGGCGAGCGGGGTCAGCCGGCACTCGGTGTAGCGCATGGCGGCGGGGGGGTCGCCGTCGAGCGAGCCGAAATTGCCGTAACCCTCGACCAGCGTGCCCCGAAGGCTAAAGGGCTGGGCCATCCGCACCAGGGCGTCGTAGATCGACTGGTCGCCGTGGGGGTGATAGGTCTTCATGACCTCGCCGACGACGGCGGCTGACTTGATGAACCGGCTGGTCGAAGTCGCGCGGAGGTCCGCCCACATCGCATAGAGGATGCGTCTTTGCACCGGCTTGAGCCCGTCGCGCACGTCGGGCAGCGCGCGCGAGGTGATCACGCTGAGCGCGTAATTGAGATAGCGCGAGCGCGCCGCCTCGGCGAGCGCCACGTCCTCGACCACCCCGATCCGGCGGCGATCGTCGCCGCGCGGTTCCTTTGATGATTTCCGTTTCGCCATCGCCCCTCGTCTCACCGAGAACCAACCGCTCCTGGCCCCATCCCTGAAAGTGCCCCGCTCTTGACACCCACGCCAGTCCAGGCGGCGACCGCGGCGCGTCGAGCGCGGTTCCGGCCGGGCGGGGTTTCGAAAAACTATCAGAATTCAGGCGATCGAGGCAATGCACGATGACGCAGCGCGGCTGTGGCCGGGTGGAGAACGCGGATCGCGAATCGAGCCAACCACGCGAATCGGCGTCGCGTTTTCGAGGCGATTCGCCGAACCCTCGCGGTCGCGATCCGCCAGGCCAAGCTGGCCGAATTCAGCCAGGTCTGAAGCGAGCGTGGACTTCTGGGTCGCCGCAAGTCCGGCGGGCGAGCATTGATTGTCCCGGCTTGGGCTCGCGTGCCGGCGCGTTGCCAGCGCATGGAAAACCGGCTACTTTCGTCAACATGGCGTCGGCGATCGCGTTGCCGCGATGAGTCGGGCGCATCGCGTCAAGGGTTCCTCTCGGAAGACGATCCATCATGAAGAGCCTTTTGCGGGGCGCGGTCTTGGGATTTGTCCTGGTGCTTATGGCCGGCGCGCCGTCGAGCGGGCAAGAGCGGTCGCCGTTCCCGCCGTTCACCGGGGCGCGGGTTTACACGGTCGACGTGGCCGACTCGTTCGGGAATCTCGACCCGCTCATTCGCAAGCTCGAGAAAGCCTCGCCGCAAACATATTACGTCGTCGTCGTGAAGTCGTTCGGCGAGGGTTCGAACGCCTCGGTCGAATACGTCGACGGGCTCTACCGGACCTGGCGGCGGCAGGCGGATCAGAAGCGCCTGGCGCTCGACGACGCCCGGTCGGTGGTGACCGCGATCGCGCTTGCCGACCGCAAGCTGGCGGTGCATCCGGGGTCGACGCTGCGCGACCGGCTCGGCTTCCGCGGCGCGACCATCGATCGCGAGCTCATCGAGCCGCGGTTCATCCCGCTGGCGAAGCAAGATCAGTATCCCCAGGCAATCGCGGCCCTGCTCGAGGGTATGAGCGACTGGATCGCCGCCCGCGAACGAACGATCGCGAGCGCGACCGCCAAGCCCGCCGCGCCCCCCGCGCCTCATGTCCCCAGGCCAGTCGAAAACGCGCCGTCGACCACGCATCCCAGCGTCTTCGTCCCCTCGACGCCCCCCGCGACCGAGTCCCAGGGCCATCCGGTCCTGACCGCCCTGATCGTGATCCTGCTCGCCGCCGCGGCGGTCGTGGGGCTCGGCGTCTGGCGCAGGCGCCTGCAGGCGAGAATCGACCTGGAACGGCGGGTCAAGGACTACCGCGCGCGCTCGGTCGAGGCCATGGACCGGCTCGACGCCCTCAAGGATCGGATCAAGCTGCTCACGGCCTCGGACCCCGATTTCAAGGCCCCCCTCCTGGGCGAGACGCTCAAGCTCTGGACCTCGCTTCAAGCCGACGTCGAAAAGCTCTGGGATCGCTGGCTGGCCGCGATGGAGGCCCTTGAAAAAGGGCAAAAACTCGCGGCCAAGGTGGGCTCGTCGTTCGACGCGAAGACGCTCAAGCAGGTCCAGGCGACCCTCGACCCCAAGGCGGCGTTCGACCCGATCGAGCAGGGCGCGATCGCGTGCAAGGCCGATCTCGAGCGGCTCGACCAATCGCACGAACGGGCGCGCGAGGTCGCCGAAAAGATCGAGGCGACCGCGCCCCAGCTCGCTGCCGGGCTCGAAGCGATCAGCCGGCTCGGGCTGCCGATCACGTCGTTTCACGAGGAGCTCGAGAGCCTGAAGGCCGAGACGGCCCGGTTGGCCGCTGGCCTCACAGCCGACCCGATCGGAACCAAACCCGCGCTGGACGCGCTCGCGGAACGATCGACGAATCTCGGCTCGAAGGTCGAGCACATGATCGCGCTTCACGGTGAATGGACCAAGGCCTCGGCCCGTCTCGAGCAGGTGAGGAAGCAGACGGCGGAGCATCGCGCGCGGGGGCTCGCGCTTGCCGAGGACGGGGGAAATCCCGACCACTTCCTGGGTGAGGCGGCCGATCATCTGGCGATGGTCGAATCCGCGCTCCACGACGGCGACCCCGACAAGGGCCAGTGCGCGCTCGAGCAGGCGATCGCCATGGTCGATCAAGGCGCGGCGACGATCGAGGAGGTCAAGAAGGCCAAGGCGTTTTGCGCGCTCGAGCTGGCGGCTCGGCCGCGCGAGACCGAGCGGCTGCGCGCGGCCGCGCCCGAGGCCGAGGCTTCGCTCAAGCGGCTCGAGCAAGAATTCGCCGCATCATCCTGGCGGGCTGTCGCCAAGAATCTGGACCAGGCCCGAGCGCTCTTGGCGACATTTGAAGATCAACTGGCCAAGGCCGCCAAGGCCCAATCACCCGACGCCCAGCGCTACCTCGCGGGCCGCCGCGCCCTGGAAGAGCTGGCGCGACAACAGCAGATCGTGCTGCGGCTCTTGGCGGGGCTGGGCGAACAGCTCGGCCTGCTGCAAACCGCCCGCGACGAATGCCAGCCGCTCAAGCGGGCGCTCGATGAGCGCACGCGCGCGGTTCAATCGCTGTTCCAGGCAAACGCGGAGATCTTGGGAGAAATCGCCCTGGCCAGCCAGGCGCGGGCGACGACCGCCGCTCGAGAGATCGATGCCGGGATGGACGATCCACGCCCCGACTGGCCGGGGGTGCGCGAACGGCTGATGAGGGCGATCGAGGATCTCAAGATCGCGAGCTCGCAGGCCGAGGCCGACCTTGCGACCCACGCCCAGCTTCTGGCCGAGTTCGAGCCCGCCCGGCAACGGGCCGGCCAGTTGCGCGGGCGGCTCGCCAGCCGCCAGGAAGACCGGCTCGCCGCCAACCAGAACTTCCAGGCCGCGGAGAACGTTCTCGACCAGGTCGGCGTCGACCTCGCCGCCCCCCACGGCCAGTCGGCGCGGATGCTCGAGGCCGTCCGGGGCGCGATTCAGGATCTCGATCGCGCCGAGCAACTCTTTCGCGAGGATCTACGCCTGGCCGCCCAGGCCCAGAGCGAAATCGACGAGGCCGCGCGATCCCTGCAAAAAGCCAGCGCGTATTTCGCGCTCGGGGTCACGCCCGAAGGATCGAGCGCCGAGGCCGCCTTGAACGAAGCCCAGCAGCTTTTAGCCAACCAAGAATATGAACAAGCGATCGAGCGCGCGGGAGCGGCCATCCAGATGACGCGTCATGCCTATAACATGGCCGTGCAAGAGACGACCTGGCGGCACATGCGGCAGCAGGCCGAGATGGCGCGCTGGCAAGGCGGCCCGGGCTGGGGCGGGGGCCTCAGCGTCGGGACCGTCGCGGCCGTCGCGGCGGCCGCCACGATCCTCGACAAGATGTCCGGCTCGGCTTCCGCCGGCGAAGCGCCCAGCCCAGCTCCCCCTCCCCCTCCCGATTCCGGCTCGGCCGCGAGCTCGTGGTCCAGCAACGACGGCCAGGGGAGCTGGTAAGAAAGGAGACCGGCGCGAGTCGGGCGATTCTTTCGTTCGCGCGAGATGACGTGCTCGACCGCGTGGCAACCCGGCCCGTGATGGGTTAACATACTCTCTCGGGTTCGCCGCCACGTCGTCATCCGAAAGAGCGATCACCGTGAAGGGAGGGTTTGGCGCATGATTCTGGGCAAGATCTGGAAAGCCATCTCCGCGCAGCTCAACAAGCTGGCCAACGCGATCCGCGGCGCGGACCCGATCGCCGAGATGCAATACGAATACGACCGTTCGATCGAGCAAATGAAGGAGGGCCGCGAGGGGCTGGCCCAGTATCGGGCGCTGGTCGAGCGGGTTCAGCGCCAGGTCGACGGCCAGCGCAAGCAAGTCACGCTCATCGAGGCCAAGATCAAGGCGTTCCTGAATTCCGGCGATCGCGAGACGGCGGCCCGCTACGCCCTGGACTTGAGACGCGCCAAGGAAGACCTGGGCGAAAACGAAAAGCAGCTCGCCCTCCACGAGCAGGCGTATCAGAACAACCTGCTCAAGATCCAGCACGCGGTCAAGAAGCTCGACGAGGTCAAGCACAAGATCTCGAAGTACGACGCCGAGCTCAAGATGAGCCGGGCCGAGTCCGAGATGGCTCAGCTCGCGACCCAGTTCAAGTTCAACGTGACGACCGATTTTGGCCAGGCGGAACAGATCCTTCAGGACCAGATCGATCGCAACCGGGCGCGGGTGCGAGTGGCGTCGGATCTTTCCGGCGAGGGCCTCGACGAGATCCAGCGCGACATTGCGGTCGAGAAGACGCTTGCCGAGGACGCGCTCAAGGAATTCGAGAAGGAATCGGGGCTCGTGACGCCCGAGACCGTCCAGACCGCCCCCGCGGCCAAGGAACTGGGGCCGGCCATGAAGACGCTCGCACCGGTTCCGGAGGTCGGGTGAATCCCGGCCTGGCCGCCGTCTCGAAAGCGTAACCACCATGGAACAAAGCCCCACGTCCGCGGGGAAGTCGAGCGCCAGCGCCCCGGCCGAGCCCCCGCGCGCCGTCCCCGAATGGCATTCAGCGTGGGCGCGCGAGCTCGCGGGTCTGTATTACTCGGGCACGACCTGCCTGTTCGTGCTGCACGGCGACGTCGGCGATTTGACGCGACTTGAGCCCCCGCCCAAGCCCGGCCACGGCACGATCCCCGAGTTCCTGGCGACCCAGCTCTTTGGAGGCTGGGATTTCGTTTTGATTTACGATTTGAGCCAGGGCCTGCGCGCATTCGCCGGCCGCGACGGCGAGCGATTGCGGCGGATGGTCGCGCGGCTTTCCAGTGAAATCGGCGAGCCCAAGAGCTGGCCGCGCGATCCCGACTCGGTCCTTGCGTTGCTCGACCAGCTCGTGCAGAAGATCTTGCTCACGGAAGACCCGGGCCGCCAGATGAGCCTCGGGGTGATCATCGAGCAGGCGCAATTCCTGGTGCCCTCGGCCGAGCTGGCTCAACTCGCGGGGGCTCAGGGGGCGCGGCTGGTGCGGCTCTTGTCATGGGCGCGTAACCCCTATATCAAGCAGCGCAACATCGCGTTTTGCCTGCTCTGCGACCAGCTCGCGGAGCTCAACGAGCGGTTGACCTCGAGCGCGCACGTCGCGACCCTCGAGGTCGCCATGCCGACGGCCGCCGAGCGGCTGGATTTCATCGGCTCGCGCGCTGGCGCGGCCGGCTCGCTCGGCGATTTCACCCCCGAGAAGCTCGCCGATCTCACCGGCGGGCTCAACCTGGTGAATCTCGATCGGCTGCTGGCGCAGGCTTCAGGGCTGGGCCGAACGCTCGACGCCAAGAATCTGAAGGCGCTCAAGAAAGGGTTGATCGAACGGCAAGCGCGCGGCCTCGTGGAGTTCATCGAGCCGCCCTATTCGATGGACGATTTCGTCGGCAACGACGCTGTTCGAGACCGGCTGATCGAGGACGCCAAGCTGCTCTCGCGGGGCCGGCTCGACGCGACCGCGATGGGCTATCTCGTGTGCGGACCGGTGGGGACCGGCAAGACCTATCTCGCCGAGTGTTTCGCCGGCTCGGTGGGCGTGCCGTGCGTCAAGTTGCGCAACTTTCGCTCGAAATACGTGGGTGAAACCGAGGCGAATCTGCAGCAAATCCTGGCGGTCTTGCGGGCGATGGGGCCAGTGATCGTCGTGATCGACGAGGCCGACGCCGCTTTGGGCGACCGTCAATCGGGCGGCGATTCGGGGACGTCGAGCCGGGTTTTTTCGATGATCGCCAGCCAGATGGGCGACACCCGCTATCGCGGCAAGCTCGTCTGGCTGCTGCTCACGAGCAGGCCCGACCTGTTGCCCATTGACCTCAAGCGCCAGGGCCGCGCCGAGGTGCATTTGCCACTCTTCAGCCCCCGAACCGAAGCCGAGGTCGCGACGATGGTCGCGATCATGGCCCGCAAGAACAAGGCCCGGCTCGACGCCGGCGTGAATCCCCATGCACTCGCCGGGCGCGGGCTCTCAGGCGCGGACATCGAGAGCATTGTCCTCGCCGCCAGGCGCAGGGCTCTCGTGCAAGGGCGCGAAACAGTCTCGGGCGACGATCTCGCGTTCGCCGCGTATGATTTTATCCCCTCGGCCCAGGGGCTCGAAAAGGAAAAACAAGAGCTCACCGCCGTTCTCGAGTGCACCTCGATCGCGTTCCTGCCCGAGGACTGGCGCGAGCGCGTCCTCGAACCCAACGGCCAGGCCAAGCTCCAGGAACGCGTGTCCGTGATCAAGCGTATGATTGAAACGTGAGCATGTGCTCGCGTGAATCTTCTAACAACCTTTTCCGACGGCCCTGATGGAGATCCCTCATGAGCGCCAAGACGCGAACACCCTGGCTCGACGCCCCCAGCGAATCCCCCGTGATCGACGAACACGTCGCCCGGCTGTCGACCTTCATCGACGCCCTCGCCGACGGCAAGGTCACGGCCCAGGAGCTCGTCGAGCAAGAGGCACGAGTGGTAGAGCTGATGAAAAAGGTCGAGCCCGAGCTCTCCGACTCGCTCCACTCCGACGTGACCCGGTTGCTCTGCGAGCTCACTGCCTTTAACATCATGAAAACGATGCAAGGAATGAAGGAATCCGCCCCCAAGACTCGATTCCGGGGCTAGAGTATGGGTATTCACTCCTTACTCGCTCATGAACCATTCGGAGATCCTTGATGCCCGAGTCACCCGCCGAACTGTCGGATCGTGTCAAGCGGCAGATGAACCAGGCGCCGATCCACGACGCCTGGGAGGCCGTCTATCGCACGCCCGAGATCGAAGCCTTCTTCGAGCTCTGCTACGACGATTTCACGAAACGCATCGCGCAGCCCGCGGGCTCGCTGGCGCTCGACATCGGTTGCGGCATTTGCGCGAACTCGCTCCGACTCGCTCGGCGGGGATATCAGGTCGAGGCCGGCGATTATTCCGAGGCGATCCTGCCGGAAGCGCGCGCGAACGTGGCTCAAAAAGGATTCGCCGATAAGATCTCGATCAGCCGCCAAGACATCCTGAACCTCACCTTCCCCAGCGATCAGTTCGACCTCGTTCTGTGCTGGGGCGTCCTCATGCACATCCCGGACGCCGAGCGCGCTCTCGGCGAGCTGGCGCGGGTGGCCAAGCCAGGCGGGTATCTCGTCTTCGAAGAGGTCAACCAATCCTCGCCAGGCCCCTGGCTCATGCGCTTGCTCTGGCGGCTCCTCAAGCGAAATCGGATCACAATCACCCGCCGGCCAGCCGGAAGTGAACATACAAGTTTGTTCGCTGGGGAGACCCTCTTCTGGCGCCACGTCAGCTCGAAATGGCTCCGTGAAGCATTGGCCTCGCACGATTGCAAGCTCGTGAGTCGAACCTCCGGACTTTTTTCCGAGGGTTATAAATACCTTCCAAAGGGCCCGCTCAAGGCGGCCGCCCATGCCTGCAATCGAATGTGGCTCAAGCGGTTTCCGAACCTGCCTGGGCTGGCATCGCACAACATCTTCATCTTTCAGAAATCATTGTGAGCTCGAACTCTCTTTCTTCCAGCGCCACGGCGGCGGGCCGATGGCCGATTCACCGTCCACGGCCAGATCGGCGAGCATTTTGCCAATCATGCATGAAAACTTGAACCCGTGTCCGCTGCACGGGCTCGCGACCACGACGTCCGGGCGGGCGGGCATCCGGTCGACCAGGAACTGTTCCGCGGGGTCGACGGTGTAAAGGCAGACCTCGGCATGGTCGAGCTGGGCGTCGGCCAGTGCCGGGATCGTGCCGGCCAGGAAGCGCCGGACAAGCGCGACGTAGGGTTCGCCGACCGTGCGCTCTGCGACGTCCGGGTCCACGGCCGGCCCGCCGTGGCGGGCGACCTTCACGCCCATCCCGAGGAATGTCGGCATGCCGTAAAACGCATCGTCGGGACCGAATCCCTTCGAGATGAAAGCGGGAAAGCGGCCGATGCGAAAGGCGTCGGCGCCGACCGGGCGAAAAT
>DAIDHE010000064.1 GCA_027459775.1 Planctomycetales bacterium | reverse complement strand
AGGCGCGGCCGATCAGCGCGTGATCGGCATCGCCCCCATGGTGATCGTGATGCTCAACCTGGGACCCCAGGGGCCGAACCAGCTCAAGGTCTGGGGTAAGTATAGCGAGCAGATCGACGACTACGTTCAGCGCGGGCTCATGGAGCGCACCCAAACGCGAGACGGCACCGCGCTTTGGAAGATGGTCGATCCCTTTACCTATCGCGACCGGCTCGCCAAGCCCAAGTTTCTCATCAACGGGGCCAACGACCGCTACTGGACGCTCAACGCGCTCGATTTCTACTGGGACGGCCTGCCCGGCCAGAAGAACCTGGTCGAGCTGCCGAACGCGGGCCACGGCCTCGAGCAAAATCGTGACTGGGCGCTGCAGGGCCTGGGCGCGTTCTATCGGCACGTGGTCGCCGGCAAGCCCATGCCCCGTGTGGAATGGAGCAAGGTGAAGAACGGCTCAGGGACCTACGATCTCGAGGTCCACGCCGACCCCGCGCCCAGGAAGGCGAACCTGTGGCAAGCCCGGTCCGCCACCCGCGATTTCCGCGAATCGAAATGGACGCCCACCGCGCTTGCCCCCGCGGCGGTCATGCACGGGCACGTCGACCCCGGCGCGGACCAGGTGGCGATCATGGTCGAGCTCGAGTACGAAATCGACGGCATGCCCTACCACCTGACCACCAGCTTCGTCGAGCCCCGGATCGACCCCTGATTCCCCCGTTTTCCAAGGAATGACTCGTGCTCCACGCCCTTGCGTTCGCCCTGTTTCTGCCCAGCGCGGCGGGCGGGTCCGACCCGATCCGCTACACGGTCACGTTCCCGGATCGCAAGGCGCACAAGGCCGCGGTGGCGCTTGAGACGCCCACCGGCGGCCGCGACACGCTCGAGCTCATGATGCCGGTCTGGTCGCCGGGTTATTACGTGGTCGAGGACCACGCAGGCAAGGCAAGCGCGGTCGAGGCCCGGTCCCAGGCGGGTGCGACCCTGGCGGTGGAACACCCCAGCAAGAACCACTGGCGGATCGCCGCCAGGGGAGTCGACCGCGTCGTCGTTTCCTATCAACTTGTGTGCGATGGCCGATCGGTCACCACCAACTGGGTGGGAGAGGAATACGCGATTCTGAATGGCGCGGCGGCGTTCATGGCCCCCGTGGGGGAAAACGGCCGCGGCCGCATCGTGACCTTGAAGCCGCCGCCGGAGTGGAAGGGCTCCGCCACTGCCCTTGCCCCCGCGCCCGGCGACGCCCAGCATGCCTACGTCGCGCCTGACTTCGACACGCTGGTCGATTCCCCGATCGTGATCGGCAACCCCAGCATCCACCCCTTCACGGTCGAAGGTGCGCGCCACCGCCTGGTCGACCTGGGCGATGCCGGCTCCTGGGAAGGCGCCCGCGAAGCCGACGCCATCGAGGCCATCGTCCGCGAAACACGCCGCTTCTGGGGCTTTCTACCCTATGATCATTACGACTTCTTGAACGTCTTTCGCCGCGGCGGAGGCGGGCTCGAACACAAAAACTCCACCCTCCTCACCGGCAACAGCGGCGTCGCCTCATCGCCCCGGAGCCGCTTCGCCTGGCTCGCCTTCGTCAGCCATGAATTCTTCCACGCCTACAACGTCAAACGCCTTCGCCCCGTCGAGCTCGGCCCCTTCGATTACGAAAAACCCCCGCGGACCTCGAGCCTCTGGATCGCCGAAGGCTTGACCACCTATTACGGCGATCTCATGGTCATCCGCGCGGGGCTCGCAACCTCAAGCCAGTTTCTCCTCGCCCTCTCGGGACACATCACCCAGCTCCAGAATACCCCCGGGCGCCTGGTGCAAACGCTCGACCAGTCGTCGCTCGACATCTGGGAAACAGGCTACGCCGGCTTCATGCGCAATCGTGACAGGACGATCAGCTTCTACGTCAAGGGGCCCGTCGCCGGCTTCGTGCTCGACGCCCACATCCGCTCCCGCACCCACGGCAGGCATAGCCTCGACGACGTCATGCGCCTGGCCTACGACCGCTATGCCGGCGACCACGGCTTCACCGCCGACCAGTTCCGCGCAGCGGCCGAGCAAGCCTCCGGCCTCGATCTCAAGGACGTCTTCCACCGCGTGCTCAGCACGACCCAGGAGCTCGACTACACCGAGGCACTCGAGTACTTCGGCCTCCGCTTCGCCCCCGAACCCCCAGCCCAGGAAGCCGGCAAAACCACCGACAAGGAACAGCCCAAACCGAAAAGCCCAGCCATCAAGTGGTATAACCTCGAGATCAAGCCCGACGCCACGCGCGACCAGAAGGAACGGCTCAAGGAGTGGCTCAAGCTTTGTCCGCAGTGAGCCGGCTCGAAAATCGGCCCCCACGCCAACCTCGCTCTGATCGCCTCACGCGGAAAGCCTTCACCGCGCGCACCAGGGCGCACCCCCTCCTCGGCCCGCGGGCGCCAACCGCGGGCCGCCGCCACCAACCGCCATATTGCCAACGAACACCCGCGGGATTCACCCGCTCACAACCAAACCGCCTCCGACCGACCGCTGAGTCTCTGACCTCGGAGGCTCGCGGTTGAGCCTCTGACCGCCGAGCCGCACGGCTGAGCCGCACGACCGGTCACCGACTCGCCGCCGCCGGTCTGCCCGACTCAACGCCGTCGGTTTGCCCGACTCAACGCCGCCGGTTCTTCCGCCTGCTCTCTTTTTGACGCCGGCGTTCTTCCTTCCGCTTCTTCCGCTCCCTGGCCTCCGCCGAGTCGTCCCGCTGCCCCTGCGCCCGCCCAGCGTTCTCAACACGCCTGGAACCGGCCGGATTCGTGTCACTCACACTCGACGCAAGCTCTTTCTCAGTAACGGCCTGCGACACGTTTTCCGGGCCGTTGGGTTCGCTTCGCAAAAGCGCGGTGGGTTCGCTCTGAACGGGGGCAATGGCTTCGGTTTTTTCCAGAGTCGCGGCGTCGGCCTGGAGGTCCAACCGATCTCGCTCCCCATACTGACTTTGCATGTCCAGGTTAGGGGGATTTGTGTTGTTCGAACTCGACGCAACTTCCTGCGGCGCATCATCCTGCGGCACGTTTTCAGGGGCGTTGGGTTCGCTTCGCAAAAGCGCGGTGGGTTCGCTCGGCACAGGGGCTGTGGGTTCGGTTTTTTCCAGCGCCGCGACGTCCTCGGATTCCACGTCGTCGTCGGCCTCCAGCTCAGCGTCAGCTTCCAGGTCGGCGTCGGTCTCCTCGCCGTCCGCGGCCTCGCCCGAACCCAGCGACCCGTCGTCGTCAGGCTCGAACTCGTCGTCGTCGACGTCCGCCGGCCGAGGCGCCCGCACAAGCGATAAAAACGTTTTCACCGTCTGATTCGCCAAACGCGCAGCGGCCAGCAAATAACGCCTACGCTTCTCGCCCTCGGGACTCGCGTCA
>DAIDHE010000058.1 GCA_027459775.1 Planctomycetales bacterium | reverse complement strand
GGGCCTTGTCACGTTGTTGAGCCGAACGTCCTCCTTGCCGGGAACAGGGCCATACAAGCTCGAAGCGCCAGCGAGTGAATTCCGGAACACACGCGCTGGCGCTTCGGGCTTGTAAGGGTTTCCGCGCATGGCCGGGGGGTTGTGCGATTCGCTCGCTGGCGCTTCGGGCTTGTGCCGACCGGCCTGCGCCTTGCTCACCCCTCGCGGTCGATTTCGCGTTCGAGGGCGGCGATCTCGGCGTCAGTGAGCATGGGCGGGGGCGTGAGGGCGCGCTGGGCCTCGAGCAGGTCGTCCAGCTCGCCGAAGGTTTCAAGCCAGTGATTCGAGTCGCCCGCGCTCTGGGCGCGATCGGGGTCGGAGGGGTCGTCAGGGGCGGCGAGCGCTGTTCGCTGTCGTTTCTCGAGAGCGTCGAGCAGGTCGTCGCTCTTGATCGAGCGCGCCTTGCGCCTGTGGGCGGCTTGGCGGATGCGGCGGTCGCTCGAGACGACGACCAGGGATTTGGGGGTGGAATCGAGCGCGATCAGGGCCTCGATCCGGGCGTCGGCGCTTTCCTCGCCGAGAGCGAAGACGAGGGAGAGCCCGCGGTACTCGGCCTTGAGCGGGAAATCGCCGGGGTGGGCGGAGGCGTCGAAGACGACCGTGGCTTCCGAGGAGAGCTCGGGGCCGAGCTCCCTGGCCAGATCGTCGAGAAACCGCCGCCGTACGCGGCGAAACCCGTCGCGCGAGAGCTTCGTGCCCAGCCGGCCCCAGGCGTGCATCAGGTTGTAGCCGTCGATCAAGAGGCGCACGGCGAATTCCCAAAGAGTCCCGGTCAGGTTCTCCTTGTACATCCTTCGTCGCGCGGGGGCGAAATTCAAGTTGAAATGAGAAGCTGATGCCGCGGGTCGCGCGAGAAGCGCAGTTCGCCCGACACGATCGCCGCGTGCGCCCGCCCGCGGACCTCCCAGCCGCCGAACGGCGTGTTGCGGCTCTTGGAGTGGAACTGGGCGGGGTCGATGGTCCAGCGCGCGTTGGGATCGATGATCGTGACGTCGGCGTCCGCGCCGGCGCGGAGGGTTCCCTTGTTGGTCAGGTTCAGAAGCGTGGCCGCATTACAGGTGAGCTTGCGGATCACCCGCGGCCAGGTGAGATGGCCGGGCTCGATCAGGCATTTGATCGTGATCGGCAAGAGCGTTTCCAGGCCGACGATGCCGAACGGCGCGAGGTCGATCTCGCGCATCTTTTTTTCGCGGGCGTGGGGTGCGTGGTCGGTGGCCAAGATCTCGATCGTGTCGTCCTTCAGCCCCTCGATCACCGCCTCGACGTCGGACCACGTGCGCAGGGGCGGGTTCATCTTGAAATTCGAGTCGAACGAACGGAGCGATTCGTCGGTGAGCGAGAAATGGTGCGGGCAGGCCTCGGCGGTGACCCTGACCCCCCTGCGCTGGCCTTCGCGGACGAGCTCGACCGAGCGGGCCGTCGAGATGTGCTGGATGTGCAATCGGCCGCCGGTGATTTCGGCCAGCCGGATGTCGCGCGCGACCATGATGTCCTCGGCCGCCGCCGGCATGCCCCCCAGACCCAGGCGCATCGATTCGAAGCCCTCGTTCATCACGCCGCCCAGGGTGAGCTCGGGCACCTGGCAATGCTGCATCACGACCCGGTCAAACATCCGGGCGTACTCGAGTGCTGTCCGCATGAGGGCGGCCGAGACCACGGGCGCTCCGTCGTCGGTGAAGGCGACGGCGCCGCCCGCGACCAACTGGCCCAGCTCGGCGAGTTCCTCGCCCTTGCGCTCTTTACTGACGGCCCCGACCGGGAAGACGTTGGCCTGGCGGGCGCGGCGGGCCTGGAGCACGACGAACTCGGCCGCCGCCTGGGTGTCGATCGCCGGCCGCGTGTTGGGCATGCAGGCGACCGACGTCACGCCACCGGCAAGCGCCGCCCGCGCGCCCGTGGCGATCGTCTCGTCTTCCTCGTTGCCCGGCTCGCGCAGGTGCACGTGAACGTCGATCAAACCCGGGCAGACGATCATCCCCCGCGCATCGACCACCAGGTCGGCGTCCTCGCTGGCCGAGCCATGCGGCAGCACGCGCCCCCGCGAGAGCCAGAGATCCCCCTCGAAATCAAGGTCTTGCGAGGGGTCGATGACACGCCCGCCCGTGATCTGGATCGTGGCCATGGGTTACTCCGCCCGCTCGCCGCCGAGCATCTCGAGCACCGCCATCCGCACCGCCAGGCCGTTCGCCACCTGATCGAGGATCGCCGAATGCCGGCCGTCGGCGACCTCGGGGGTGAGCTCGACCCCGCGATTGATCGGGCCGGGCGCGAGCAACAGCAGATCGGGGCGGGCGCGCTTGATGCGTTCTTGGGTCATCATGTAAAAATGCGAGTATTCCCCGACCGAGGGGAACAGGCCCGCGTGCTGGCGTTCAAACTGGATTCGCAGGACGTTGACGACGTCGCAGCGGGGGAGGATGTCGTCGAAGTGGTGGGCGACCTCGCAGCCGAGCCGTTCCCAGCCCCTGGGGACGAGGGTGGGGGGGCCGCAGAGGATCACCTTGGCGCCGAGCTTGGAGAGTCCCCAGATATTGGACCGCGCCACCCGCGAGTGGGCGATATCGCCCAGGAGCCCGACGGTGAGGCCCTCGATGCGGCCCTTGGCCCGGCGGATGGTGAGCAGGTCGAGCAGGCCCTGGGTGGGGTGTTCGTGTGCGCCGTCGCCGGCGTTCACGACCGCGCAGGCGACGTTTTCGGCGAGCAGCTTGGGGGTGCCGGGGGTGGGATGGCGGACGACCAGGATATCGGCGCCCATGGCCTCGAGATTGCGGGCGGTGTCGATGAACGATTCGCCCTTGGAGAGCGACGAGCCCGTGGGCGAGAAGTCCTGGGTGTCGGCCGAGAGCCGTTTGGCGGCCAGGCTGAAGCTCGTGCGGGTGCGGGTCGAGCTCTCGAAGAACAGGTTGAAGACCACGCGACCCTTGAGCGCCTGGGATTTCTCGCGGCTCTGGGCGGCGTGCTGGGCGTGGACCTGGGCGCGGTCCAGGATCGACGCGATCGCGCCTGCCGACAGATCCTCGAGCCCGAGCAAGTGCCGGCCCTGCCAGGGGGCGTCGGGTTGAGTCGACCTGGCGCGCGGGTTAGGGGACCGCTCCATACGTCGCCTTTTGGCCAAGATTGCGGGGCCGCGCCTGGGGTCCGATCACGCCCGTCCCCCGCCGCGCAGGCGCGCCCTCGCACGACCGGAACTGTAGCAGACCAGCGCGGCGATAGGCAAGCAGCCCAAATCCAAGGGGTCGGGACTCATTGATTCTCGGCAGATTCGCGGCCCTTTTCGCGACGCTGGTCGAAATCAATGAGTCCTGACCCCTTTGATTTCTCGCCTTTCCCCGAGGGCGGCGAATGCCTAGGATAGGCGTGTCATCATGGCGGACCACTCAGGAACCACGCGAATGAAGATCATCCTGGCAAACCCCCGCGGCTTCTGCGCGGGGGTCAACATGGCCATCGAAAGCCTGGAACGGGCGCTCGAGTTTTTCGGTCCGCCGATTTACGTCTATCACGAGATCGTGCATAACAAATTCGTCGTTGAGCGCTTCAGGCGCAGGGGCACCGTGTTCGTCGAGTCGCTGGCCGAAGTTCCCTCGGGCGCTCCCCTGCTCTACAGCGCCCACGGGGTCTCGCCGCAGATTCGCGACGAGGCCCGCGACCGGCGGCTCGTGGCGATCGACGCGACCTGCCCGCTGGTCACCAAGGTGCACCTGGAAGCCGTCAAATACGCGCGAGAAGGCTATACGATCATCCTGATCGGCCATGAGGGCCACGACGAGGTCATCGG
>DAIDHE010000053.1 GCA_027459775.1 Planctomycetales bacterium | reverse complement strand
ACGCGGCCGGGCAGGTCGCGAATCGCCAGTGGGCCGAGGCGATCGAGATTTATCAGCGGGTGATCGAGCGGTTCGGCGACAAGCTGGCAAAGATCCCGCGGGCGGAATCCGGGGGCGACGCGGCGGGCGAGTTCGTGCTTTACGTCGACAACCGCACGTTCTGCCATCGGGCGATCGGGGGGCTGCCGGCCGAGGCGCGGGCGCTTTACCGCGCGCGGACGGACGGCGAGGCCGAGCTCTGGTTTCGCAAGGGGCAGGCCGGCGACGCGGCCGCGCTCGAGCGGGTGGTCGACCAGGCGTTTTGCAGCTCGTGGGGAGACGACGCGCTCGAGCTATTGGGCGACCTGGCGTTTCAGGACGGGCGGGTGGTCGAGGCGCTTGCACTCTATCGCCGGCTGGTGCCCGACGGACCGGCCGACCCCCTGGTCCTGGTTTATCCCGACCCCTCGGTCGATCTGGCGCGGATCGCCGCCAAGATGCTGCTCTGCCGCGCGGTCGCCGGCGAAACCCCGCCGACCGCGGCCGATGTGGAAACCTATGCCAAGAGCTACCCCGACGCCACTGGTGCCCTCGCGGGCCGCAAGGGGCTCTATCGCGAGATCCTGAAGCGCGCTCTCGAGGCCGATCACCTGTCGTCATCGGCCGACCTGGATGGCCGCTGGCCGACCTTCGCGGGCTCGCTCAGGCGCACCAAGATCGCGCCCGGGCCGGTCGACGTAGGGTCGATCCAGTGGCGGATCGAGCTCGAGAAGGTCGCCGTGGGCCGCGGCGGCCCATCGCCCTTCGCCGGCCGCGGATTCGGCAATCCGGGAACCCCGCTGTCGCCCGAGCGGCTGCTGGCCTTCCACCCCATCGTCCTCGGCGACCAGGTTCTGGTCGCCGACGGGTCGCGAGTGGTGGCGTACAACCTGAGCGACCGGCCAGCCGAGGCGGATTCGGCCATTGCCGCCGCCGTCGAGCCGGCGTGGAAGCACGACCCCGACGACGCCCAGAACCCGCGGGCCGCGCGGTTTCAGGCCGGGGCGCCCCGGTATACGCTGACCGCGTTCGGGCGCCGGGTGTACGCGCGGGTGGGGGGCCTCTCCCCGCCCTATTTTCCCGGCATGGGTGGGCCGCAGGGGCACGGCGAGACCTCGATCATCGCGCTCGACTGGAATGCCCAGGGCAAGCTGCTCTGGGAACGCAAGGCGTCGACCCTCACGCTCCCCAATCGCCAGGCCGATCGTGCGATCGTGCGAACCATCAGTTTCGAGGGGACGCCGGTCGCCGACCCCTATTGCGTGTACGTCGCGGTGGTCGATCGCCGCGAGCAGACGGCGACCTACGTGGCCTGCCTGGACGCCGAGACCGGGGCGAGCCGCTGGATCCGCTACGTGGGCACCGCCTCGACCGATGGAGACATGATGGCCGGGGCGGGGTTCCCGATGCCGATGTCGATCGGGTCGGGCGACTCGGGCCATCGCCTGCTCGCCATCGAGGGGTCCACCCTCTATTACCAGACCAATCTCGGAGCGGTCGCGGCGATCGACGCCCAGACGGGCTCGATCCGCTGGGCGGCCTCGTATCCCCGAAGCGAATCCGGCCATGGCTCCGGCGGCGATCGCGACTTGAACCCGGCGGTGGTCGACGGCGGCCGGGTCTTCGTCGCGCCGGCCGATTCCGACGCGATCTACGCATTTTCCGCCCAGAGCGGGCGGCTCTTGTGGAAGTCCGACCCGATCGCGGACGACGTCAAGCTCACCCACGTGTTGGGCGTGGCGCGGGGGCGGCTGGTCGCGACGGGCGACCGGGTGCTGCTCTTCGACGTCGCCACCGGCAAGCTGGCCCACGTCTGGCCCGATTCCGGCAAATCGCTCGAGGGTTACGGCCGGGGCTTGCTCGCCGGCGATTTCATCTACTGGCCCACCAAGGACGAGATCCAGATCCTGGACCAGCGGACCGGCCTGCGGGCCGAGCCCCCGATCAAGCTCCGCGAGACTTATCACACGAGCGGCGGCAACCTGGTCGCCGGCGACGGCTATTTGATCGTGGCTCAGGACAACGGCCTGGTCGTCTTTTGCCAGAACAGCCGTCTCATCGAACGCTATCGCCAGCAAATTGCGCTCGAGCCCAATCGCGCGGCGAATTACTTCCGGATGGGTCGCGCCGCCGAGGCGCTGGGGCGCGACCGGGTCGCCCTCGATGCCTATCGCTCGGCGTGGAACAAGTCGACCGAGGGCGAGTCGATCGACGGCGTCGTGCTCAAGGCGGCCGCGCGCGACCATCAGTTCCGGCTCTTGTTGCGGCTGGCCGACCTGGCGCGCAAGGCCAACCGCTGGAACGACGCCGCCACCGATCTCGAGGAGGCCGCCCTGGCGGCGCGCACCGACGCCGATCAGCTCCGGGCGCGGCTCAAGCTCGCCGACGCCCTCCTGGATTCACGGCGGCCTCGAGACGCCGTGGCCGTTTGCCAGCGGATCCTGGCCGACGATCGGCTGCGGGGTCTGGCCGTGGCCGCCGACGGCCGCCGCAGCGTACGCGCCGACCTGCTGATCGCCGACCGCCTGTCGTCGATCGTCGAGCAAAACGGCCGCGAAGTCTACGCGGCCTACGACCTCGAGGCCCAGCGGCTCTTCGATCGGGCCAAGGCCGAGCGCGACCCGCGGCGGCTGGACGCGGTGGCCCGAACCTACCCCGCGGCGACCATCGCGCCCGACGCGCTTTTCGAGCTGGCCGCGCTCGAGGAAAAGGCGAAACGGCCCGCGGACGCCGCGGCGGCCTACAAGCGGGTTCTGTCAGCGCTCGGCGACGATCCCCGGCGGGCTCTCGCGCTCTGGCGGTTGGCGCGGGTTTACGAGGCGCGCGGGCTGCACGGGGCGGCGCGCGAATGTTATCTCGAGATCAAGGCGCTCGCCGGCCGGTCGAGCGCGGCCGTCGACCAGGCGGGGGTCTCGTATGGCAAGCTGGCGGCGGCGGCCCTGGCGCGGTCCCCCTACGACCGGCTGGCCGAATCGCGCTCGACGCCGTCGATCCCGCTGCCCCTCGAGCGCGGGCCCAGCGGGCCGCTCGCCCACGCGGTCCGGCTGCACATCATCGTCGCCTCCGGCATCGCCCCCAGGCCGGAATCTGGGCGGGTCTTCCTCGTCGAGCCCGACGGCCTGCGGCTGGTCGACCCGCGAACCGGGTCCGCCGGCTGGACCGTCGAGACCGGCGGAGGCCCCGTCTGGGCCGGGTATCAAGGCGACAAGCTGATCGCGGCCGCCCCCAACCGCGTGACGGCGGTCGATTTTGGGCAGTCAACCGAGCGCTGGCGGTACGAGCCGGCCAGGGCCGTCAAGGACGCTGGCCGCCCCAATCCCTTCGTCAAGGACGACGCCGAGCCCCCCAGCGACGTTCACGCAGCCCTCTCCGGATTCCAACTGGTGAAAGGGCGGCTCTTCTGCCTGCACGGCAAGAACGAGCTCATCGCCCTGGACGCCGAGACCGGGGTGCTCGACTGGTCGTTCACGGCCCCGTCGGGGACGATCAACCCCAAGCTCTGGATCGGCGCCGATCGGATCGTGCTCGAGGTCGACAAGCCGAACCAGATCCTGATCTTGCGAACCGACGACGGGCGGCCGACGGCGCGGGCGAGCTTGGGCGAATCCGAGCGGCTCGAGCGCGCGCCGTTGCCACTCGACGACAACTCGGTGTTGATCGTCCCCGATCGGCTTTCGGTCAAGCGGCTTGACCTGGACGGCGGGCAATTCACCTGGAGCTATCAAGAGAGCGACCAGCTTCCCGTGAACGGCCCGCCGCTGCCGCTGGGCGACGGCGAGCGACTGTTCGTGGTCCATGACGGCCGGACCCTGATCCGGCTCGACCCGGTCCTGGGCTCGAAGAAATGGTCCGCTCCCCTGGGCTTTGAAGATCTTTCCGAGCGCCCCGACGCATTGGCCTTTGACGACGAGCGGTTCTACTGCGCGAGCCGGCAGACCTTGCGCGCAATCGCGCTTTCGGACGGCAAGGGGGTCTGGTCGCGGCCCCTGATCGGGCCGCTGGACGCGTCATGGTCGATCCTGGGCGCCGAGCGGCATCTGATCGTGTATCCGCGCAGCATCAGCGGCGCCGACGACACGAACGTCGAGAACATGCCGGTCGCGATTCGCGATCGCAAGACGGGGGCGCTCGTGCAACGATTCACCTTCGCGACGGCGATCTCGGACGTCGCGCTCGCCGCCGACGCGCGAGGGCTCTTGGTCTCGTCGGCGCGTGGGCTCTGGGTGCTGGGGCCGCGGCCGACCCTGGCGCGGGCGGGAGGCCCCCCATGAAAGCCATCGTGAAATCCCAGGCGCGCTCGCATGCGCGCCTTGTCACTCTCCAGGAGGCGAATCCATGAGCGAAGCCACCCCCGGCGAACCGATGGCGTCCGACGCCGATCTCCAGGCCCTTCACAAGCTGCAAGAATCGTTTGTCCGGCTCAAGGCCGAGATGGGCAAGATCATCGTCGGCCAGCACGGCGTGCTCGAGGAGCTCTTGATCGCGATCTTCGCGCGCGGCCACTGTCTCTTGATCGGCGTGCCCGGCCTCGCCAAGACGCTCATGATCCATACCCTGGCCGACGCGCTGAACCTGAGCTACAACCGGATCCAGTTCACGCCCGATCTGATGCCCTCGGACATCACGGGGACCGAGGTGATCCAGGAAGACAAGGCGACCGGCGTCCGCCAGTTCAAGTTCCTGCGCGGGCCGATCTTCGCCAACATCGTGCTCGCCGACGAGGTCAATCGCACTCCCCCGAAGACCCAGGCGGCCTTGCTCGAGGCCATGCAAGAGCGGCAGGTGACGGTCGGCGGCGAACGGCACCGGCTGCCCGACCCGTTCTTCGTGCTGGCGACCCAGAACCCGATCGAGCAAGAGGGGACGTACCCCCTCCCCGAGGCCCAGCTCGACCGGTTCATGCTCAATATCCGGGTCGACTACCCCAGCGAGGAGGAAGAGCTCGAGGTCGTCCGCCTGACGACGTCGGTCCGGAAGCCGGCGATCGACAAGCTCTTGACCGGGGCCGACATCCTGGCGATGCAAGAGCTCGTCCGCAAGGTGCCGGCGGCCGACCACGTCGCGCGGTACGCCGTCCGGCTCACCCGCCGCACCCGCCGCGACCACGAAGAAGGCCCGAGCTTCATCCGCGACTACGTGAGCTGGGGAGCGGGGCCCAGGGCCAGCCAGTACCTGGTCCTGGCCGCCAAGGCCCGCGCCGCCCTCCACGGCCGAACCCACGTCGCCATCGAGGACGTCCGCGCCGTCGCGGGCCCCGTCCTCAGGCACCGCATCATCACCAATTTCAACGCCGAGGCCGAAGGGCTCAAGCCCGACGACATCGTCACCCGGCTGATCAAGTCGACCCCCGTCGACGAACACGAGGCCGAGCAAAGTGGAAAACTTCCAAAAATATTTAGATCCGCGAACATTGGCTAGTCTCGAGGGGCTCGACTTGCAGGCCCGGATGGTCGTCGAGGGGTACGTGGCCGGGATGCATCCCAGCCCCTACCACGGCTTCTCGGTCGAATTCGCCGAGCATCGCGAGTACGTCCCCGGCGACGACATCCGCCACGTCGACTGGAAGGTCTGGTCCAAGACCGACAAGCTCTATCTCAAGCAATACGAGGAAGAGACCAATCTTCTCTTGTACCTGCTTCTGGATGTGAGCGAGTCGATGGACTACGCCTCGGGCGAGAACGTGACCAAGCTCCAGTACGCGCGGTTCATCGCGGCGGCGCTTTCGTACATGGTCCTCCAGCAACAAGATTCGGTGGGGCTGGTGGTCTTCGACGACGCCGTCAGGCGCTATCTGAAGCCGGCCGGCCAGCCGTCCCAGCTCAAGGAGGTGCTGCGCTTGATGGACGCCGCCCCGGCCCGCGAAAAGACCGACCTGAGCGTGGTCTTTCACGATCTGGCCGAGCGCTTCAAGAAACGGGGGGTGATCGTGCTCTTGTCGGACCTGTTCGACGACCCCGCCCGGGTCATGGCCGGCGTCAAGCACTTTCGCCACCGCCGGCACGAGGTCGTGGTGTTCCACATCCTCGACCCGGCCGAGATCGAGTTCCCGTTTCGCGAGACCACGCTGTTCAAGGGGCTCGAGGGGGGCGCCGAGGTCTTGACCGACCCCCACGCCCTGCGCAGGGCGTACCAGGACGAGATCGGCTCGTTCCTCCGCGAAATCGAGAAGGGCTGCCGGATGATCGACGTCGACTACGTTCCCCTGCGGACCGACCAGAACCTGGATATCGCATTATCAAGTTATCTGGCCTCGCGGTCGGCGCGGATTCGCTAAGTTGTGGCGCGGGCTTCCAGCCTGCATTTTCCCGAACCGCGGGGCGGGACGTCCGAATCGCAATCAGGCTCGTGGAGGGGTTTCATGGCGGCGCGGCTGATCTGGGGACTGGGGTTCGCGAACGCTCCACTCTTGTACGGGCTGGCGGCGGCGTCGATCCCGATCGTCATCCACCTGCTCAATCGCCGCAAATTCCGCGAGACCTCGTGGGCCGCGATGCGGTTCCTGCTGGCCGCGATCCGCAAGAATCAGCGCCGAATCCGCATCGAACAATGGCTGCTTCTGTGCGTGCGGACCCTGGTGCTCCTGTTCCTGGGCCTGGCGATGGCCAAGCCGTTCCTGGAGTCGTACGGAGCGGTGCTTTTGGGCCGGCGGACGCACCGGGTGTTCGTGATCGACGCCTCGATGAGCATGAGCTACACCTCGGCCGACAAGAGCCGGTTCGAGCAGGCCAAGGAGCTGGCCGCCCGCCTGCTCAAGGAATCGCGCGGCGGCGACGCGGCCAGCGTGATCCTGATGGGCGAGCCGCCGCGGATCGTGATCGGCGACCCCTCGCCCAACCTGGCCGAGGTGCGCAAGGAGATCGAAGAGCTCACACCCACCCACGGCCGCGCCGATCCCCGGACCGCGCTCGAGGCCGTCGAGCGCGTACTGGAAACCTCGCCGATCCCGCAGAAAGAGATCGTGTTCCTGAGCGACCTTCAGGCCGCGAGCTGGCGGCCCAGCGAGGCCGGCTCGGACGAGCTCAAGCGCGTGGTCGCCCGTCTTGAGGCGCGACGGCCGCGGATCGTGTTCGTCGACCTGGGCAAGGCGGGGGGCGAGAATCGGGCGCTCACGGGGCTCGAGATCGACGCCCCAGTGATCACCTCCGGGATGACCGCCCACGTTCGCGCGACGGTCCGGTCGTACGGGACGGCCTCGAGCGTGCCGGTGCGGGCGCGGCTTTCGGACGACGGCCGGCTCGGTCCCGAAGAGACGGTCGACGTCCCCCCCGGCGAGGCGGTCCCGATCGTCTTCTCCCGCCAGTTCTCGACCCCGGGCGAACATCTGCTCGAGGTCGCGATCGACGACGACCCGCTCGCCGTCGACAATCGCCGGCGGCTGATCGTCCCGGTTCGCGATTCCCTGTCGGTCCTGCTGGTCGACGGCCACTACAGGTCCGAGCCCTACCAGGCCGAGACCGATTATCTGGCGCAGGCGCTCGAGCCCAGCGAAGAGGAGCCGGGCCGGCCGCGGGCGATCCGGGTCGAGGTGATCTCGGAATCGCGGCTGGTGAATCGCGACCTGACGCCGTACGACGCCGTCGGGCTGTGCAACGTCGCGCGGTTCGCGGCTCCCGAGGCATCGGCCCTCGATCAGTTCCTCCGCCAGGGAGGCGGCGTGGTGGTGTTCGGCGGCGACCAGGTGTCGGCGGAAAACTACAACCAGGTTCTTCACGACCAGGGCCGGGGCCTGCTCCCGGCCGCACTCGGGCCGACCGTGGGCGACGCCGCCAAGAAGGAAGCCGGCTTCCTCATGAACCCGCTCGGTTTTCGCCACCCCATCGTGGCGGAATACCAGGGCGAATCCGACTCCGTCACGTCCGGCCTCACCCAGGCGCTCACCTGGCAATACCACCGGCTGATCCTGCCCAAGGACAGCAAGGCGACGGTCGCGCTGGCCTTTGACGACGGCGATCCGGCGGTGATCGAGTCCAAGAGGCATCGCGGGACGGTGATCATGGTCGCCACCTCGGCCGACGCCGGCTGGACGACCTGGCCGATCCACAAGAGCTACCCGCCGGTGATGCAGCAGATTTTCCTCCGCGCCGCCGCGGGCCGGCTGGAACAGCGCAACATCCGGGTGGGCGAGCCCTTCGACCAGTCGTTCCCGGCCGCCGCGGTGGCCGCGCCGGTGTCGGTGACGACCCCCGCCGGCAAGACGGTCGCCGCCAAGCTCACGGCGGTCGGCGGCCTGGGCCAGCTCCATTTCGAGCAGACCGACCTGGCCGGCCGCTACGAGGCCCGGGTGGGTCCGCCGGTGGGCGTGGTCTCGTCGTTCGCCGCCAACCCCGACCCGTCCGAGAGCGACCCCGCCAAGCTCGACCGCGCCGCCCTCTCGGCCGTATTCGGCGACCTGAGCCTGGTCTACGTCACGGGATCGAACGAGCTCGCGCTCGACCCCGGCTCGGTCGGCCGCCGCGGCGAGCTGCACCGGCCCTTGCTCCAGGGGCTGCTCGTCTTGCTGCTCGTCGAGTCGCTCTTGGCCTGGAAATTCGGCCGCGGTCCCGCACGCTCGAGAGGAACCCGACCATGATCAGACCCGCCCCCCGCCGGGATCGACCAGATCACCAGGCCGAAACTGCCCACGGGAGTACGACGTGATCGACTGGCTGCTCGAGAAACTGGCCGATCGACTGGGAGTCGCGCCCCCGAGCGCGGGCGAGGCACTCGCGCCCCGCATCCGGTTCGACCAGCCCTGGCCGCAGTGGCTCCTGGTCTTCACCGCCCTGGGCTCGGTCATCCTGATCATCTGGCTCTATCGCCGCGAGTCGGGTGCGAGCCCTGGCTACCGGATGGCGCTGGCGGGGCTCAGGATCGGGGCGATCCTGCTCGCGATGTTCATGCTTTCCGAGGCCGTTTTGTCGGTCGAGCGGACGGGGCTGCCCTATCTGACCATCCTGGTCGACGACTCCGCGAGCGGACGGATCGCCGATCAATACGCCGACCCCCAGATCAAGGCGGGCCTGGACGCGCTGGCGGCCAAGGGCCGGCCCCCGATCTCGAGCGCGGCCGGCGCGGCCAAGCCCCCGGCGGCCGGCCCGACGACGCGGCTCGAGCTCGCGCAGGCGCTTTTGCTCGAGGACCGCGCCCGGCTGATCCGCGAGCTCGAGCGCCAGCACAAGGTGCGGATTTACCGGGTCTCGAGCGCGGCCCGGCTGCTGGCCAAGGTCGACGCGGTCGACGACGTGCCGCGGGCCGTCGAGCTCGTGCGGGGGCTCGAGCCCTCGGGCGCCGAGTCGCGCCTGGGCGACGCCCTCAAGCAGGTCTTGACCGAGCTCCGGGGCGCTCCCCCGTCGGCCGTCGTGCTGCTTTCGGACGGCCGGACCACTGACGGCGAATCGCTCGTGAAGGCGGCCGAGGGGGCCGCGCGCAAGGGCGTCCCGATCTACGCTGTCGGGCTCGGAAGCGCTGAGCCCGCCCGCGACGTCGAGCTCACCGAGCTCCTGGTCGACGACGTGGTCTTCGTCGACGACGCCGTGCGGTTCCAGGTCAAGCTGGCCGCGCGGGGGTTCGCCGCCGACCCCCTGCGGCTGCGGCTCCTGGAGCGCGACCCCACATCGGCCGACCCCGCCGTGGAACGCGAGCTCGAATCGATCGAGGTCCAGGCCCCGGCCGACGGAGCGCCCCGGAAGGTCGAGCTCGTCCATCGGCCCCGCGCCACCGGACCGCGGAGCTACATCGTCCAGGTCGACGCCCTGCCACGCGAGATCCAGACCGCCAACAACCGCATCGAGCGGACCGTGATCGTGCGCAAGGAAAAGCTCAAGGTTCTTCTGGTCGACGGCGAGCCCCGCTATGAATATCGATATGTGAAGAATTATCTCGAGCGCGACGAGACGATCGATCTGGGCGTCGTGTTGCTCTCGTCCGACCCCGAATACAGCGACCAGGACCGCTCGGCCCTGCCGACCTTCCCGGCGTCGAAGGAAGACCTCTACGCCTACGACGTGGTGATCCTGGGCGACGCCGACACCGGCTATCTGAGCCAGACCCAGATGGCCAACCTGGCGTCGTTCGTCACCGAGAAAGGGGGAGGGGTCCTGTTCATCGCCGGTGAACTGTTTAACCCATTATCATACAAGGGGACGCCGCTCGAGCTCTTGCTGCCGTTCGAGCTGTCCGACGCGCGCAATCCCACGGCCGCCGGGCTCTCCGTACCCTCGTTTCGCCCCGAGCTCACGCTCGAGGGCCGCGCATCGCCGATCTTTCGCTTCGGCGACGATGAGGCCTCGAGCATGCGGATCTGGCTCGGGCTCCCCGAGATGTACTGGTATTTCGAGGCCCCGCGCAAGAAGCCGGCGGCACTGGTCCTGGCCGAACACCCCACGGCGATGGGCTCCGACGGCAAGCTCCCGCTCGTCCTGTATCAATTCGTGGGGGCGGGCAAGTCGATGTTTCACGCCTTCGACGACACCTGGCGCTGGCGGTTCCGCACCGGCGACCAGTATTTCGGCCGGTTCTGGGTGCAGACGGTGCGGTTCCTGGCACGGTCGCGGCTGGCGGGCCAGCGCCAGGCCGAGCTCCAGACCGACCGCAGGCGCTACGAGCGCGGCAAGCCGATCGAATTTCGCGCCCGCTTCCCCAACCCCGCCCTCACGCCGCCGGGCGACCTCACCGTCGAGGTCGCGCGAAGCGGACAGGGCGCGCGCAGGCTGACCCTCAAGCTCGTCCCGGGCTCGCGCAACGTGTTCGAGGGCGTGCTGCCCCAGGCCGCCGAGGGCGATTACGAGGCCCGGCTCTTGCCCCCGCCCGTGCTGGAAGGGCCGATCCCCACCACCAGCTTCCGCGTCGAGGCTCCGGTCGGAGAATTCGAACATATCGAGATGAATCAGGCCGAGCTCATGCGGGCGGCCGAGACCAGCGGCGGAAAGTATTACTCGCCCCTGGCCGCCGAATCGCTCCTGGGCGACCTGCCCAAGCCCTCCAAGGTCCCCCTCGACACCGATCCCCCCATCACCCTCTGGAATTCCTGGCCCGTCTTCACCCTGTTCCTGGCGCTCGTCACGCTGGAGTGGGTTTTAAGAAAGCGTCGACAAATGGTATGAATGAAAGAGCCCTTGAAACCGTCGTGGATCCATTCCCCCGACCGCCGCGGAGATCGCGATGACCGAGAAACAACTGACTGTGCGGCTCGCCGGGCTGCGGGGACGGGTGCGGCGGCTGGTCGCGCTGCACGGGCTGTCATGGCTCGTCGCGTGCCTGGTCCCCGCGGTCGCGACGGCCTGCGTGCTCGACTGGATCTTTCAGCTCGATTCCATCGTCCGCGCGGCCGCCCTGACCGCGCTCTTCGCGCTCGTGATCGGGCTGGGCTGGCGGTTCGTGCTGCGGCCGCTCCTGGTCCGGTTCCCCAATCTCGACGTCGCCCTCTTGATCGAGAAGCGCTGGCCGGGCCTCGAGGACCGACTGGCCAGCACCGTCCAGTTCGCCAAGATCCAGACCGACGGCGAGGGCCTGGGCGGCTCCCGCGCGCTCCGCGAGGAAACGATCCGGCAGGCGCTCGCCGAGACCAGCGGGCTCGATTTTCGCGAGGTCGTCGATCGCCGGCCGGTGCGGCGGGCGCTCGCCATGGGAGGCGGCTCGCTGGCGCTCGCCGGGCTGCTCGCGCTTCTGTCGCCGAGCGCGGCGGGGATCGCGCTGCTGCGGCTGCTCCACCCCTTGAGCGGGCCGGCATGGCCCAAGCTCACCCACCTGGTCCTCGATTCCGAACACACGACCCTCAAGGTCGCCCGCGGCGACGCCTTCACGCTCGCGGTCAAGGTCAAACCGGGCGACCGCGTCCCCAGCGCGGCCAAGGCGACGTACCAGTTCGCCGACGGCGAACAGGCCGGCGAGGCGCTCCGGTTCGTCGAGGGGGGCGAGTTCTGGGGCCGGCTCGAGGCCGTGAATCAGCCGTTTCATTTTTCGGTCGCGGCCGGCGACGACGCGGAATCGATCCGCGACGTGGCCGTCCAGGTCGTTCCCCCCCCCGGCGTCAAGGCGCTCGTGGTGCGGCTGGTCATGCCCAAATACACCGGGCTGGGAACGCAAACCCTGGCCCCGGGCCTGACCCAGATCCGCGCGCTCGAGGGAACCCGGATCGAGCTCGAGGGAACGGCGACCAAGCCGCTCAAAAGCGCGGTCCTCGCTCAGGGCGAGGGCCGGCCGGCCCCCCCCGCGACCCTCGACGCCGCCGGCCTGCTCTTCTCGGCCTCGTTCCCCCTGGCCGCGAACGGATCATTCTGGTTTGACCTCCTGGACCGCGAGGGCTTCCGCAATCGCGAGGCCGACCGCTTCGACGTCCGCGTCTTCCCCGACCTGGCGCCCCACGTCGTCATCGACGAACCGCGCACCGACCGCGACGTGCCCGCCGACGCCAAGATCGCCATCCGCGCGACCCTCGACGACGACTTCGGCCTCCATTCGTCGCGGCTGGTCTACAAGGTCGCAGGCGGCGATTCCGAACCCCACGACCAGGCCGAAATCCCGCTCTGGGCCCCCAAGGAACAAACCACCGAGCCCGGTTCGGGCGCGCCCTACGTCAAACATCAAGAAGTCCAGTACCTCTGGGCGCTCGCACCACTCAAGGCCGCGGTCGGATCGGTGATCACGTTCCACGTCGACGCCCGCGACTTCGACGCCCTCAAGGGGCCCAAGACCGGCAAGAGCCGCGAAATCCGCCTGCGGATCGTCTCCAAGGAAGACGCCAACCGCCAGTTCGACGACGCCCGCCGCGAACTCCGCGAAGAACTCTCGCGGCTGCTCAACATGCAAAACCAGGCGCTCGACCCCGTGGAGCGCGGGGTCAAATCGCTCGAGGAGCCCAGGCCGGTCGCCGCCAAGACCCGCGACGACTTGAAGAACGCCGGCATGATTCAGCGCCAGGTCAGCGGCCGGATCGCCAATCGTGAGGAAGGGCTCGCCGCCCGGCTCCAGCGGATGCTCGAGGATCTGGCCAACTTCAAGCTCCAGAACCCCGACGCCCAGAAGCAGCTCGAGGAGATGCAGGCCAAGGTCGGCCAGATCCGCGACGAGCGCTTGAACCCCGCCGAACAGGGGCTCTCGCGCGCGGCCAAGAGCCTCGAGGCCGAGCCCGCCCAGCCGGCCTCGAAACCCGCCAAGGACGCCCTCGCCGAGGCCCGCGACAACCAGCGCGCGATCGCCCGGGAGCTCAAGAAGATGCTCGACGGCCTCTCGGAGTTCGAGACCTACCGGGGCGTCGTGAAGGACGCCCAAGAACTACTGAAGCAGCAAGAACAGGCGATGAAACAAACCGCAGACGTCGCCGCCAAGCCCGACTCGGTCGGCAAGGCGCCCGAGGATCTTCCCGCCGAACGCAAGAACGAGATCTCCGAGATCGCCGGACGGCAATCCCAGGTCGGCAAGGGCCTACGAGGACTGCTCGAGCGCATGCGCGAAATGGCCAAGCGGCTCGACGAAGCCGACCCCCTGGGCGCATCCGGACTCCGCGACGCCGCCGCCCGCGCCGACCGCCAGGGAACCGCCGGCAAACTCGACGACGCCGCCGCCCGCATCGAGAAAAACCAGATGGGCCAGGCCCAGAAAGGCCAGGAACAGGCCCGCGACGACATCCGCGAGCTCGTCGACTCGATCCAGAACCGCCGCGAACGCGAGCTCACCCGGCTGGTCAAGGAGCTCAAGAACGCCGAGGGCGAGCTCGCCAAAACCCGCGCCCGCCAGGCCCAGAACCTCAAGAAAACCCGCGCGGCCCGCGCCCTCGCCGACCCCCAGAAACGCAAGCAAGAATTGCAAAAACTCGCCAAGGAACAGGCCCAGATCCAGAAGGATCTCGACCGCCAGCTCCAGCGGCTCGCCAAGCTGAACGCCGGCGCGGCCGAACGCGCGGGCCGCAAGGCCCAGGGCAAGATGGACCAGGCCCAGGGCGATCTCGACCAGGACCAGGGCGAGGACGCCGGCAAGAAGGAAGAAGAAGCCCTCGCCGACCTCGACGACGCCCAGGACGAGCTCGAACAGACCCGCAAGGACGCCGAGGAACAGCTCGCCGAGGAACAGCTCGCCCGGATGGGCGACCAGCTCAAATCGGTCGCCGAACGCCAGGCCAAGATCGTCGACGAGATCCACGATTACGACCAGAAACAAGCCCAGGCCGGCGGCAAGCTCTCGATCGCGCAACGGGCCGGCGTCCGCGGACTCGGCCAGGTGCAATCCGGGCTCAAGGACGAAACCGGCGAATTGATCGAGAAACTCGAGGGAGCGCCGGTCTTTTCGCTCACCCTCCGCCGCGCGGCCGCTAAAATGGAAGAGGCGGCCAAACGACTCCACGACGTCAAGCCCGACTCGCTCGCCGAAGGAGCCGCCCGCGACGCCAGCGACCGCTTCAAGCAGCTCATCGAATCGCTCAAACCCGACTCGGGCGGCCAGGGACAAGGCGGGGGCGGAGGCGGCGGAGGCGGCGGAGGCGGAGGAGGCCAGAACGGCGACGGCGTCCCGGCCACCGCCCAGCTCAAGATGCTCAAATCGCTCCAGCAAGAAATCAACGAGAAAACCGAAACCTTCGACGAGCTCAAACGCCGCGCCAAGAAACTCACGCCCGAGCAAACGCTCGAGCTCAAACGACTGGCCGACGACCAGGGGGTTCTCGCCGACCTGGTGCGCGACCTCACCCGGCCCCGACGCGACGATGGAGAGGAATGATCCTATGACAATATTTCGATGGACCATCCCGATCCTGGCCCTCGCCCTGGCCGCCCCACTCCCGGGCGCGGCCCGGGCCCAGGACGCCAAACCCGACACGGACGACGCCCTCGACGCGCTCATCGAAAAACTCGGCGAGCCCGCCGCGCGCGATCCAAAGGCCCAGAACTCCCAGGCAAAGGACTCCAAGGCCAAGCCGCCCAACGACCAGAAACCGAACTCCGCCGGCAAGAAAGGCGACGGCGCGAAAGGCAAGGGCGCGGCCAAAGCCGGCGCGGACCAGCCCAGGGGATCCACCGGGCAAGTCCCGGCTGGCGACCAGGAGCTCGACTCGCTGCTCGAGAAGCTCGGCGAGACCAAGGACGCCCCCCAGACCGAGCAGTCCAAGCCCCCCGGGGGCGCTCCCGCCGGCCGCGACCAACCGCCGCCGGGCGAGAAACCCAAGCCCGACGCGGTCGGCGGCAAGGACAAGGAAATCGACCAGCGGCTCGAGGAATACACCGGCCGCAAACGCAAGCGGAAGGACGACCAGGAACGCTCGGGCGCGGTCGGCGAGATGATCAAGGAAATGCGCGAGGTCGAAAAGCGCCTGGGCCAGCCCGATACCAGCGAGCCCACCCGCACCCGCCAGAAACAGATCGTCAAACGAATCGACGAAATGATCGAACAAGCGCGCAAGTCGGGGTCGATGCAGCGCCAGATGACGATGCGCAAGGTCCGCCAGGCCGGCGGCCAGCAGGGCCAAGAGGGGGACCAGCCCGGCGCACAGGCCAAAGGCGCGCAGGCGACCAAGCCCGCCCGGCCCCCCGCCACCCACTCCAAGGCCGGCGGCAAGGACGTCTGGGGGCATCTCCCCGCCGAGCTCCGCCAGGCCATGGAAAACACCTTCAAGGAAACCGATCTCCCCGCCAAGGCCGAGATCATCAGCCGTTACTTCCTTTCCGTCGGCAAGGGACGCTTGAATCGGGAGGACTGAAAACCATGACCACCCCGCGGCCCACCCTCGCTCACGCCCTGGCACTCGGGCTCGCCCTGCTCGGGCCCATCCGGCCCGCCCGCGCTCAAAACGCCCCCGCGGCCAAACCCGCCGCCAAGCAGGCCCCCGCCAAGCCCACCCCGAATCCCAAGATCACCGACGGCTTCGGCGAGGCCCGGCGAGGCGACGTGCCCGAGGGCACCCTCCTCATGATGACCGCCGATACCGATCGAGCCATCAAGAGCGGGCTCAACTGGCTGGCGAAATCCCAGGCCGCCGACGGCTCGTTCGGCGTCGGCGCCTACAAGGGCAACATCGCCGTCACCAGCCTGGCCGGGCTGGCCTTCATGTCCGCCGGCTCGACCCCCGGCCGCGGACCCTACGGCGCGGCCATCGACCGCGCGCTCGGCTACGTCATGGACAACACCTCGCCCGCCGGCTTCATCGCCGTCGTCGGATCGTCAACGCATGGACCTATGTATTCCCACGGATTCGGGACGCTGTTCCTGGCCGAAGCCTACGGCACCACCCATCGCCCCGAAATCCGCGAAAAGCTCCAGAAGGCCGTCCGCCTCATCATCGACACCCAGAACAACGAAGGCGGCTGGCGCTACCAGCCCGTCCGCCGCGACGCCGACCTCTCCGTGACCATCTGCCAGATCAACGCCCTCCGGGCCGCCCGCAACGCCGGCGTCTTCGTCCCCAAGGAAACCGTCGACGCCTGCCTGCGCTACGTCAAACGCTCGCAAAACCCCGACGGCGGCTTTCGCTACATGCTCCAGGGCGGCGCAAGCGCCTTCCCCCGCTCGGCCGCCGGCGTCGTCGCCCTCCAGAGCGCGGGCGAGTACGACTCGCGCGAGGTCAAGGACGGCATCGCCTACCTTCGCCAGTACACCCGCGAAATCAAGCTCGGCAACCGCTACAGCCACTATTTCTACGGCCACTATTACGCCGCCCAGGCCATGTGGCTCCGCGGCGGCTCGGACTGGAACGACTGGTACCCCGCCATCCGCGACGAACTCCTCAATCGCCAATCCGCCGCCGGCTACTGGACCGACAGCATCTGCAACGAGTACGGCACCGCCATGGCCCTGATCATCCTCCAGATCCCCAACAACTACTTGCCGATCTTCCAACGATGAACCCCACCGGCCCACCCACCCCTGGCCCCGCGAACGCCCGACGGCTCGGTCGTCTGTGCGTGATCCTCGCTCTCGCCGCTCCAGTCCCGCGCCTGACGGAGGAGGCGGCCCGGGCCGTCGAGCCCGGCTTCCGCGCCGTCACCGTCGACGGCAAGGCCGCCGCCGGCCGCTTGGAGTCGCTCCGCGACGGAACCGTCGTCCTCGAAGGGCCAGGCGGCAAGAAGCACTCGATCCCCTGGAAATCCCTGGTGCTGCTCGAACGCGATGCGACCACGCCCCTGACAACCGCCGATCGCGAACAACTCGCCCTTCCCGACGGCGACTGGCTCGCCCAGGTCGCCCTGCTTGCCACCACCGAAACCAGCATCGACGTCCAGTCCGACACCCTCGGCAAGCTCACGATCCCCATCGAATGCGTGCTGGGCTTCATGCTCTCGCCCCCCGCCCAGTCGGCCGACTTTGAATCCCTGCGCAACCGCCTGACCTCCGAGCCCCGCGCGACCGAGGTCGTCTGGCTCAAGAACGGCGACGCCCTCTCCGGCGGCTTTCTGGGCCTGACCGAGCAAAGGGTCGTCGTCCGCGTCGAAGGGAAATCGGTCGATCTCGACCGCTCGGGCGTGATCGCGGTCGGCTTCGACCCCGGCCTGGCCGCCTACCCGGCCCGCGCGATCGATGCCGAGCTCGTGCTCCGCGACGGCAGCCGGCTAGGCCTCGTAGCCCCCATCCTGGACGACGGCGCGATCAAGGCCACCACCCGATTCGGCCCCGCCATCAAGGTCGGGCTCGGCGAGATCGTTCGGCTGCGGGCGCGCAGCGCCTCGGTCGTGTACCTCACCGATCGCAAGCCCGAGCAAGCCGATTACGCATCCTATATCGGGCCCACCCGCCCCTTTCGAGCCGACCGCACCGTCGACGGCCGCCCGCTGCGGCTGGCGGGGCTCACCCACGATCGCGGGCTGGGCATGCAAAGCCGGACCATCCTGGCCTATCGCATCGAACCCGGCGACCGCCGCTTCCAGGCCTCGGTCGGGATCGACGAACGAGCGGGTCCGCTCGCCAGCGCGGCCTTCCGGGTTCTGGTCGACAGACGCGAGGCTTTCCGCACGCCGGCGCTCAGCGAGCACGACGCCCCCAGGCCCATCGACGTCGACCTGACCGGCGGCAAACACCTGATCCTGATCACCGAATTCGGCGACCGGGGCGACATTCGCGATTTCGCCGATTGGGTCGAGGCCCGTATCATTCGCTAGATCCTGTCGAGACGCCGACCAGCAGCACAAGCGGAGGATCGTCCCTTCCGCCCAGGCGATCGACCCGTTCCGCGGTTTCGAGCGAGATTCACCATGAACAGTCGCGCGGGATCTGGCGTGGAGCCGAGCGAACAGCTCCGCGACCTGGCGCACATCGCCTCGGCGGTCGGCCATCATCTGATCAACAGTTATAGCTCGGTCGTGAGCAACGCCGAGATGCTCCGCTCATCGCCCGGCCCGGCCGCGCCCACGGCGGCGGCGACGGCCCTGGCCGGCTCGATCGTCGCGACCGCGCTCGACGCCTCGCGGGTCGCTCGATCGCTGATCGCCTGGACCCGCGACGCCACCCGGCCCGAACCCCAGGACGGCGCTCGAAGCCTCAAGGTCGACCTCCACGAAGTCATCCGCCGCGCCGTCGCGATCGAGCGTGACGCCGCTCGCGCGGAGATCGACTGGTCGCTCGAGCTCGCCCTGATCCCCGCGATCGTCGCCGACCCCGACCATCTCGAGGCCATGCTGCGGGCGCTCGCGCACAACGCCGTCGAGTCCCTGAACGCCTCC
>DAIDHE010000032.1 GCA_027459775.1 Planctomycetales bacterium | reverse complement strand
GACGCTCTCCAGGCCCTCCTTGATCGTCACGATCCACTGAAACTGGAGGGTGTTTTCCGCCATCGGCTGATCGTCCGTTTCGGGATAGATGACGGCTTGCGGACTCGTGCTCAAAACGCCCATGAAGGTGCCCCCTCTCTCTCTCGCAATCAGGGTCCATTCGCTCATTCTAACCCAAACGGCCTCTAGAGCGGGACTCGAGCGGCTTGTCCGATCGGTCGGTCGGTCCCAGGCAACCCCAAAGCGACGGGCGTTTCGGCGTCGCGATCCGTCGCCGGTCGCTTCGCCGGTTCGAGACTGCATTCGCGCGGCGTCCGGCTAGGCGCCGGGCGGTTCGAAGACGGCCAGATCGGCGAGCGTGGGGCAAGTGGTCCGCAGGGAGGGCTCGATCTCGAGGGCCGCGCGGACATCGGCGATGGATTCGGCGAGACGTCCCTGGGTCTTGTGAAGCACGGAGCGTCCCGCGAGGGCCTCGGCGCAGCCGGGATCGATGCGGAGGGCGGTGGTGTAGACGGCCGCGGCCGTCTGGTGGTCGCCGCACGCGAGGTGGGCCTCGGCGAGACGGAGCAGGATCGCCAGCCGCTCGGGCTCGAGCGCGGCGGCCCTGGTCAATTCGGGGACCGCGTCCGCCGGCCGGCCCCCGCGGAGCAGCGCCAGCCCCAGCTCGAGCCGGCCGTCGGCGGTCTCGGCCTCGAGCTTGGGTTCGAGGCTCATGGCTTCCCGAAAATCGGCGGCGGCTTCTTCGAACCGCCCGAGCCTGCACTGGGCGACCCCGCGGCTGTAATAGGACACGTGTCGCTGGGAGGCCCCGCGCTCGATCGCCTCGGTGAAACCCACGATTGCGGCGGAATAGTCGCTCATTTGCATCAAGAGTGAAGCGCGATCGCGAATCGGATCGGGCAGCGTGGGATTCTCGGCGATGTAGGCGTCGAACTGCTTGAGCAGATCCCGGTGATCGGCGCGCTGGGCCTCTTCCTGCATCCGCATGGCCTCGGTCTGTTGTTCGGCTTGCTCGGCCTGTAACCGCCCGGGGTCGGCGAACAGATCGGCCATGGTGAGGCCCGCGCGGCCGCCCGAACGGGCGGGGTCGCCGGGGCTCTCGGGACCGGATCGCAAGCGATCCAGCAGCCCGACGCGTTCGACGGGGCTGGGATGGGTATCGTCCTCGGTGGTGGGGGCCGACCAGATTGCGTCGACCTGGACCTCGATCTGGCGGCGGATGTCGGCGCGAAGGTAGCTCGCGCCTGGCAGGATCGGCGCGACGACGAACGCATTGGCCGGCGCTGCCGCCGCCGCGCCGGGCAGCGCCCACTCGGGCTCGTCGACCTTGGCGACTCGCTGCTGTGAGAGCGCGTGCTGGTATCGGAGGGCGAGGTCGCGGCGGATCACGTGCCTGAGCCCCGCCTCGAAGGCCCGCTTGCCGTAGGCGAGCGCGGCCACGCGGTCGGCGTTGATCTCTTGCAGACGCGAGGCGCCATGGGTGATCCGCCGGTAAAACCAGTGATAAAACCGCACGAATTGCCAACCCACGTTCCACCACTGGGCGTTGCCTTGCTGGAACATCGACATCGCGAACCGGCCCATCGTCGCGTTGACCCGCAAGGCGACGTCGCCGCCGGCCGTGTCGCGGTGGAGAAAATGGCCGTACTCGTGCGCCAGCACCGCGCGGAAGGCATCGAGCCCGAAGCCGTCGACGACGCCCAGGCCGAGGATGAGCGAGCGTTTGGCCCGGTCGCGCGCCTTGTCGACGGCTCGACCGCGCTCGAAGACCGCCATGTCGCAGCCAGGCGTCAAGTAAATGACGTCGACCGGCCGGGTGCCGACCTCGGAGGCGACCTCGCGTGCGAGCGCCCAGAGCCCCGGGGCATCGGCCTCGGAAAGAGCCCGGCCGGGATCCTCGTCGCGGATCCGCACGAATAACGAACGCAGACATGCCCAGATCATCATCAGCATTGCGCCAGCGAAACAGACGACAATGAGGACGGCCTTGACGGGAATCTGCGGCAGATGGAAGACGGCGTACACCGAGCCGGCGGCCGCGGCGAGCGCGAGCGCGATGACGAAGGGGATCGAGATATAATAGTACAGCCCCGCGACGCTGACGATCACGCGGTAGATCCGCCGGATGACGCGTTCGAGGGGCGCGACGGCCAGGTTGGGATCGGCGTTCTGGACCGAATGGAGGGTCGCGGCCGAGAGGGCTTTGCCGATCATGAAGAGAAGCGCCAGGCCGAGAACCCAGGCGAGCGCCGCCCAGGGGGCGAGAGCGATGTAGCGCCAGATCGAGGCGCGGGCCGAGACCCCGTCGGCGAGGACGCTCTCGACGACTTCGCGCGGCATGCCGAGCTCGAGGGCGCGGTGGAGCTCGTCGTCGGCGACGACCCAGTCCTTCGCGACGGCGGCGGCGACGGCCGCCGTCACGCACCACGCCAGCAACCGCGACCCGCTCGACGTCACCCGTTTTTTCGTCGTCATCGCCTTGGCTCCGGAACCCGTCGATCTCTGCGCCAAGCTCTCGACCAATCGAAATGCGAACCGAATTTCCGGGCGCGACCGGGCGAAGCGCCCGCGGCGGCTTCCCCAGAGCCCGGACGCGTGAGGTGCGGTACGGAAAGCGCCGTCGATCCTACCCGGCTGGCGACGTGGATGGAATAGCCCGATTTCACGCCCCAAGGCTGCGCCGGGAGCGGGGGCGGCATTCGAAGGATACCCTTCTTCGCATGCCCGATTCCACTCCCGACTTTTCCGTGCGTGCGTGCGACATCCGCCGTTTCGAGCCAGTCTTGCCGGTCGACCCCACATTCCCCCCCTCCGCCGTCGGAGAGATTCGTGCGACTCTTGCCCTTCGTTGCCAAGCTTGAGACGATACATTGAGGACGAACGTGGCCCCGAGGGCGAGCTGGCCCATACCGCCGACAACGAGCCGAGATTTCCAAAGGGCGGCCGCTCAGCGACTCACCACCGCGGAGACTCTGCTTCGGGAGAAACTGACCCTTGATGCACAGTATCTGGGCGGCTACACGGTCGAATGTTCGTTGAAGGCCCTGATCCTGGAGCTCACGCCCGACGCCGATAAGGCTGACAAACTGAAGGAGATCACGGCCGGGGCGAAAATGCATCGGCCGGACATTCTGCTCGGCGAGCTGCGAAACCTGGGCGCGGCCCTTCCGCTCGACCTCGCCAGGCGGATGCGGCGATTCGAGTGGACGACGGACCTTCGGTACGAGACGGGACGCCGGGATACGGGAGAAACCACGGCCTTCTTGACCACGGCGAAAGCCCTGTACGATTGGGTGGAGAGCCAACTGCCATGACGCAAACCACGACACGTTCATGGGAAACCAAGCGGACGGACGAGACCCGCCTGGTCGAGCGCGTTTTGAAGGACGCGGCGTTCGAAAGGGTCGACGCGTACCGCTACAACGCGGCATCGATCCGCGTGCGCGTGATCGACGAACGATTCGAGGGAATGCCTACCGAAAGACGGGACGCGATGGTTGAGCCGTACCTGGAAAAGCTCCCCGAACGCACGCAGGGCGACATCATGAATCTCTTCACCTTCGCACCGTCCGAGCTCCAGCGGACGCCAACGGCGCACCGAGAGTTCTTGCTGAACGTGGAGTTCGAGGAGCCCAGCCCGTCGATTCTGTGAAGCCGAGTGCTAGCGTCATCGTCTCGACCGTCGCCACGCCCGGAATACGGCGCCTGGCGTCGTTTCCAGCCTGGTTTCCTACCATGGCGCGCGGCTGGACTTCTGGGCTTCGAGGGCGGAGGTGATTTCGGCGGCCGTCGGGAATCCGAACTCCAGCCGGTCGATCACCAGGGCGCCGGCGGCCAGGGCGCGGTCGAGGGCCGATCGCATGAGCGAGGGCTCGACCACCCCTCGGGTCGCGTCCCAGCCGTGGTCGAGCAACGTCTGGACCAAGACGGCCGCGAACGCCTCGCCCGCGCGATTGGTGTCGCGGGGTGGGTGATCGCGCTCGAGAGCGGGCGCCTCGAGGACGGCCGACGACCCATCGGGCAGGGTGAACTGGACCCGCGCGCCCCGCGCGCCGGCGGTGACGGCGAGAATCGACACCCGCCAGGCGATCTCCTCACGATCCTCCTGGGCGTCCCATTCGGCCTGATTGCAACACAAGACGTCGATCGACGCCGCCATCTCAAGCACTGGCTTCGCACGGTCGAGCATATTGCGGATCGTCGGGGCGAAGAGCCGCACCCGCGCGCCGGCGGCCGTCAGCAGCGGCGCGGATTGCTCATTCGAAAGCCCGGCGACAATCCGCAAATCACACGGGCCCGCGAAGCTCGCGAGCAGGTGGGCGTCGAGCGCCGCGTGACAGCCGCGAAAACCGACCGGGAACTTGTCGCCAAACCGGCCGCTCGTGATCAGCAGCGTCCAGTCGGCGGCGTGGTCGAGCACGCGGAGCGGCTGGTGGACGACGCGGTGGCGCTCAAGCAGGCCGGCGACCGTCTGGCTGACAGGGTCGGTCTCGGGCCCGAGGGCGCTCGTGAGCCTGCCGCCGAGCGCGGCCGCGAACCCCGCCCCCATGCCCCCCAGGTCGTCATGCCAGGAAAGGGCGGCGAGTTTTCGACGCCCCTGGGCCCCGGTTCGCGGCGACCGCGACAGCCGCACAACCCCCCGCGGGCCCGGCCAATCGGCGGGCACGGCGATTGCGATCGTGAAGCCCTCGGGATCGACCAGCTCGAGCCCCGCGCCGCCTCGACTGGCCCATTCGCCGTCGACGCCCAGGTCCAGCGGCGGACCCTGGCTCGCGTCCAGGATCGGCCCATCGACCCGAACCACCCGGTCGAGATAGGCCGGGCCAAAAACCTCGACGATTCGCTCGCGCATGATCGAGACCGCCCCCCTGCTCCACGGCCCGCCCTTGGGCGACTGTTCTCGCCGATCCTGGCGACCAGCGTATAATAGTGGGTTCGAGCGCCAAGGGGCGTGATTGACCGGGGGATTTCAGGAGACTCTCGTTGACGACCGATCTCGAATCGCAGGTGGAATCGCTGGATCACCCCGTGGACAACGCCCCGATCCGCGTGCTTTCGCACGGCGGGCTGACGGTCGAGGGCTACTCCCGCGCCGCCGTGCAGACCTACTGGCGCATCCCCGAGCTCAAGCTGGGGTTTGACATGGGCGCACAGCCCTGGTCGTTCATGACGACGCCGAACTGGTTCGTCTCGCACTCGCATCTCGACCACATCGCGGCCCTGCCCGTGCTGGTGGCGCGGCGGCGGATGATGAAGATGGCGCCGCCGACCATTTACATGCCGGCGTCGGCCGTCGAAGGGGTCGAACAGCTTCTCCAGGCGATGCGCAGGCTCGACCGCGGCCGGATGCCGGTCGACCTGGTCGGGCTCGCGGCGGGCGACGAGGTCGAGCTGTCGCGCGAGCTGGTCGTGAAGGCGTTCGCGACCAGCCACACCATCCCTTCGCTGGGCTATCTGGTCTGGGAAAGGCGCAAGAAGCTCAAGCCCGAATACCACGACCTTTCGGGCGCTGAGATTCGCGACTTGCGGATGTCGGGGGTCGAGGTCTCGGCCGAGGTCCGGATCCCGCTGGCGGCCTACCTCGGCGATACCTCGCCCCCAGGGCTCGACGCTTTTCCCCCGGTCTACCAGGCAAAGATCTTGATCATGGAGCTGACATTCGTCGCGGCGAATGAACGGGCGGCCGTGATCCACAAGTACGGCCATACCCATCTGGACGACCTGATCGCGCGGGCCGATCGCTTCGAGAACGAAGTGATCATCGTCTCGCACTTCAGCACGCGGATGCACCCGGACCAGATTCAGCGGATCATCGAGCGGGCCCTGCCGGCCCAACTTCGGGGCCGGGTCAAGATCTGGCTTTGAGCGGGAACCGGAACCGGCGGCCGGGCGTGCCCTGACCGCCGAGGCGCGCGGACCAGGGGTCTTTCGCCTGGTGGGTCCAGACGAGTCGACAGCTCCCCGCCGCCGTGGCCGCCAGGCCGACCCATGCCGAAAACCCCATACTGGCAATGAGTTCGATGGGTCGATGGAATCGACGCCGGGAAGGACGCTCCGGACGCATGTCAATCCGTTTTACCTAGACCCCCAAACATTCGCACCGAAACGTGGCGCTCGCACCATTCGCCGGACTCGAATCGCTATACAAAGTCCGATGGACAAAGAGATGGTGATTATGAACAACGGGGGCCAGACGGCCCTGCCTCTCGCGATCAACTCTTCGGGGAGACTCATCGGCTGGAGTATCATGCCCGTCCATGCCGGATTATCCATCAACCTGTCGAGAGGCAAGAGATCGGGGGCGAAGGGCGGATCCAGAACTTGGATGATCGACGAATCGGGAAGCACTGGCTTAAGGACGATGTAGTGGGGCGAGCCCTCGTAGTCCATGAGCGCGATCACAGGCCGGTCGATCCGTTTCTGATTCGACGGGTGCCGTGTCCCCACCAGCCTCATCCCCAACCGCGAGGAAGCCCTTCGAAGCTCAGCGAGCGTAAAACCATCCTTACGAGCCGGGGGAAGGGCCTCCGTGAGGGAGAGGTGGTCGACCCTCGACCCAGAGATTTTGAGGAGGAGGTGAAGCGCAACGACGCCACAGTCGCCGAATCGCTCAATGGTGGGGGACTCGACATCTTGGGCTTGTAGCGCTCGGATGAGACAGACCCAGCAACAGATCGCGGCCGCAGTCGTTCTCATAGCGTGCTCCTCAACGGCTAAAGGCCCTCTTGTAAGCCACGAGCATCAGGAGGGCCGCCAGGACGCACATCGCCAAGCCTGAGAGCCAGGGGAACCGCGTCGTCGACGAACGCGCCAGCGACGTCGCCCGGATCTCCTGCTCCGCATCAGCGGCCGACTTCACATATTCCAGCAGCCGATGATCGTATTCCTTGGGAGTTCGCGGGGCGCGGCGCAAGTCCCGACCCTCCTCGTAGCTCAGCTTCTTGATCGCGTCCGTGACCATGGTCCCCTTCGGAATGGCGAAGGAAATGTTCTTCCTGATTCGCGGATCCTTGAACCGAACCTTGTCGGCGATGAGGTTGAAGCTGGCCACGATCCTCGGTTGGCTCACATACTTGATTTGCCCCTTGTCTCGGTCGAATTTCATGAACGACTTCTTCTCGGCCAGCGACGGAAGCCACACCCTCGACTCCCCCGACGCGTACTCTTTGAAGCTCGTGTACCCGAACGCGCACATTAGGTCTCGTCCCTCGTAGAGCTCGGATTTCGTGACGCGTACGCCCTCGTCAAAGTCGATCCAGAGCCGCAAGGATCGACCCTTCTCGGGCGGCTGATCCTTGTAATAAACGAGCCTCAGGATTCTCGATCCAGCCTCGCTCCCCTCGCCCGAACCCTCATCGACGACCTCGGACTCGGCTCGCTGCAGCTCGTTTCTCAGGTGGAAGAGCGGCAGGAAATCGAACGCGGTGTCCGCCCAGTCATAACCTTGGTAGCCGACCCTCCCGATCTCGGCGCTGCCGTGCGGCTCGTTCATTTCTTTCACAAAGGACGTGCTTTTCTTGTCGATCAACGACAACTCGATCAGATACGTCGAGTTCGTCCTGTTGTCGACCTTGGACGATCTGAGATGATAATCGCCGTTATTCAGCCAATCAAGGCGTCCATAGAATGTGAACACCGGTCCGTCGAGGCGCTGAACTCTGGGATCGTCTGACCCCCGTTTCTCAAAAACGACCGAGATCTCATATTCGCAACTCAACGACTCCATGGACGAGAGCTGCCCGTCCACGAGTTGGAGCAGAAGCGCCTTGTCAACGCGTTGTCCATGAGCCACCCGTGGGACCGCGATCAACATCACCGCGGCCGTGAGACCGATGACGCCAACTCGCATCGATACTCTCCCAAGCATGATCAGGGCTTCTTAATCTCATTCCCAGGTTGAACGTATCGCGACCGAAACGAAATGACCGATCGCCCTGTTACGGCGCGCGTACTCGACGCGTCCAGGGCTCCGGATCCTCGTCATTTTCGACCCATGGGCGGAGACGAGTTCCACTGGCTCTCGATCACAAAACCTCGTCAAGTTCTGGAGGGTCACACTGACACAATTCAGGAGAGACGGCGTCTCGCTCGCACTCCGTGCGGGAGGGCACCCTCGGTCCCTGGAGATCCCACGGAGGGCCTCCGAGAACTCGGGTTTCAGGGTGTCGGGCCCAGGCGTCATCACTGGCCCACGGGCGGATAAACTTGGATGTTGGTCGGCAGACAGTTGTTTTCAGTGGCCTGAAGATTGGCGCAGACGAACGGAAAAGGATTGCCCTGCGCGGATTTCTGGCATGTCCCGTTGCTGAGGGAGCCTTGGCAGACCAAAGTCGCCCCCTGCTTCTGCTTGTTGGCGCCATTGCACGTTGTGCCGCAATTATTGATGGGGGTCCAGAGCTCTTCGGTATTCCCCGGCTTCGGACACGCCTGGCAGGCGTCGCCGGCCTTTTGGCAGCCTGGGCCTCCCTTCTGGTTGATGTTGGGATTGAGGGAGACACAAGATACCGAGGGGCAGATGCAGACCATCACACTCCCGCCATGCGATCCGAGCTCCTCCGTGGTGAGAAACCGGACGCCGGGGCACCCGAAGGAAAGGACGAGGGAACCAAGGCAGAAAAGCCAACTCAAGGCGAGGAAAGAAATAATCCGATTCATCAGATCCTCCATCTCGATCACGAAGAGGAAAAAGGTGCAAAGCATTGGATCACGAACCGCAGGCCTCGTCGGCGGCTAATCGACCGGCTCACCTCCGTTTCGCGTCCCTAGCCCCCTCCATACCATGCGATTGATCTCCTCTGACACAAACCGGGCGGATCCATCCGCCATGAGCACGTTCACGCCTCCGAAGTGCCAGCTTCGGGCCGTTGACACGCCCCACGGGTGAACATAGGTCGTGCACAGCGCGTCGGGGATCCTCCCATTCGGCTCCTGGGCGTGGTTGTACTCGGTGTGCTCAAGCCCCGCCAAGAACCAGCTTGTGCCCGCGGCTGTGTAAATGAAGAGCACCCCTGGCGTGCGTGAGAGCATCAGGCAGCCTTCCAGCGCGTGATTCGCATCGCTCATCACCTGGTTGCCATAGCGTCCTAGATTGTAATAGTCTCGCTCAGGGCGTCCGCGGCCAGCCTCGTCGCCGGACCCCATTAATCGCTCGCTGGCGGCGGCTGTATGAGCGAGACCGTCCTGAAAGTCGGCGGCGCTTGTTACCCGAGGCCAGGCCGCGAGAAAGCCGTTCGCGCTATCCGGGGTCTCGGCGGACCAGATTTCCGCCGGGCCCACACCGATATTGACTCGATAGCTGTTGCCCACGGTTCGGCCGACCGGGACGGTGTCGCTGGGACAAAGCAGCAAGCCGATATGCACATTCGCGGCGGTCGCGGCGGACGCATTCCGCATGCCGACTGGGATCGGAATCATTTCGACGCCCGGCCAGGAGAAATTGATTGCATTGAATAGATTGCTCTGTTCAAGATATCCCAAGAGCGATACCAGCGACGAAGAGGTCATATTGGCCGAGCACTTGAGCGGAAAACAATTATACGTCGCATGGTAGCCGTGAAGGGCAAGGCCGATCTGGCTCAGACTCGAAGCACAGGACAGCCTCCGGGCCGCCTCGCGCGCGGCCTGCACGCCCGGCAGAAGAATGAGCACGAGCAGGCCGATGATCGATATCACGACCATCGCCTCGATCAAGGTGAACCCCTCACTTGGTCGTCTCGCCTTCATCGCGGCCTCCTGACATCGAAACATAAACTCCGATCTTGACCGTCGGCTGCCACGAATCGCTCGTCTCGACGATGATCACCCCCGTGGCCGGATCTCCACCACTGCCCGCAGGAGTGTGCCTCACCAACAGGTCGTAGGAGCGATCAGCCCTGTTGCGCGCGACCTTGACCTCGACGCTCGGCAGCGTGCAGCGAATGCTCCTCAGTGAGAATTCGGTTTGATTAGTCGAGGCCAATCGGATTGAGTAGGACTTGCTCGCGACGGCCGAGGAGATAATCAGCCCCGAGGGCGAAGCCACTATCGTTGGCTGAGTCGCCCAATCGAACATGGTCCTCGTCAGAATCCGGCCGCTCCTCGAAAAGGCAATTTCGCTCGTGTGACGGCCAAGCTCGCCAGACCTGACCGCGACCGAAAACAGCCGGCTCCGCTCGCTCAGAGGCTATCCGGTAAAAAGCGAATCGTGTAAACTGTTGGCGTTCAAGGACGTCCCGCCATTGACCCGACTCAAGGACGAGCACCCATGCGAAAGCCCTATCCCTCCGACCTCAGCGACGAACAGTGGAGCCTGATCGAGCCCTTGATTCCTGTGCCGACCGCCGGTCGGCCCCGCG
>DAIDHE010000188.1 GCA_027459775.1 Planctomycetales bacterium | reverse complement strand
CGCGATCCCACGCCCGGCGGTCCGCCTGTCCAACCCGTGTTGACCAACCAGGAGTTCACATGATGACATTCGATCTTCCGGGCCAGCAGGTCGGCGTAACGGGTCGGGTGGAGGACCATGAACGCCGCGCCGAAACAGGCCGAGAACGTGAGCTGAGGGGCGTTCACGCCGACCTCCGTCCCGGCGACCTTGGCCGTGTATCCGGAAAGGAAATGGTACATCGCCTGGGCCCGGGTCAGCCGGCTCACCGGGGGCAAGACTCCAAAGGCGTCGCACGCCAAGAAGATGATGTTGCGTGGATGGCCGGCCACGCAGGGGATCAAGGCCCCAGGCACGTGCTCGATGGGATAACAGGCCCTGGTGTTTTCGGTAATCGTGCGATCGGCGTAATCGGCCGCGCCCGTGGCGGGATCGAAGGCCACATTCTCGAGGACCGCCCCGGGGCGGATGGCCTGAAAGATGACCGGCTCGAGCTCGGGCTTGAGGTCGAGACACTTGGCGTAGCATCCCGCTTCGATATTGAAGACGCCCTGATCGGACCAGCAGTGCTCGTCGTCGCCGATCAGCCGTCGAGCCGGGTCCGACGACAGCGTCGTCTTGCCTGTGCCGGAGAGACCAAAGAACAAGGCGACGTCTCCGTCAGGGCCTTGATTGGCGCTACAGTGCATCGACAGGACGCCTTTTCTAGGCATCCAGAAATTCATGGCGGTGAAGATCCCTTTCTTCATCTCGCCCGCGTAGTTCGTGCCCAGGATGACCATCTCGCCCAGGTCGAGGTCGAGCGCGACGGATGTCGGCGAGGAAATGCCGGGCGCTCCGAGCGGGGCGGTTTGATCGCCGGCGTTCCAGATGACGAAGTCGGGCTCGCCAAACGCGGCGAGCTCCTCGGGGCTGGGCCTGATGAGCAGGTTGTGCATGAAGAGCGCATGATAGGCGCGGGCGCAGACCACCCGGACCTTCACGCGGTGGGCCTGGTCCCAGCCGGCGTAGCCGTCGACGACAAAGACCTGGGGACGCTCCTGGAGGTAGTCGAGAGCGCGGCGGCGGCACGCTTGAAACCCCTCCGGGGGCATCGCGATGTTGACCGAGCCCCACCAGATGTTTTGGGAGCTTGGCGCGTGATCGACGATCCGCTTGTCGTTGGGACTCCGCCCGGTCTTCTCGCCCGAGAAAGCCGCGAGTGCGCCCGAGGCCAAGACGACCGCTCGCTCGTGGGCGACCGCGTGTTGGTAAAGGTGGTCAGCGGGTGCGTTTGTCGAGACGTGATGGGCTCTGATGTCGAACCGAGTCCGATCGAATTCGCGAGTCATGATCCTCTCCGAGGAGGCGAACCGCCCTGGTGCGATGGGAGCGCCTCGGTCCAGCGATCGAGTCGTCGGCGGGCAGTGCGGCCGTTCCTGGCCACGGGGCCAGCCGGCACGACTCGATCGGTTGCGATTCCGCCGAAGTGCGACCGGCACTCGAGCCGCCCTCTGGGAACGGACGAGCCTGGCGCGATCCGGCGCCGGGGCCTTTTCCTTACGATAGCCTCTCTGGCCCTTCGGCGCGAACCCCGACCGGTCGCCTTCCGTATCGAACCCGATGATTCGGCGGGCCGAATCGGGATGACGAGCATTGGCTTCGCGGCGGTTCGATTGGCCGCGACGAGGGCGTCCACGGCGCGCCGGCGGATCGCGAATTGACTCGCTGCTTGGCATGTTCCACATTACGGGGACGTCGACCACCGATCCGTCGGTGAAGGGGCGGCGTCCCCTGGAGCCGACGCGGTCGAAAGGGGAGAGCATGGCGGCGATCAAACTGGTAAACTTGTCGACGAAGAGCGGCTGCGTCTTCAGGGCGTTCCGCTTCAGAAGGGCGTCGTCGCGACACACCGTTGTGGCGGCGAAACGCGGCTTCGCGGCTCGCTCTTGGTCGCGGCCTCGCCGCCTTGGCGTGAGACGCTCGCCAGCTCGGGCGATCATCGGGGGCGCGAACGGTCGGATCCTTGCGCCTCCGCCGCCGCCTTCCGTGATTCAACGAGGAGCCAGCATCATCTTGTCGTCCACTCCCGCCTCGGCCTCGCCCGTTCGAACGGCGTGGTTGGTGATTCTCTTGCTCATGCCGGTCGCGCTGCTCAATTACCTGGACCGTCAGATGCTGGCGTCGATGAAGTACTCGGTCATGGCCGACGTGCCCAGCATTGGCAGCGAGGCGAATTGGGGCCTCATGCTCGGTCAGTTCAAATGGGTGTACGCCGCGCTGAGCCCAATCGGGGGGTACATCGCCGACCGCTTCAGCCGCCGGCTGACAATCTGCGGTAGCGTGTTTGTGTGGTCGGCGGTGACGTGGTGGACGGGCCAGGCGACGACCTACCACGAGCTACTCTGGACACGCTCGCTCATGGGGATCAGCGAGGCTTTCTACATGCCGGCCGCGCTCGCGCTGATCGCGGATTATCACCTCGGGGCGACTCGGTCGCGTGCGGTCGGCCTGCACCAAACGGCGATCTACCTCGGGGTGATCGTGGGGGGCGCGAGCGGCTACATCGCCGACGCTCCCACCTTGGGCTGGCGCTTCGTGTTTCATGCCTGTGGGCTGTTCGGCGTGATTTACGCCCTGCCTCTGTTGCTCTTGCTGCGCGACGCTCCCCGAGGCGGGGATCGGTCGGCCGCGCCCGGGATCGCCCCCTGGAACGCCGTGCGCGAGCTCGCCGCCAACCCGTCGTTCCTGTTGCTGGTCCTCTTCTTCACTCTGCCCGCGCTTGCGGCCTGGATCGTGCGCGACTGGATGCCGGCGATTCTCAAGCAGCGCTACCAGATCGGCCAGGGCCAGGCCGGCGTGTCCGCGACGCTGTACTGGCAGTTGGCTGCGATGGCCGGCGCGGTCGCGGGAGGCTGGTTGGCCGACCGGTGGATGAAACGCGGCGCCCGCGGCAGGATCTACACGAGTGCGATCGGCGTGGCCTTGATCGCGCCGGCGATTGTCGGCGTCGGGGCCGCGCCCGCGCTCTGGGTCGCGGTCGCGTACCTGATTCTCTTCGGCCTGGGCTGGGGTTTTTTCGACTGCAACAGCATGCCGATCCTCTCGCAGATCGTACGCCCGCGACTGCGAGCCACCGGATACGGAGTGATGAATTTCGTGAGCATCGGCTGCGGAGGGCTGGCGGACTGGGGCTTCGGAGCGCTCCGCGATCGCCACGCGTCCCTGAGCCTGATCTGCACAGCCTTCGCCAGTGTGGCGGTCGTCTCGATCGGATGCGTATTGCTCATCCGACCCCGCCCCGAGCTCGCTCTCGAGGAGACCCGGACGTGACGCCCGATTCGAACCGTGAACCCTGCCGCCGACCGCCTCGCGTTGATTGGACGCCTGTCCCTCATCCACCCCGCGTGGGAAATCCCATGTGGAGGGGTCGTCCGTCGCGTTACGATGGAACGCGATATCCGAGCTCGCGAGGCGACGACACATGAGACGGGTCGTGATTCTGGGCGCTGGCGGAATGGGGACGGCGATCGCGCTTCTGCTTGAGCGCTCGGTCGAATCGGTCTCGATCTGGTTGCGCGACCCCGGTCGGGCCGAGCGGCTCGCGGCGACGCGTTTGAACGAGCGGCACTTGCCGGGCGTGCCCATTCCTGATCGGGTCCGCGTGACGGCCGACGCGGGCCACGCCGCCCGAGGCGCTGACCTGATCGTGGCCGCGACCCCGACGGCGTTCTTGAGGACGACCCTCGAGGCGACGGCGAGCGCGCTGCCGGCCGGCGCCCCGGTCCTCTCGGTGGTCAAGGGGATCGAGAACGGCACTTTCGCTCGGCCGAGCCAGATCATCGGTCAGGTGCTGGGCGAGCGCGAAATCGCCGTTCTGTCGGGTCCGAGCCACGCCGAGGAGCTCGCGCGCGGCCAGCCGGCGTCGGTGCTCGTGTCGGCTCCCGGCGGTCGACTGGCGGAGCAGGTTCGCGACCTGCTCAATCACGAGTCGCTGCGGGTCTACACGAGCAGCGATCCGCTCGGGGTCGAGCTCGCGGGGGCGCTCAAGAACGTGCTGGGCTTGGCCGCCGGCGTCTGCGACGGCCTGGGTCTCGGCGACAACGCCAAGGCCGCCCTCTTGACCAGGGGCCTGGTCGAGATCACGCGGCTGGGAGTCGACCTGGGCGCACGCCCCGAGACGTTTCAGGGGCTGGCCGGCGTGGGCGACGTCGTCGCGACCTGTTATAGTCGTCACGGCCGCAATCGGATGGTCGGCGAGCGCATCGGCCGCGGCGAGAGCCTGGACCAGGTGCTCGCCGGCATGGTCGATGTCGCCGAGGGGATCGCGACCACCCGCTCGATCGTCCCACTGGCTCAAAAGCGCGCGGTCTCGATGCCGATCACCACCCAGCTTCACCAGGTCTTGTTCGAGGGGAAACCGCCCCGCGCCGCCGTCATCGATCTGATGGTCCGAGCGCCCAAGGTCGAGTGGGATCCGTGAACATTCAAGCCTCACATTGCGCGACCGCGTACAAGGAATGGGCTGGGGTGTGCGCCGCGCTCGTCGAAGGCCGCCAGACCATCCTGATCCGCAAGGGAGGGGTCGCCGAAACCGGCGGGGCGGGCGAGTTCCATCTCGAACATCCGGAGTTCTGGATCTACCCCACTTTCCTCCATGAGGGCGAGCAAGGGCTCAAGATCGCCGCGAGCGAGGACCGTCACAAGTCGCCCGCCGGCACCGTCTGGATGAATGCACTGGCTCGGGTCGCGACCGCGACCTGGATCGCACGCGAGGAAACACTCGAGGCGCTGGAACCATATCATGTGCTCACAAGTGATACAATAAAACAACGCTTCCATTATCGTAGGCCCGGTTTGTGGATCCTGA
>DAIDHE010000026.1 GCA_027459775.1 Planctomycetales bacterium | reverse complement strand
GGAAGGGCGCGAGGAGGAAGCCCGAAGATTTCTGCGCCGTCTGGGCGGGAAGCGATTCGGCGCTCCGACCTCGACGGCCCTCGCGGCCTTGGAGCGGATCGCGGATGTGGAGCGACTGGAAACCCTCGGCGAGCGGATCGTCGACCCTAACGTGGCCTCGTGGGACCAGTTGCTCGAAAATCCCTGACACGGGCCACGCCAAAGCCCGAGCTCGGACCATGACCATGCCCCTGAAAACCGGGAACCCGATGCGCGAGTCAACGACGTACCAGGCCATTCTGAGGGAAGGGCGCGAGGAAGGGCGCGAGGAGGAGGCCCGTAAGTTCCTGCGCCGTCAGGGCGCGAAGCGATTTGGCGCGCCGACCCCGACTGTGCTGGCAACGCTGGATCAGATCGAGGATCTGGACCGATTGGAAACGCTCGGCGACCGGATCGTCGATCCCGAAGTGACCTCATGGGACCAGTTGCTCGAGAACCTCTAGATCCTCGTGTAAGCGCCAACAGAAGCAAGCGCCGAGAAACGCCCGCCACGACACACGAGACCCGGCAATCCATCCCTCGAACAGCCTCGCCCGGATCCCGATCGACCCTCAAGCTTTGATGGAGCACTCGAGTTCATGCCCAGACTGAGCATCGCCGAATCGCTCCGTGACGCCATCGCCGAGGAAATGCGTCGCGATCCCGACGTGTTTTGCCTGGGCGAGGACATTGCGGTGCAAGGCGGCTGGGGAGGCGCGTTCACCGTCACGCTCGGCCTCGAGCGCGAATTCCCCGACCGCATGCTCAACACGCCCATTGCCGAGCTGGGATTCTTTGGCGCGGCGACGGGGGCCGCGCTCATGGGCATGCGACCGATCGTCGACGTCCAGTACGGCGATTTCTTGTTCCTGGCCATGGACCAGATCGTCAACAACGCCGCCAAACTGCGCTACATGTCGGGCGGCAAGATCTCCGTACCGATGGTGATGCGCGCGCCCGTGGGGGCGACCGGTCGGGGCTCACAGCACGCCCAGAGCATGGAGCGCTATTTCGTGGGCGTGCCCGGGATCAAGGTCGTGGCCGTCTCGAACGCCTACGACGCCAAGGGAATCCTGAAAGCGGCCGTACGCGACGACAACCCCGTGCTGATCTTCGAGCATAAACTGCTCTACGGCTCGAAAGGGGCGCGGACCGAGCCTGGCGCGGTCGACGCCTCGAGCGAGATCCCGCCCGGCGATTACACCCTCCCGCTCGATCGGGCCGCCATCCGCAGACCCGGCCGGGACGTCACGATCCTGGGCTGGCTCTTGATGGTCCACTTCGCCCTTCAGGCCGCCCAGGGGCTCGAGGCCGAGGGAATCGACGCCGAGGTGATCGACGTTCGCAGCCTCGCGCCGCTCGATCTCGAAACCATCGGCGCTTCGGTCCAGAAAACCGGCCGCGTCGTGATCGTCGAGGAAGGCCCCCTGACCGGCGGCGTGAGCGCCGAGATCGCCGCCTCGATCATGGAACGATTCGGCCAGCACCTGCTCGAGCCCGTCGCGCGGGTCGCCTCGGCCGACGTGCCCGTCCCGTTCTCGCCGCCTCTCGAAAACCTCTATCGGCCCGACGCCCCACGCATCGCCGCGGCCGCGAAAAAACTGCTCGGAGCCCGCGGATCATGATCCGAACCCTGGCCCGCCTGCTCGCCCTTTCACTCATCCTGGGTTCGAACGGCGAGCGCGCCCGCGGCCAGGAATCCGCGGCGTTCTCGATCGCGGTCGACCAGGGCCATCCCTGGCGTCCACCCTTCGGCCTCGACCGCGTGGGAACACCCCGCGAGCTCGCGATCCAGGCCCGCGATCAGCCCCCGCCTGGCGACTATCGGATCGTCGGCTTCTCCGAAGGTCGCGCGTCATCACAAGCCGGGGTCGTCTTTCCTCCCCACCCCCCCTATCGCGTCCGAATGCCTTTGTTCAAAGGCTGTGACGAGGTCGTACTGACGCGATCAGCGCCGGGCGCGAAGGATCAGCCGCTCGCCCGCCTCAAGACCACGCCTCCCGCTCTCGAGGCCGACGCCGTCGCCGCGGCCGATCCCGTCGTGAACCCCGTTGACCTGGGGACGATTCTCGTTCCGCACGGCTGGCTCTTGACCGGGCCAGGCGCGAACGTGACCGTCGAGGCGGCCGCGCTCGCGCGGACCCGCGGCCATGAGGGGGCCCATCTCAAGCTCTTCTACAAGTCCTCGCCCCAGGCGAGCATGGTCGAGCCGTTCCCGCTCGCGGCCGGAATGATCCATCGGGCGCGGTTCATCCTCTCATGTCCGACTCCCAGAGGCGATCGCGACGCCCTGGCCGTTCGCCTGGAAGACGCCGACTCGAGCCTGCTCTGGGCCAGGGAAATCCCCGTCATGCGGGTCTCCCACCCGCCGGCCCGACCGAGCTTTGGAGCGACCTACGAACGCCTGCGCTACGACGCGCCGATCTCCGTGCGACGCTCGAACGGCGAGTTCACCAGCATCCCCTACGAGGGCGCATGGAAGCCGGAAACGCGCGACGTCGTCGTCTGGCTGCCGAACGGAGGCCGGTTCGTGTTCTGGCGGGGCTCGAGCGACATCCCGTTCTGGGCCGGCCGGCACAATACAGGCGCCTGCTACGAATGGGCCGAGATCATCTCGCAGCCGGCGGGGGCCGTCGACTGCGTCGAGCCTCTCATGGACAAGGAATTGCGCTACAGCCGTGTCCAGATCGTCGAATCGACTCCGGCCCGCGTCCACGTGCGCTGGTCGTACCAATCGACCGATTTCGATTACAAGGTCTGGGGCGACCTGGCCGTCGAGGACTACTATTTCTACCCCGACGGCCTGGGCGCGCGGGTCGTCACCCTCGTCGCCGACCCGGCCAACGATTACGAGCTCGCCGAGTTCATCCTGCTCACCCCCCAGGGCGCGTATCCGTTCGATGTCTTGCCGCGCGCCCCGATCGACGCCCTGTTCCTGGACGGCGCGCGCTTGACCTACACATTTCCCGACCCGAGCCTGAAATCCCCCCCTTCTCCGCCGCGCCCCGCCAAGAACCAGGCGGCGATCTACCGGCTGCGCCTGAGCCCCGGTGAGGAGCACGCGGCCGTCTCGTTCGCGCCGAGGCTCATGCGGTTTCCCAAGGTCGTCTTCGGCCCGTTCTGGGACCAGGGCCTGATGGTCACGCCCTGTTACTGGGGGAGCCACTGGCCCTTGGCCAGGGGCAATTCCACGGGCAACGCAATCGACGACCGCGTCGCGCTCACCCCCTGCCACAGCAGTATCATGAGCTGGGCCAACGACCGCCCCGAGCCCCTCTTCTCACTCGACGCCACCCTCCCCGACGCCCAAGGCCGCATGCGACCGATGAAGGTCGGGCGCTGGGCCTGGCTCATCGGAATGACCAGCGCCCCGGACGACCTCCTGCTCGACTGGGCGCGAAGTTACGCCGCCGCCCCGCGCCTCGAAGTCCACGGCGCGACGGCGCTCAACAAGCAAAAGGCACTCGAACGCCGGGCGATCGAGCTCAAGGGGGGTGGGCGCGACGTCGAGCTCGTTCTCGAGCCCGCGCCAGTGTGGATGAACCCGGTCGTCGAATGGACCGACGCTCCACCGGGCGAGCCCCGGATCGAGATCGACGGGCAAGCGCTCGATCGCTCGCGATACGCCTGGGATGGCCGGGTGCTCTGGATCGAGGCCCGGCTCGATCGAAGAACGAGCCTGCGAATCCATTTCGTTTCTACCGCCAGCGCGCAGGGTCGGTAAGAATACGAGCCCGACGCGCCAGCGAGTGAGTTCCTGATCGCAAATCTGCTTCAGATACTCACTCGCTCGCGCTTCGGGCTTGTACTCGGACCGGTCGCGAGGCGGTGACCACGGACGTCAGTCCGTGGTTCGGACGAGGGCGAAGGCCCTCCAACCTCGGGCGTAGGCCCGATCAGACCGAGGCCGAGGCTCGCCTGGCACGCACCTGGAACCCTCTGCGCTGCTCACAAGACGAGCCAGACGAGCCCCAGCGAGAGTTGGCGATTCTCGGAGCCGCGAGCCGGCTCTGACGGGCGTCTCGCCTGTCGGTTCTCCCTCGTCGCTTGCGAGGGGACAAAAACACGGAGGCCGAATCTCGGCCTCCGTGTTCAAAGAGCACACGCGCGGATCGTGTCGAACTCAGCGGGCTGCGGCGGTGCGGTCGCCTCGGGGGGCTTCCGGGGCCGGCTTGCGGGGGAGCTTCTGGTCCATCATGGCGGTGTTGTAGACGAAGGCGGCCATGATCACGGCGGCCTGCTTCATGTCGTCGGCCTGGATGCGGTCGAAGACGTCCTGGTTGGAATGATGGGTGCGGCTGCTGTATTCGATCTCGTCCTGGATGAACTGGAAGCCGGGCAGCCCGATGCCGTCGAACGACTGGTGGTCGGTGCCGCCGGTGTTCGAGAGACTGAGCGTCGAGGCCCCCATGTCCTTGAACGGCTGGAGCCACTTGCGGAAGATGGGCCGGACCGCCTCGTTCCCCTGCATGTAGACGCCGCGGATCTTGCCGGTGCCGTTGTCGAGATTGAAATAGCCCGAGAAATGCGCGAACTCGGGCTTTTCAGTCGTCGTTTCCTTGGTCGCGGCGTTCTCGCTGGCCGCCGGGCCGAACATGTTTGCCGGGGTCTTGCCAAAGTGCTGGGTGACGAACGCGCGCGAGCCGAGCAGCCCTTCCTCTTCGCCGGACCAGAGTCCGATGCGAACGGTGCGGCGGGGCTTGAGGTCGAGGGCCTTGAGGATCCGCATGGCCTCCATCGCGACCGAAACGCCCGCGCCGTTGTCGGTCGCGCCCGTGCCGCTGTGCCATGAGTCCATGTGGCCGCCCAGCATCACGACCTCGTCCTTCAGGTCGGTGCCGGGGATCTCGGCGACGGTGTTGTAGGCCATCGGGTCGTCGTCGTGGAACTGGACCTGCAGATCGACGGCGATGGTGAGCTTTTCGCCGGCCTCGCACATGCGGACGAGGCGGTTGTAGTGTTCCTTGGACAGGACGACCTGGGGGATGAGCTTGGGCGCGTCTTTATCCCACGGCGAGACCCTGCGACCCCCGGCCGGCCGGGCGCCCGGCATGGCCATGGGCGTGCTGCTCGGGATCGTGGCCGACTGGACGAAGAACGTGCCGCCGTCGCCCTGGTTGCTGACCTCGACGATCATCGCGGGCGCTTCGCCGACCAGGAAGAGCAGCTTCTTGCGATTGAGCTCCATCTGGGCGAGAAACTCGGGCGACATCATTCGGCCCATCCGGCCCGGCTGTCGGGCACCGGCCGGGGGCGCGCCGGCCGCGGCCGGTGCAGCGCCTGGGGCCGCGCCGTTCGCCGCGACAGCCGCGGGGCCGCCGCGATTGCCCCGGCCGCCGCGATTGCCCCGCGGGGCGGGTTCGGCCGCGTCGGCCAGCTCGAGCAGCTCGCTGTCGGTCTTCCGCGCCGCCAGCGGCTCAAAATGGGCCGAAACCTCGCGGATCGGACTCATGAGCACGATCGCACCCTTGAGCTTGCCCTTGTATTTGGCGAATTCGGGCTCGGTCTTGGCGTCGAATGAGACGACGGGCGCGGTCAGCACGCCGTCGGTCCCCGGCGACCAGGCCTTGGGGAAGCCGATCAGGGGGATGCACTGGGGCTCGACCACCTGGATCGAGAACCGCTTGAGCGACCACCCCCGCCCGAACGGCCCCCAGGCCTCGAGGTGGGCGTTCGAGACCCCCCACGACGCCAGCCGGTCGCGGGTCCATTCATTGGCGCGTTTGAGATTGGGCGACCCCGTCAGCCGGGGCCCGATCACGTCGGTGAGGTAGCTCAGCGTCTCCATCACCTTCGAATGTTTGAGCCCTTCTTCCTTGATGCGTTCGATGGTGGGGTCGGTGGCGACCGGCGCGGGGGGGGCCTGCTGGGCGGACGCCGTCAGACACGGGGCCGCCCACAACAGGGCGGCCAGAAGCGAGCACGTTCGTCGAGACATCGGTGGCGACTCCGGGTGGTGAAACGCAGGGGGTCGGATCGTTATCGCGGCAAGAATTCGAAGAGGGCGAATGGCGTATCGTACAGTCGAGCACGCGAGCGGTCACGCGGGTTGTTTTTCGATTTCGGAAACCCGATCCGCGCCGCCGCGCGCGCCGCGCATCCAGCGAATCAGCGTCGAACCGCGCTCGTTCGGCCCACCCAAAAATCAAGATTCCTCGTTTTTTGTCTTCGCCCGTCTTCCTCCCCGCGTCGTCCGCGGCGGGCCTGTGAACCATCCGGGCGCACGAAGCGACTGCGATCGCCAAGTGTTGGCATTATGAACATTTTCAGGCGGACCGACCGACTTGTCACCGGTCGGTCGCCGGAACGGCCGTCACGGTGAAGATCGCGAAAGCTCCACCGCCCCAGTCGTCCGGCCTCCGTCAAACGAGACCAGCGAGTCCCCGAAGCGCGCTTCGTGATCTCGGAGCGCGCTCGGGAGTAACGCGATCCTTTTGTGGTGCGGGCGTCCCGCCTGCCTTCTGGCAAAAGCAGGCGGGTCGCTTGCAAGACAAGCGGCGTCCGAGCAACTTATTACCGGACGGTCGCTCAGGAGGGATCCGCCCAGTTCTCGACGGTCAATCCGGGGATTGCGGCGAGGTCGGTGTCCATCGTGACGACAGTGGCGTTCCCCAGGGACAGGGCGATGGCGGCGATCATGATGTCGTTCTGCCCCATTGGGCGGCCGATCGTTTTCAACTCGAATGCGAGCCGCCCATACTCGAACGCGGCGGCAGCGTCCACCAGCCAGAGTTTCCACACATCCAGCGCCTGGCGGAGTCGCAGGATGTTCCGGTCCCGCCGCGGGCTGCCTTCGGCGCGAAACGCGAGCTCGGCGAGCACCGGCGCGGCGATGCCGACCCGGTTTCTCTTGGCGACTTCCGCCGTGGCCCGCTCGAACACGCCGCGTTTGCGGTCGAGCTGCAACGCGGCAATGCCGGTATCGAGGATGAACCGTCTCATCGGCGCGGATCCTCGAGGGCCTTGTCGGCGTGATCGATGCCGTGTTGGTTCAGCTTCCTTTCCCAGGCGTCGAGGTCCGCCTCCACCCGGTCGGGGATCTCAAGCGGTTGCAGCTTCCCCATCGCCGCCAGAACTCGGGCGATCTCCGCGGGCGACGTCGGGCCGTCGTCATCGGCGCCGATCGTGAGGATGACCGCCGTGCCATCGGGGAGCTCCTCGGGCGCGGGGACTACGATTCGACGGTCGTGGATCACGGTACGAACGGTGGTCACGGCTGATGCTCCTTCCGTTCCTGGACGGCGCGACCGGCAATCACGCCGAACTCGGCTCTGCTCAGGGAGTCCGATTGAGGGGTCGAACGGCTCTTCGCATTGAAAGCCCTTTCATTCTACCAGACCGACATCCCGCCGGAGTTCGTTGATCGCGGTCCGCGGTTTCTTCAACTCGGCTTCCTAACCGTGGATCGCGCCTTTTCTTGGTCGCGGCTTCGTCGCGTCAGGCTCTCACCTCGCCTCGGTGAAGGTCGGCGTGCGGCGAGCGCCCGCGAAATCCGAGGGCTCTGGTTTCTCACCCAGTTGAGGTGAGAATGAATCCATTGTGGCCCGGCGGCCGTGAACGACCCGTTTCCAGTCCGAAGGACTGAGCGATTATAGCCCAGAGCGCAGCCCTGGGTTCGCCGGTCCGCGACGGCTCATGAACACCTTTTCTCTTGGTATTGCAGCCTGTAAGGCTGCGACTCGGCGGCCCGAACAACGGAGTTTCGACTTCGCCGCGCAAGGCCGCCACGTCAAGACGTTCGCCGCCGACGGCGATTTCAGACAGCGACGGCGATTTCAGACAGCCACAATTCGCCGCCGATCGCACCGGAGCGGCGATTTCAGACAGCCACAATTCGCCGCCGATCGCACCGGAGTGCGTGGACGACCGAGTGCGTGCTCTGATTGGCCAACGAGAGTCTGGATTGCCCTGTCGATTCAAGCGTGCATGCGTGGTGTCAGTAGCGATATATGGTTGTCTGTGATTGGGCCTTGGAGTCGCCCTATTTTGGGATCGCACCCTCTCGACTCTACAAGATCTCTGTCGTTGCTTGCTTGCCTTGGCCTATCTTTGACCCCACTCAGCCCTCAGCCTTCGGCCAAACGCGCCGATATCCTCCACTTCGACTCCAGAGAAGGATGGACAGGCACCGAAGTCTTGACTCCTCGACCGGCACTTGTTAGCTTGCGTGGACTTCTTGAGGAGACCTTCCGATGACGATGGCTCGCGCGCGCCTGGTCGACCCTTCGGTGACTCGCTGGTATCACTGCCTCACGCGGTGCGTGCGGCGAGCGTTTCTGCTCGGCGAAGGACCGAAAGACCGCAAACAATGGATCGAAAAACGGATCGA
>DAIDHE010000024.1 GCA_027459775.1 Planctomycetales bacterium | reverse complement strand
GCTCGATCGCCCAGTCGTGGCCCTTGTAGGCCGAGCGCAGATTGTTGGCGTAGCCGTGGAACTGGGCGCGGTAGACGGCTTCGTCGCCGGGCGCGACCACGACGCAGACGTCCAGAGCGCCGCTTTCGATCGCCTCCTCGGCGACGATCTGGAGCACGGGCTTGGTAAGTCCATCGCGATCGACGAGCGGCAGCATCGCCTTTTGCACGGTGTCGGAAGCCGGATACTGCCGCGCCCCGCGGCCGGCCGCCGTGATGATCGCTCGCGTGATCCGCACCGTCTCGCCCTCGTTGCCCCACGAAGCCAATTCCATCGCCGCTCGATGTCACCGGCGTCGGCACAGACTAGCCCCTCACGTCCGTTGCGAGCAAGCCCTCCTCGGTTTCTCCTTGGCCAGGGATTCCGCGGCTGGTCCGGCCGCGGGTTCAGCGGTGGGCCCGGTTCTTCAGAATCGGCTTTGTGCGCCACACCGCCTGGTCGCCCCAGCGGTACTGCGCGCCCGAGATCGTGGCGTGGCCGTAGACCCGGAACAGGACCACCGCATACAGAGAGAGAATCACGGCCGCCAGCGGCAGGCCGATCACCCAGACGCCGGTCAGGCGCCAGCGATAACTGGGGGGCTCGCTCGCGGCCAGCTTGATCGCGGGGCCGGGCAGGGTCATCACCAGGAACGTCGCCAGGCTCGCATTCAGGATGATCACCCACTCGGTCACGAGCCGCGCCTCGCCGAAACCATTGAGCGACCGCTCGAAATCCGCGATCACCATGATCCAGAGCACCAGGAAATAGACGAGCTGACCCTTCCCCAGCCATGAAGCCGGGACGACCGCCAACCCACGCCGACAATGCACCATCATGAGGCCGATGAATGACAGGCTGATGGCGCACCAGGCGATGTTGAACCAGCCGGCGGCGCTCAGCTCGACGGCCGCGATCAAGGGCGCCTTCATGAGCGCGGGGACCAGGGGGTGGTCCATCCGCGTCCACTCGGGCACGTTTCTGATCACGTTCACATAGGTCATGAAGAATACGACGAACCCGACGGAGAAGACGTCGGTCCAGCGGCGGACGGGCGGGTCGTCGCGGACCGGCGTGAGCTTGCGCCAGAGCGACGCCATCGTCAAGGCTGTCGCCAGGCCCAGGCCAAACCCCTGGGATTGCTCAAGGATGCTGTGCCAGTTGGCGCTCTGGTAGTGGGCCCACGCCGGGGGCGTGCCGCCCGTTGTCCGCGTCAAGTCGGGGTTGCCGGGGATGCGGACCATCGCCCTCAGAAAATGCATCGACGCGAACGCCAGCCCGCCGAGCACGAAGTTCATCGCCCCGGCAAAGGCCGCCGGCGCGAGGCCGTTCCGCGACAGATAGATCGACGCCCCGATGAAAACGCCCAGGATCCCGGCCCAATCGTCGCTCCGCGGCGGCGTCAGGCGGAACCCACCGTATTCACGGCACGGAATCGAGCCCAGGACGGGTAGGAGCAGAAACGCGAGCAGCCAGCCGAGCGCCATCGCCAGAAACAGCCCCGAGTCGTTCCGCCACTTGCCATGCCGGCGGAAATAGACGCAGAGCCCAAGCGTCAGTCCGATCAATCCACCGACAGATTGGGGGAAGTCGCCGAAGAACTGGGGCCAGTTGGTCATGAGATTGGCGGCGTCGAACGGCTTGCCCGTCTCGGGATCGATCGCCGAGACGTCCCCTTGATGGACGACCACGAGACCGACCAACCGGGGCGTGAGACCCGTTTGATCGAGGACGGCCTGAACCAGGAAGCCCGCCAGCGCCCCCAGCACCCCAAACGCGATCAAGCGGCCGATCCCGGCGAATCGGCGCTCCCAGAGGTCGTAAAGGCACACCCCGATCAGGGCCCAGACGGCGGGCCACCAGTCGGCGTCGAACCAGTAGAGCGGGCTTTTCTGGCGCGACCACGTCCCATCCATGCCGCTCGTGCTCGGGGCGCTCAAGAGCCGCGCGACCGGCCCGATCGTGAACTGGTTGAGGATGAGCGCCGTCATGACGAAACAGAATGGCGTGAACAGCCTGGTCAGCCGCTCGCGGTCGAGGCAGAGCGGAAGCGCGATGCCGGCCGCGCCCAGGCCCGCCCAGAGCCCTCCGACCAGGAACACCGCGAAATAGCCGTACCAGACCGACTCCCACTGACCCGAGCTGGCGAACGACATCGTGTACATATAAGCGATCGACCCGCCAAACCCCCATCCCAGTCCGCCGAACATCGCGCAGTATGCGACCCGCCGCCGCCAGTCGTCGCGCCCCGAGAGCAGGCAAACGGCCATGGCGGCGAGCGCGCCGGGGATCCATGCGCCCGCCTCGTGGCCGAAGTCGCCGCGAATGCCCCAACCGATCGACAGCGACAGCGCGACCAGGAAAACCGAAAACGGTCTGAGCAGCGGGTTGGGCGGGTTTTTTGACATCGTGTTTCCGACGGAATGATCCGGACCGGCGCGGATTCTGGGGTGGGCGTGCTCTCATCTCGGGTGAGACGACGAAGCGGTCATGACCCACGACGCGGTCGGGTGGGAGGTGGATCATGGTTGAGCGAGGCTGGAAACAATCGTCGCCGAGGCATCATAACGATTCCCGCGCCGGCCTCGAAAGAGGAGCGGGTCGTCGGTGCGGTCGCACGGCACGGGCCCGACGCGCCGACGTCGCTAGACGACCGGGCCGCTCGCCGATCTTGACGCGGGGGAACGGGCTTTTGGAGGCACTCGATGTCGAATTCCTTGATGCCGACTCAGCCCAGCCCTTGATGTCGACGCCAGCCGCCGATAAAATCGAACCCGTGGAAGCAACGACTTGTCCGAGAAGCGACCTAGGCTTCTCGCCAATCGCCGCGAATCGGATCGACCTCGCACGTCGCCAATTCGTCGCAAGTCCTTGCCCGATTTGCCTTGGGGATGTAGCTCAATTGGTTAGAGCACCGGCCTGTCACGCCGGAGGTTGCGGGTTCGAGCCCCGTCATCCTCGCTTTCATGCCTAGTTTTCCCATCTTGCCGGCAATACGTGTGTCTCTCGCCCCATACTTTATCGCCCCATCCTTGATAGAATAGAGAGTATCGGGTCGGAGGAGACAACCGGGAATCGAACTTCCCAAACGACCCCCTCTTTCTGGAGAATGGCGTCGTTCCCTTCCTCTCTATATGGAAAGGAGGCGCGATGAGCTCGCTCAAGACCCCGCCTTCGGGTTCCCTTTCGCCCGCGCCCGCGGCACCGCCGCGCCCCGTTCCCACGTTGGCCGAGCTCGAGGAGATGGTCGCCGAGCCCGACCGGCGCGTGGTCATTCGCGATGTGGACTATGCGTTTTACGAGCAGCTCGTGGATTCGATCCCGGAGTGGTTCCATCTCCATGTCGATTTCGATGGAAAGGATCTGGAGTTCATGTCGCCTGGTCTCGTTCACGAGGATTCCAGGAACTTGCTGAGTCGGGTCGCGGAACTGGTGGCCGAGGAGTGCGAGGTTCCGTTCAAGAGCGCGGGTCAAACGACCTGGAAGCGGCCCGAGATCGCGCGCGGGCTGGAGGCTGACGAGTCCTACTTTTTCCAGATCGACAAGCTCGACGCCGTGGCCGCTTCGAAAGCTCGTGGGTCTGAACTTATCGCGGACTATCCCAATCCCGACCTGGCGATCGAGGTCGACGTCTCGCCCTCGAAAGTCGACCGGGCGGCGATCTACGCCGCCCTGCAAGTCCCCGAGGTCTGGCGGTTCGACGGCGATCAGCTCGTGATCGAGCTTCTGGGCGACGATGAACGATATCACGTCGCCGAGATGAGTCGGTTCTTGCCGGTCACATCGGAGGAAGTTCGCCGCTGGGTGGTCGACGAGGATTCGAGTAACCAGACGGCCTGGGCACGGCGGCTGCGGGCCTGGGTGCGTACGGAAGTCGCCCCCCGCCACGAGCCTCGCCGAGAGGAGGAGTGATGAGCTCGACCCAGACCCCGCCCTTGGTTTCCCCTTCACCCCCGCCGCGCCCCGTACCCACCCTGGCCGAGCTCGAGGA
>DAIDHE010000187.1 GCA_027459775.1 Planctomycetales bacterium | reverse complement strand
GCCGCGGTCGCGCGCGGCCGCGATCAGGGCCGACGCCGTGCTCGTCCGATCGGCGCTCTCGGGGACGGCGTTGTTCGCGACCGACCTTGCGGCCGCCGGCAGGAAAAAGTCCGGCGGCGGCTGGGGGAGAGGGCTGGCGGTCAGCAGCCGGATCGCCTTGCGTCCTTCCTTGGGCATGGTCCAGTCGAGGAGCGCCTGGTAGCGCTCGGGGGCCCCGAGCGCGGACAGGAGCTCGAGCGTTCGACTCGTCGCCAGGCCCGTCGCCATGCCTCCGTAATTATTGGTCGTGCCGGGCACGTCGGCCATCCGTCCCAGGGCGTCGAGCGCCTCTTTCCACAGGCCGGCGCGGGCGTACAGCGAAGCGACCTGATCGAGCTCTTGCTTGCGCAGATAGAGGCCGTAGTCGCCGCCGTAGTTTGGTCGAGTGCGGTCCTTGACCTCGAGAAACGCCTCGAGCCGCTTCCGGCCGAGTTCGAGCTCGCCGGCGTCGAGCTGAGCGCGTGCGACGCGCAGCATGATCGTGCCCAGGGGCTCGGGTTGGTTCGCCCCCTCGAGCGATTTCTCGGAGCTCGCGATCACGGCGAGCGCCTTCGCCCGGACCTCGCCCGTCCCCTGGAAATACGCGGGAAGCGCCACATGGCAAAGCAGCTCGGCGGTGGTGCGGGCGGCCTCGTTCTTGTGGCGGTCGTGAAGCTCGCCCAGGGCGCGGGCGATTTTCGCGGGGTCGCCGGCGGCGAGGGCGCACTGGGCGAGCAGTACGTCGCGGGGCAGGACGGCGGCCGGGCCCTGGCGGGCGCTCGCGCGCTTTTCGAGATCCCCCACCCGATTCGCCTGGGCGGCCGACTCCGCCAGCCGCCGCGAGACGCTCCGCGGCCGCTCGATGGTTCGCATATCGATCGCGGCGGCGTACAAGAAGATCTCGGTCGGCCGGTCGGTGGGGAGCACGATCTCGCGCAGGGCCTCGTAAACCCGATCGGCCGCCGCGTGCTTCTTGCGCCAGACGTCCTCGACCTTCGCGAGCGCCCTTTCGACCCGGCCGGGGACGGCATCCAGCGTCCCATCGCTATTCGTGGATCGCATGACGTAGCGCGAAACCGTGGTCGGCGGCGGGATCACCGGCGGGCCGCCGGAGAGCGCCTCATGGACGGCCTTGAACGAGAGGTCGAGCAGATCGTTGTCGGCCGCGAGCTTGGCGATCGCCATCGCTTGCTCGAAGCGATCGATGGTGAGAATGCGGGGATTGATCCTGGGGGCCGAGCTGGTTTTGGTCGCGGCGGCCGTGGGCGCGGGGGCGGCGGGCGTTTGCGTGTGCGCGGCGGCTTTGGGCGCGGCCGGGGTTTGCGACGGCGCGGCGGTGATGGGCTTTGTGGGATCTCCGGCGGCCCTGGCGCTGGATTGCGTCGAGGGGGGCATGACGGATTCGAGCATTCGCGACCAGGCGGCCAGGGCCAGGGCGCGGTCGGCCTGCTTGAGCGCGAGCTCGCCTTGTTCGCGGTGCATGGCGAGCAGCACGAGGTTATCGCTCTGGCGGCGGGCGGCCTCGAGAGCGATTTCGCCCAGGTGGGCGGCGGGGCGTGCGAAGCGGGGTGCGTCTTTGTGCTTCCCGGCGGCGCGGGCCACGAGCCACAGGGGCAAGAGCTTCGCCGCCTGGGCGCGCTGCCGCGCATTGGCCCTGGTCCCGTCCGAGAGTGGTTCGAGGCCCGACTTGTCGGCGACTTCCAGCAGCCGCTTGAGCGCGCGCTCGACCCGCGCCGAATCCGCCGAATCGAGCGCGGCCAGCCCGATCGCGACGGCCAGCGAGAGGTCGTCCGGATGCTTGGCCTGGGCCGAATCGAGCAGCGCGACCAGCTTGGCCCATTCCTGAGCGTCGCCCTTGGCGCCCGCCGCCAGGGCTTCCTCGGTCAGGCCGCGCAGGCCGGCCCGATCGATGTCGCGGGGGTTCACGATCAGCGAGACGTCGACGAGCGAGCCCTTGCTCCGGGCTCGCTCGGTAGGCTGATCGACGGGTTTCGCATCCTTGGATTTCGCTTCGTCCGCGAGCGCCCGCGCGAGCTGATCGACGAGATCGGCGGGGTTGAGCTCCTCGAGCGCGGCGTCGAGCCCCTGTTCGTAGGAGGTCTTCAAGTTCGCAAGATCGCCGAAGAAATAGGGCGAATCGGGCGCGAGTCCGCGCGCGATCTCGAGGGCCCTGGAATAAAGCGCGGCCGCGTCGGCGGCGTAGCCCAGGTCGCGGAGCTGGTTGGCGGATGTCGCCAGCTCGTTCATCCGCATCTGGAGGGCGTATTCCTGGTCGTAATTCGATGGAACCTCGTTCTCGGCCGAGCGGAGCAAGACGCGCCTGGCGTCCTCGGGGCGGTTGTCGCCGCGGTACAGATTCACGAGCCGGCTCGCGGCCCCGTTCGGTTGACCCCAATAGTAGTAGACGTTTTCACGGCTTTCCCCCAGCATGGCCTGTTCATAGAAGCGAATCGCGAGGGAATGGGTCTCGCCGTGTCGTTCGAGCTCGTCGCCCACGAGCTCGCCGACGCTCTTGAAGTAGGGGTCGTCCTTGAAGTCGGCGAGGTAGCGTTCGAGAACAGGCAGCGCCTGGGGATAGCGTTCCTGGCGGAGGTCGATCATCGCCTTGAGGACGTCGCCGGCGGCCCAGGCGGGGAGGGCCTTGCGCGCCTGATCGACAAGGGTGGCGAGGGCGTCGAGGCGGCCGCGGGACTCGGCGGTTTCCAGGAGCCGGCTGACCGCGGTGCGCGGCATTCCATTGCCGAAGCCCGCGTTGTAGAGGATCTGCACGAGCATGTCCCACTGCTGGCCCGATGCGAAGGTCGCCTTGCGGGGGATGACCACCTCGCGGAGGAAATCGTAAACCTCGGGAGACTGCCAGAACGCATCGCCGCTCATGTATGCCAGCAGGGTCTGCCGCTGTTCGGGATAAGCCTCCCACGCCCGCTTGAAGAGCCCGATCACCCGCGGGGCGAGCTTGGGATCCTGGAACCACGAAATCATATTCGTGATCATCCACGATTGGCCGAGCTGGCGGAGGTCGATCTTTTCGAGCAGGTCGAGCAGCTCCTCGGATTTGTTGGCGGCCTGGAACGTGTTCAGGACTTGATACCAGGCGTTCCCCAGGCTGGCGGGGTTTTTCTCGATCAGGATCTTGTAGTGTTCGACGGCGAGGTCGTGCTGGTTGTCCTGGCTGAGCTGGCCGGCGACCTGGAGGCGCAGATTGGCGTCGTCGGGTTTGAGGGCGACGATGGCGGCGAGCTCGGCGGCGGCTTTCTTGCGGTCGCCGGCGGCCTTGTAGTAGTCAGCCAGGGCCTGGTGGGGCTGGATGGC
>DAIDHE010000013.1 GCA_027459775.1 Planctomycetales bacterium | reverse complement strand
CAAACGCGATGGCCGTGGGTTTTTCGAGACCCGGAATCGTTTGCTCATCCTTTTGCTCTCGCCGAGCAACCCTGTGAACCGAGCCGGCGGCCAGCACCCACAAATCGCCCTGGGGCGAAATCGCGGCGTCAAGAGCTCCATTCAGGGGAATCCTCGCGGTCGGGGCAAGGTCGCTGGTCCCACGCAGCTCGAGGTGATCGGCGAAGACGACGACCAGGCGGTCGCCCCGGGCGGCCAACCCGACCGCCTCGGCGGGCAGGTCGACCTCGGCGACGAACCGGGCCGATTCGATGTCGCCCGGCGTCCAGCGAAAGCGCAGCAGTTTCTTGCCGAGATTGGCGATGTAGAGGTCGTTTCCGCTGGCGGCCAGTGCGTTATTGGCCGTGCCGAAGCCCCACGCCGTTTCCTTTCCCTTGCCGTCGTGTTCCTTGAGCAGGACTCGGTTGGGCCGGCCGTCCTTGTAAAGCCCAGCGCAGCGGCCGGCTTCATCCCATGAAATGCCGGCGAAGACGGTTCCATCGGGTGTGACGTCGATCTCGTCGACGCCGTTTTGCACCCAGTAGCCGGCGCCATTGGGCCCGCCGTCGCCGCCAAACGAATTGCCCACCCATGATGTTGCGTGGGGCAGGCGTTTGATCGCCAGACCAGGGTCCTCGCCTCGAACTGAACCACCCGAAAGCACGAAAAGCAACGCGAGAGTCGTGTTAGACCGTATCATGACATCATTCCACTAGCATTTCTATAATCGAAGGTTACCTTAGGAACCGTGGTCGCTAGCGATCGATCCTCCTGGCCGGGCGAAGTGGCGGGCGTCGTCGTCCAGCACCAGCACCCAGTCGCACCCCTTGCCAGAAGTCGGTGGATGGAATTCGCGGATTCCGGCGGGCGCGAAAACCTCGATCCTTGACGACGATCCATCGCGCGGGTTGTACCAGGTCGCCCGCGGAGGGTTCCCCTTGAGACGATCGAGCCGAACCGTGAATGGTCGCCCCGACGCCGAGTAGATGAACGCATAGCTTCCATCCGCCGCCCGGCAGGCCTGGATATGGTCGCCTCCTTTACCGGGGTCGGACGCGAGCAAGCCTTGATCGGGGATGCGTTCGAGAAACGGCCTGGATTCCATGAGCGCGCGCAGGTGGCGCATCTGGCCCGCGCCTGGCAGGTCGATCGCCTTTTTCCAGGGAGTGCGGGCGGCGGTGATGGGGGCTCGGCCGGGGGCGAAAAACTGCCAGACGTCGTGGCAGCCGTAGGTGTGCCCGCAAGCGCCCGCGAAGAGCGCCCAGTAGGCGTGCTTTCGCGTTTCGTAATCATCCAGGTAGCCGTTCTTGGGATTGAAATCCGCGGGGTGGTCTTCATAACCTGGCTCGCCGTCCTGACAGGGCTTGGTCGGCTTGCGGGCTTGGTCGGCGGCGATCCGGTCGAAATTGGGGCGGTTGTAGCCGTGGCCCGACTGAATCATGTTGAACGCCAGCCAGTCTTCGCCCTGGAACCAGTCGCTCGATCCGCGCCCGCCTGGCGGGTGAAAGGTCATCAGGTGACGACCGCCATCTCCCGCCTTGAGACCCGCCGCCATGGCGCGAATGATTTGTTGATGTCGATCATTGTCGATTGGTCGATCGCCCCCCAGAATCCAGACAATCGGCTTGCTCTTGTAGCGCCTACCCAGGAACTCGCCATACGCGCGCGCCGTTTCGGGCGTGAAGATTCCCTTCCCGTCGTGCCACCAGCTTCCCCACGTCGGCAGCATCCCGATCACGAGTCCCAGCTTGTCGGCCTGATCGACGATGGCGTCCACGTGGCGGAAATAAGCCTCGACAGGCCGGGCTGGATCCTTGTCGACGAGCGGCAATTCCCCAGCCGGGGTTCGCACGTCGAGCCCGCCGTGTTCCGCCAGCACAACCGCTTGAATGACCGTGAACCCCTTCCGCGCGCGGTCACGCAAATAGAGCTCGGCGTCGTCGCGGCCGAGCCGGTGAAAGAGCTCCCAGGCCGTGTCGCCCAGATAAAAAAACGGCTTGCCGTTCTGGTCGAGCAGGTAGTGATGATTGGCGCTCACCCGGGCAGGGAACGGAGTTTCCGTTTCGCCCGCCCTGGTCTCGTCGGCAAGGACGCCGAGCAGCAGCCCAGCCAGTCCCGCGATCGTCGCCGTGTGCGTTGTTCTCATCGGAGCCTCGATGCCGGCCGTCTTGATCTCTCCGCTTCCTTTTGAACATACGCATTGTGGCACGAGTGCCGGGGCCGCTCGCGATCCCAGATCGCGGAAATCTTTTCCTTGATCGCGACATGGGATAAGCTCGACGATATGAATCGAGACTCGCGGCGGGTGGGACTGGTGTTTGGCCATGGATTGGCGTTTTACCGGGGGATTCTTCGGGGGATCAAATCCTTCGCGGAAACACGCCCCGACTGGGTTTTCGCGCCGATCGCGCCCGAGGCCGACGCGGTTCAAGAGCTCCGTCCGTTCGCGCTCGACGGGTTGATCGCCCATGTCTTCACGGCACGATTGGGCCGAGCGCTCGAGCGCCTGGGCAAGCCGGTCGTCAACGTCTCCGGCGTGCTTCCCGATCTTCCATTTCCCCGGGTTGTCGTCGATCACGTCCAGGTCGGCCGAGCGGCGGCCGAGCACTTGCTCGATCGCGGCCTGCGCCGGTTTGGCTTCGTGGGGTACGCCGACCACGATTTCTCGCTGGGCCGCGAGGCGGGCTTTCGCGAGGTGATCGAGCGGTCGGGCGGCCAGTTGACGATCCATCGGGCGCGGGCCGCGCATCTCGATCCCACGGGCTTGTGGCAGTGGGATCAGGGCCTCGAGCGCTGGCTCGGCGCGCTCGAGCGCCCGATCGGCGTCCTGGCCAGCCATGACATCCAGGGGGTGCAGGTTTCCGAGGCATGCCGGCGGCTGGGGCTCAAGATCCCTGACGACGTCGCGCTCGTGGGCGTCGATGACGACGATCTTTTATGCGAGATGGCCCGGCCCGCGCTTTCCAGCGTGCGACTGCCGGCGATGCGAATCGGCTTCGAGGCCGCGACAATCCTCGATCGGTTGATGGCTCGGCCTGGTCGCCCCGCGCGGCCGGGGGCGTTCTTGCTCGCCCCGCTGGGCGTGGCCGCCCGCGGCTCGTCCGACCTGCTGGCCATCGACGATGTCGAGGTCGCGGCGGCCGCCCGCTTCATTCGCACCCATGCTCTCGAACCCATCCAGGTGCGCGACGTCGTGGCCGTCGCCACCGTTTCCAGGCGCTCGCTCGAGCGCCGATTCCAGGCGATCCTGGGGCGCGGACTCTGGGAAGAGATCCGCCGCGTTCGCATGGATCGCGCTCGGGAATTGCTGGCGGGAACCGAGACCCCCATCGGGCGCATTGCCGTGCAGGCGGGATTCTCGGAGGCCAAGCTGCTCTCGACCGCGTTTCGCCAGGAGACCGGCATGACGCCTTCGGAGTATCGCCGCCGGCATCGGCCGACGCCGTGATGCGGCGACCTTACCAGTCCTTGCGATCACCCTTGGGTCGGGGCGGGCTGGTTTCGTCGTCGAGGCGGTCGTCGAGCGCGTCCTGGATCTTGTCGAGGGCGTCGTTCAGCCGGTCCGCCGGCGATCGATCGGGCGGCGACGAATCGCCGGGATTCGACCCCCCCGCTCCACCGGTCCGATCGTGACCGGCCGAGGATCGGGGTCGCGAGCCGCCCGAGCGCGAACCCTGGCTCTTCTGGGTCTTGGCCTGGGTCTCGGTTTCGCGTTTCTCTTTTCGCGAGGGGTCTTCCTTGGCCTGGCGCTCTTGACCGGCTTGCTCGGTGTCGGGGGTCTCGGGCGCGGCGGGCGACCGGATCTGGTCGACGGCGTACCGGCGATTCTCGGCCGCGTCGCGGCGAACCTGGTCGAGTTCGCGTCCGCGTTCGGTCGAGGCCAGGCACTCATCGTAATATTCGACGGCTTTGGTGGGATCGCCCAGGGAGAGGGCGGTGTTGCCCAGGGCGAAGTCGATTTTCACGCGCAAGCGAGAATCGGCCGTCGATCGGGCGGCCGTGTAGAGCGCCATCGCTTCCTCGAGTCGTCCCATCTGATAGAGCGTGGAGGCCATGTCGAAGCGTGGAATCGCATGGTTCGGGGCGAGCTGGGCGGCGAGCTGGAATTGCTCGAGCGCAAGGTCGTAACGACCCGCCGCGTATTGAGCGCGACCCTGATCGATCGCGCGCGCGACCCCCTGCCCTCCCGCCCGACGCGCGTCGCCGGCCCCGGCGGAGAGCGCGAGCGCCGACGCGGCGACGGCCAGCGCGACGGCGCGTGCGGGTTTTTTGCCCGGTTCTCGCACGGTCGCGGCTGGCGAGCGTCCCGGCCTCCATCGCGGCCAGCCCCAGCCCGCTGGCCAACCGATCGCCGTGGCCAGCGTCAGAGCGCAAAACAGCAGGATTGGAAACCCGTCCACGCGTTCGATCGCCTGGGCTCGGGCGGCGCGTCTGAGGGTGGGCTCGATCCGGGAAACGTAGAGCGAGCCCAGGTCGACCGTACTCAAACCCAGGGGCACGAAGGTTCCACCGGTCTCGTGGACGAGTTGCAATAGGGCTTGGTCGACGCGTCGCGACTCGACGGGCCGTCCATGGTAGACGAGGTGTGCGTCTGGTGAATCGAACGGTACGGGGCGGCCGGTTTGATCGTCGCCGATGGCGACGGCGTGGATTGAGACGCCGCTTTCGTCGAGCCGTCGTGCCAGGTTGGGCCAGCGGTTTTCGTGATCTTCGCCATCGGAAAAGAGGACGATGGCGCGGCCGCCGGAGGGTTGGTTGGTTGGGAAGAGTTCGAGGGCGGCCTCGACGGCCGAGGCCAGGTCGGTGCCGCCGGGCTGGACGCAGCCGGGCGTGAGCCGGTCCAGGGCGGCGGCGACGGCGCCCAGGTTTTCGGTGAGGGGGCACCGGACAACGCCCTTGCCGGCGAAAGCGACGACGGCCGCGCGGTTGGCGGGGTTGGCGGCGAGCGCCTGGAGCAGTCCGTTCGCGGTCTCGACGGCCGCGCCCAGGCGGTTGGGGACTGCGTCTTCGACGGCCATGCTGCGGCTGACGTCGACGGCCAGCACGACGTCGCGCCCCATCCCCGCCGCCGCGTCGCCCGGTCCCAGGCTTCGCGGCCGCGCGAGCGCGAATGACAAGAAGACGCAGGTTCCGATCGTGAGCCAGGCGCCGTCTCGAAAGGGGCGACCGTTCCATCCCAGCGCCCGCCAACCCCCGCGCCGGATCCCGCGCCCGCGCATCGCCCACCCCGCGAGCGCCAGACACACGGCCAGCAGCCAGATTCGTTCAGGATTGGCGAAATCCACGGTCGTACTCCCCGCGACGTCTTCACTCGGCTGCTTCAGTTTAACGGATTGGAGGCCGGGAGGGTCGAGAAGATCCAATTCCAAAAAAGATAGGCACACAACGCCATCCATCGGGGAGAGGCTAGCCGCCGCGGCAGTCGCCTTCTCCCGAGGCGATAAATATAATGAGATCATCAGATAAAGAATTAATAGTGTGGCCGAAGGCCGGGCGAGGGAGCGGCGACTGCCGCGGCGAGTCCCGCCTTTTCCGCCTCGATCAAATCGGCATGGATTCTTTTTCGAGGGTTCGCTTATCGGCTTGCTTGACCACGCCTTCCTTCCATGATCTGATTAATGCGTGGCTTGGCGGCGAGGCTAACCGCGGCTGGCCGGTCACGCCGTTCGAGGATGTTCGTCGAGGGAATCGCGAGAGCTGGCGTCCTCTTTTCCAACGATGTGATCGGGACGTCGATTCGAGATCGTTCGCCTTCCAGATCGGGCGATGGCGACGAGAGTTCGAGGGCAATCCATGCTGGTCAGCGTCGTTCCGTGCGGTCCAACGGCCAATGAGAGCGAAACGAGGGCGATCGCGCATCTCACGGACCGACTTCAGAAGGAGCCCGGCAAGGGCGAATGGGTTTTACTCACCAATCTCGCATTCTCGGTCACCCATCAGCTTCAATCCGAAGAGATCGACATCGTCGCGATCGGCCCGCCGGGTGTGCGTGTGATCGAGGTCAAGCATTGGGGTTGGGATCACGTCAAAGCGAGGCGGGGTGAGGTCGAGCTGGAGGCTGATCGAGTCACGGCCAAGGCGCGAAAGATCGGAACCACGCTCAGAGCCCACGCTCTCGACCTGCCTTATGTGCCAGCGGTCTTTCTGCTCACTCAGGATGCCGCCAAGGTCAAGGGTGTCACCGACGAGCCGATTCGAGGGGTCCGATTGCACCCGCTCGCCAGATGGAAGGACGCGCTGGGCCTTGGCGATCCGCCGGGACTCTCGCCGCTTGACGTCAAGCGCCTGTGCCAGATCTTGGAACCACGCAGCGCCGTCGCGATCGACGGATCGCTACGGTCTTTGGCTGGCTACGTCAACCTCGAGCTCCAGTCGCCCAAGCAGGAGCGCTTTCACCGGGTTTATAAGGGGATCCATCCGACAAGACGGGATCGTGTCGTCCTTCACCTCCACGATCTTTCCGCGAGCGACGACAAGAATCCAGAGGGGAAAGCGCGGCGCGAGTTTGACGCATTGCGTCGTTTGCAGCTTCACTCGTGGGCTCCGCGAATCCTGGATTCGTTTCAAGACGCCCCTGGTTATGAAGGTGAAATGGCCTTCTTCACCTTTGTCGACCCGGCGGCGCCCTCGCTCCAGGAACGTTCCAAGGATTCGACATGGACGTCGGCCAGCCGCTCTGAGTTTGCCCGAGAAGCCGTGTCCGCGCTTCGTGATTTGCACCGCACGGAATCCGACGGCCAGACTCTCGTTCATCGGAACCTCACTCCTCAAACGATCGTGGTCAAGCACGACAACACGCCCATCTTGATGGGTTTCGAGCGGACGAAGATACCGTCGGACTTAAGAGGTCGTCTAGAAAGCCAGTTTTGTCACGAGTCTACGGACCATCAGAGAAATCATCGATAATTCGATAAAGGCCTCGCTCGATGACGTCGTTCCCTCATAATCCTTGCTCAAGCGTCGCGACCTGCCGAGCCAGCCG
>DAIDHE010000471.1 GCA_027459775.1 Planctomycetales bacterium | reverse complement strand
GGCACGGTGGTCGCGCTGGCCGCCGCGTCGATGATTCTCTACGCCGCCGGCATGGCTCTGAACGATGTCGCCGACCACGCGATCGACGCGGCCGAGCGCCCCAACCGGCCGATCCCCTCGGGGCGAGTGCCCCGCGGCTGGGCCGCGCTGGCGGCCGGGCTCGGGCTCGTGATCGGGCCGGCCCTCTTATGGTCCGCCGGGCTCGTCCCGAGCGCAGTCGCGGCCCTGGCTCTCGCCGTCTGCATCCTCGCCTACAACCTCTTGCTCAAGCACACGCCGCTCGGCCCGGTCGCGATGGGCTCATGCCGGGGCTTGAATTTCTTTATGGGTTTGGTCGTCTCGCCGCTCGCGGGTTTCGAGCTTCCGCTCGCTTTTGGCCTGTTCGTGGCGGGGATCACCATGATCAGCCGCTCGGAGGTCGCCGGCGGCTCGGCCCGTACGCTCCGCCCTGGTTTGATCGTGGAGATCGTGGCCCTGGCTTGTCTGGCGGCGCTGGCGGTCATGCCCGATCTCGCGCTTCGGTCGCCAGATGGTCGCCCTCTCGAGATCGCGCTCGGCCTTTCGATCATCGCCGGGGTCGCGCTCGTTCAGCTCGCCATCGGCGGGCGGGCTCTGCGAAAGCCCGACCCCCCAAAGATCCAGCGGCTGGTGAAGACCGGCGTCCTGAGCCTCGTCTGGATCCACGTCGGCCTGGTCACGGCCGCCTGGGGACCAATCACGGCCCTCCCGCTCGCGTGCCTCTGGGTCGTCTCATTCCTCCTCGCCCGATGGCTTTACGCGACCTGAGCGGCAGGAGCACGACAGTGCTTGTTTCAGCACGCCGACTGGGGGAATCAGAACAAGAACAAGAGAATGAGAAGAAGAGAATGGGAAAAGGGCCAGGCGAAGACGTCTTGACAGTTCGGTTCGGGTGGGCCCAATAGTACTCGTTCGCCAGACCAGGAACTCCGGTTGCCAGACCAGGAGAAGTTGGGTATGGAGGTTGGTCGCTGGGATGCGGCCCGCTGTCGACTTCACGGATGGAGCGCTTCCTGGATCCACCTCTTCGACGCCTCGCCCGGCCCGCTCCCCGCCGGCCCGCCGCGGCCTCTTATCCGCGGCCGATCAACGACGCGATCGGAGTCTTCCACGCCCATCGAATTCCCAACCCCACGCCCCCCATCACCCTCCATGCTATGCTGAACGAGCTGTCCACCCTTCGCTGCGTGGAGTTTCAGCCGTTCGGCGATTTGCTCCGATTCGTACCACGTACTTCCCGGCCAGTACCGTCACGGCGCCGTCGTCGTCGGGAACATAAGGATTATAGAGCGCCCGCGCCTTGTGGGGCGGTCGATCTCGAGACGGACTCTTTTCGCTTTCGACGAAAAACGCCTCGTGGCCTCGGAAGGCCACGAGTCTGATTCTCCCTGGTCGCCATTTCGTGAAGGATTGACGAGTAGAGTGTCGACTCGCCCCTGTCTATTGCGATACGATGAAGCTTATCGTAGATCAGTCGCGAACGAGAGCGCTCGGGACCAGGGGAGGAGGCGCTCCATGGGTGATCCACTCGATCTCAAGCGCATCGACCACGTGCGGATGTTCGTGGGCAACGCGCGGCAATCGGCCTATTTTTATCGCAACGCCTTCGGCTTTCAGGTGGCGGCCTACGCGGGTCTCGAGACCGGCCTGCGCCATGAGGCCGCCTATGTGCTGCGGCAGGGGAAGATCACGCTCGTCCTGGCGTCGCCGCTTTCAGGCGACCATCCGGAGTCGAGCCGGCTCATTCGCCACGGCGACGGGGTGCAATCGATCGCACTCGAGGTCGGCGACGTGAAGGCCGCCTACGAGACCGCCCTGGCGCGAGGCGCGGTCGGTGCCGTTCCGCCCGCGGCCGTCGAGGACGAATGGGGCGTCTACGAGACGGCCCAGATCAAGGCTTACGGCGACACCACCCATACCTTCGTCGATCGTTCCCGGTATCGAGGCGCATTCGCGCCGGGGTTCCGGCCGCTCGACCCCGATCGCTACAGCCCCCGCACTTTCCACGACGTCGGGCTCAAGGCCATCGATCACATCGTTGCCAACGTCGAGGAAGGCCGGATGGGGGCGTGGGTCGAGTATTACGGAAAGATCATGGGTTTCTCGACCCTGGTGAGCTTTGACGATAAGGACATCAGCACCGAATACTCAGCCCTCATGTCCAAGGTCGTCGCCGACGGACGAGGCCGGATCAAGTTCCCGATCAACGAGCCCGCCAAGGGCAAGCGGCGGTCGCAGATCGACGAGTTCCTGGACTTTTACGACGGTCCCGGCGTCCAGCACATCGCGCTTGCGACCGGCGATATCGTGAAGAGCGTCCGCGCGATGGCGGCCAACGACGTGTCGTTCCTCAAGGTGCCGCCCAGCTATTACGAGTTGCTCACCGACCGCGTGGGCGCGATCGAGGAAAACGTCGCCGAGCTGGCCGAGCTGGGGATCCTGGTCGATCGCGACGACGAGGGCTATCTGCTCCAGATTTTCACCAAGCCGGTGGCGGACCGGCCGACGCTTTTTTTCGAGATCATCGAGCGGCGTGGGGCGCGGAGTTTTGGCAAGGGGAATTTCAAGGCGCTGTTCGAGGCCATCGAGCGGGAGCAATCCCGCCGCGGGACGCTTTAGAGGCGCGAGGGGAGGGTCCGCCGCGAGGCGGACGTGCGAATGCGATGAGACGTCCGGTTCCCGAGGTGCGGAGCATCCGAGACTTTTTTGCGTTCGAGCAGCACGTCGCGACCTGCCGCAAGAACCGGGGGCAGCCGGTTCCTCGCGAGTGGTATCTCGCGCCGACGTTCTATTTTTCGAACGGCATCGCCATCGTGCGCGACGGCGCGGTCGTGTTCCCCCCGATCGGCTGCGAGGCACTCGACTACGAGCTCGAGCTCGCATGCGTGATCGGCCGGACCGGCCGCGACCTCCCGGCCGACGATCGCGCGCTCGACGTCGTTCTGGGCTTCACGATCATGAACGACTGGAGCGCCCGCGACATCCAGCGCGTCGAGACGGCGGTCGGGCTGGGCCCGAGCAAGTCCAAGGATTTTGCCACGTCGCTCGGTCCCGACGTCGTTTCCTTCGACGAGCTGGCCGACGTTTACAAGGATGGCCGGTTCAACCTCGAGATGACCGCGTCGGTGAACGGCCGGCTGCTCTCGCGCGGCAATGCCGCCGACATGCACTGGACGTGGCCGCAGCTTCTGGCGCACGCCAGCCGCGACGCCACGCTTTTGCCCGGCGACGTGATTGGCTCGGGAACCGTGGGAACGGGCTGTATCCTGGAGCTCACCCCCGAGGCCGCCGGGGGCTGGCTCAAGCCGGGCGATACGGTCGAGCTCGCGATCGAGCGAATCGGAACCCTCCGCAACCGAATCGTGCCCCATCCCTGACCTGGACCCGCGCCGAGACGCCCCCATGCCCGCTTATCGGAAACAGGGCCTGGTCCCTTGCAAGCGGCACATCGTGCTGCCGCGAAAGCCAGGCTATCGCGACGAAGGCATCCACTACGAGGAAGTCGTCACCCGCGCGGGCTTCTCGGGCGGATACTCGATCCTCTATCACCTGCGCCCGCCGACCCGCGTCGCGCGCGTCGAGCCCGCCGGCAAGATCGAGATCCGCTATGTCGACCAGCCCGCGCTGCGGCATCATCACCTGAAAACGGCCGGTATGGATCGCCAGGGCGACCCCGTCTCGGGACGCACGCCGCTAATGGGTAATGCCGACGTCGCCCTGTCCCTCTGCCGGCCCTCGAGGCTTGAGTCCGACCTCTTTCGCAACGCCGGGGCCGACGAGCTGGTCTTCGTCCACCAAGGCCGCGGCGTGCTCGAGACAATGTATGGAACGCTCGGGTTCACGGATCTCGACTATCTGATGATTCCCCGCTCGACGACGTATCGGCTGGAATTCGAGCCCGGCCGCGAGCCCATCCTGCTCGTGATCGAATCGGCGGGGCGTCTGGGGATTCCGCCGCGATATCTCAATCAGGAAGGCCAGCTCACGCTGGGCGCGCCTTATGGCGAGCGCGACCTGCGCGGACCCGAGCTTGTCCCGGCGATCGATCGCGAAGACGAGACGGCGGTTCTGGTCAAGGATGGCGCTCGGCTGACGCGGTATACCCTGGCCCATCATCCCTTTGACGTGGCCGGCTGGGACGGCATGGTTTATCCGTATGCGCTCAATGCGCTCGATTTCGAGCCGATCACCGGTACGGTGCATCAGCCGCCGCCGGTGCATCAGACATTCGACGCCGAGGGGTTCGTGGTCTGCACGTTCGCCCCGCGGATGCTCGACACCCACCCCGAGGCGATCAAGGTTCCCTACGCCCACTCAAACATCCAGGCCGACGAACTGCTCTATTACGTGCTGGGCCGGTTCGGCAGCCGGCGGGGGGTGGAATCGGGCTCGATCACGCTTCATCCTCGGGGCTTGCCCCACGGGCCGCATCCTGGGACGATCGTGGCCAGCCGCGATCAGGCGCGCACCGACGAGCTCGCCGTCATGATGGATACCGAGCGCCCGCTCGGCTTCACGGCGGCCGCGCTCACCCTTGACGATCGATCGTATCCTTATAGTTGGATGGAATGAATGGAGATCGATCCTTGCGTGGCGACGGTGGTTCAGGTTTATCATGCGCTCGTCGATCTGGTCGCGCCGCGGCCGATTGCCTGGGTGACGTCGATCGATCAAGAGGGGCGGGTGAATCTCGCGCCTTTCAGTTTTTTCAATGCGTTTGGCGCGAATCCGCCGGTCGTGGTCTTTTCGCCGACGTTGCGCCGGGACGGCGGCCGGAAGGACACGCTCAAGAACGTCCAGGATGTCGGCGAGTTCGTGGTGAACGCGGCGGTGGCGGCGCTGGCGGAAGAGATCAATCTGACCTCGAAAGAGCTCCCCGCGGGCGAGAACGAGGCCGTCTTGGCTGGTCTTGAGCTGGTCCCGTCGGTCAAGGTGCGTCCGCCGCGGGTGGCGCGGTCGCCCGCGCATCTCGAGTGCCGGGTGCGGCAGATCATCTCGTGCGGCGACGGCCCGATCGCGGCCAATCTGGTGATTGGCGAGGTGGTGCTGATTCACATCGACGACCGCGTGCTCGACCCCACGGGCCGGGTCGACCCCCGCGCCTTGCAATCGATCGCCCGGCTGGGGCGCGACTTCTTTTGCCGGACCACGGATCTGTTTGAGATGGAGCGGCCGTGAGGGACGGAGAGTCGATCACGGCCTCGGTTTCGTTTCGCACGCCCTTCGGGGTTGTACTCCGCGGTCGACCCCCGTACGAGCCCGACGCGCCAGCGAGTGAATCGCACCAGTGACTGTGGCGCGGAAAAGCGCTCTCTCCCAAATCACGCTTCGGGAGTGGCGCCCATGACGATGTCGAACTTGGCGGCGAGCTCGCCGATTTTCGAGTCCTTGACAAGGTTGAAGTCGAGCGAGACGAGTTCCTGGGCGCGTTTGCCGCGGAGCTCGCGGAAGACGCCGTCGCGGGCGTTGCCCTTGTAGCCCTTGATGAAGCACTGGGTGGTCCACATCTCGCGGCCCTTGAGCGTGATGCCGTAATGAATGTGGGGCGCCTGGCGGCCGGGGTAGAGGACGGGCTTGATCGTGCGGAAATAGTACTCGCCCGAGGAGCTGGTGAGGAACCGGCCGTAGCCCTGGAAGTGGGAATCGCCGCTGGTCTCGCCGCGGTTCTTTTGCTCGAGATAGACGCCGTTGGCGTCGACTTGCCAGATTTCGACCAGGGCGTTCTTGATCGGGTCGCCCTTGGCGTCGAGGATCCGCCCGCCCAGATGGGTGATTTCGCCGACGGCCGGGGTGATCTGGTTGCTGATCTTGATCAGGTCATTGTCGGTGTCGAGGGGCAGTTTGCGGGGGTAGAACGGGCCTTCGGTGAGGTGCGGGGTGCGTTCGAGCTCGTCGGCGAACGCGCCTCGGGCCGCGAGTCCGGACGCTCCGAGGGCGAGCGCACCCAGGAACGTGCGGCGGCTGGATCGAGAAATCAGGATATCCATGGGACTTGAGCTCCAGAGCGAGACGATGAAGGGAGACGCGCCGGCTCCGCCGGGGCTCGCGAAGCCGATCGCGGGCCGTCCGATCCTTGACGTCTCCCATTGTGGCGTCGCGAGCCCGCGAACCGCGCCTGGGTTCCCATGAAGTTTTCTTCACCGGGGCGTTTGGTCGAATGTTTGCGCTCACGTCACGACGATCGTCGCCGCCTTGGGGTTGCTCCCGGTCGGGCTGATGGTGATTTCGACGCGCTGGCCGAGTGCATTCAGGAACCGGAACAGGCGGTCGAGCGTGTAACCCACGACCCGGCCGCGTAAGAGCGCTGAGACCTTCGGCTGGTCGAGGCCGAGTCGCACGGCGGCTTTCGCCGGCGTGAGATTCCTCTCGGCGATGAGTTCCCGGATACGCCTCACCAACTCAGCCTTCGCGAGGGCGACGTCTGGGTCGGGAATGGCGAGGTCGGCGAAGACGTTGCCGTTGCCCCGGTCGATCGGGCCGGGCTTGTCACGAGTGGTCGTCGCCGTTCCGCGTTTGCCGTTCGATCCACTGGGCATAGTCTCTCTCGGCCTCCTTCAAGCGAGATGCGACCGTCTAAGTTGGGTTACCGCGGCGAGCTGCTCAGGGGTATTGGATTTCATCGACGCGAGTCGTCGAGAGGCCTCGAAAGAAAGCCAGGGGCGCTCGGGGCTCTCCCCAACGCACGGGTTGGTCGATCCATTTCCCACCGTTCACCTTGAAAATCTCGCGGCGGCTCATGAGCGGCTCGTAAACCGCCCCTGCTTCCAGGGCCTGGATGTACCGCTGCCAGTCGGTAGGCCTCCGAAACCGCGCGTGCAGCATCATGTGGCACCGAAAGCAGAGCTCAAACCCGTAAACATGTGGTCCGAATGGTCGCGAGTAATCCTCGGTATGATCGTCGAGGTGGCCCTCGGTCTCGCCGCACGACAGGCACCGCGAGGGGGGCGGGACGCGGCCCTCGGTGATCTCGCGCTTCATCCACACGAACGAGTCCGAGCGGATCCTGGGGCCAAAGCCGTTGTAGGACGTGGTGACGATCACGGGGGGCTCTTCGCTTCGAGCCGGTCGGCGCGTGCGGTCCGGGAAAAAATCGAGTCCAACCCGCCGATCGGAGTCGAGTCGACCGACCGGGCGTCGTTCGCCTCTATCAGGATCGACTTGCGTTTCGATTATAAGAGCATTGTTCGCGCCGTTAGTGGCGCATGCGGACGATCCTCCACAGCAACAACAACCCAATCAACCAGCGTGCAATCATCCTGCGGAGTCCGCGTATTTCCGACAGACGTATGCGAGC
>DAIDHE010000470.1 GCA_027459775.1 Planctomycetales bacterium | reverse complement strand
GGTCGATCTTGGCGGGTTCAGTCGCTTGCTCCCGCCGTCCGCCGCCCCCGAACACGACCAGCGCCTGGGCGCGTTCACCCGCGAACGGCTCGGCGACCTCTCGCGACTCGACTTTAGCTCGCTCGACCACGATGCCCAGGTCGATTACGTGCTCTTCAAGAACCACCTGAACCGCGAGCTTGCCGGGATCGAAAAGCACGCGGCCGATCGAGCCTCGGGAGCGACCTTCGCGCCGTTCGCTCCGGTGATTCTCGAGCTCGATTCAGCTCGTCGCCAGCTCACCCCCATGGACTGGGCCCAGACGGCGGGGCGGCTCGATGCGCTCGCGCACTCGATCGACCACGAGCGTTCCGCGCGTGAGAAGGGGCCGGCCGGCGACAAAGCCCTCGTCCGCGCCGCCGGGGCCGGGCTGGCGCTCGTGAACGAGCTCCGCGACGTCTTGCGCGAGTGGTTCGCGTTTTACGACGGCTACGACCCGCTCTTCACCTGGTGGATCCAGGCGCCTTACAAAGGGGCCGACTCCGCCCTCGAATCGTATGCGACCATGCTCAAGGACCGCTATCACGCCTCGGCCGCCGGGTTTGGCGACCAGGGCGGGCGCGGGCGGCGGATGGGCCGCGGCGGCCCTCGCGGAGCAGGGCCCCCGCCCGAATCCGCCCCCAGCTCGACCTTTTCACGCGGCCAGGAAATCGTCGGCCGGCCCATCGGACGCGAGGCCCTGGTCCGCGAGCTCGAATTCGAGATGATCGCCTATTCGCCCGAGGAACTGCTCGAGCTCGCCGAGCGCGAGATGCGCTGGTGCGAGGCCGAGATGAAAAAGGCCGCCCGCGAAATGGGCAAGGGCGACGATTGGCGGGCGGCCCTCGAACACGTGAAATCGCTCCACGTCGAGCCCGGCAAACAGCCCGCCCTGATCCGCGACCTGGCCCTCGAGGCCGTCGCCTATCTCGACCAGCACGACCTGGTCACCATTCCCCAGCTCTGCCGCGATTCGTGGCGGATGGCCATGATGTCGCCCGAACGCCAGCTCGTGAACCCGTTCTTCACCGGCGGCGAGACCATCACCGTCTCGTTCCCCACCAGCACCATGTCTCATGAAGCCAAGCTCATGAGCATGCGCGGCAATAACATCCACTTCGCCCGCGCCACCGTCCATCACGAGCTCATTCCCGGCCATCACCTTCAGATGTTCATGAATGCGCGAAACAAGACGTACCGCCGGATGTTCTCGACCCCCTTTTCGGTCGAGGGCTGGGCGCTTTACTGGGAGCTCTTGCTCTGGGACCGGGGCTTTGCTCGATCGCCCGAGAACAAGGTCGGCATGCTCTTCTGGCGAATGCACCGCTGCGCCCGCATTCTGTTTTCACTGGGCTTCCATCTCGAGAAACTGACGCCCCAGCAGTGTGTCGACATGCTGGTCGACCGCGTCGGCCACGAGCGCGACAACGCCGAGGCCGAGGTCAGGCGCTCGTTCGAGACGTCGTACGGGCCGCTTTACCAGGCGGCCTATCTGCTCGGCGGCATGCAGATCCACGCCCTTCACCGCGAGCTGGTCGAATCGGGCGGCATGACCGACCGCGCCTTTCACGATGCGATCCTCCACGAAAACGCGATCCCGATCGAGATGCTGCGGGCCGCGCTCACCCGCCAGAGCCTCGCCCCCGACCACAGGCCGTCGTGGAAATTCGCCGAGGCCCGGCGGTAAGGAAAACGCGGGGTCATGGGACCGGCCGAGCGGACGCCTGGCACCGCCGGAGCGCCCTCGCCAACCCCACCGCCAACCAACCCCCAGCGACGGCGATCACAAGATGAGGTATCGCCGTCACCGTGAACACATAGGCAAGAAAACAAGCCACATAACCGATTCCTTGATACAGACGAGTGAATCCGTAATCGATAAAGAGCCCTCTGAAAAAGCGCGAGACGCACGTGAGCAGGAAGGGATCCCATTCGTCGTTCAACGTTCCCAGCCCGACCTCGTCGAATCTCGCGCAGCAGTTGAGCCAGATCGCGAGCGAAATCGCCCCGAACGTGGCAAAGCCCAGGAAAAACGGGCGTCTCGCGCTGCCGCGGGTCAGATTCCGATAGCCAATGATCGCGAGGATGTTGATGGTCGAGAACGATGACAACGCCCAAAAGGACACGACGACGCGTCTTTCAAGCACCGCCTTGGAGAGCGCGAAGTCGAGCGCGACAAGCGCTGTCGCGAACACGAGCGTCCTGATCGTGAATCGCGGCGCACGCATGTCCTTTGCTCCTTGTGTGTGGATGAAGCGTTAGGGCTTTGGGCCTGCCCTGTCGCCCGCGGCGGACGAAAGCCTTGTCGCGATGTCGGCCTGGTGTTGCTTGATTCGACCGCGGCGCTGCAGGATCGCATCGGCGAATTTCTTCCTGTCCGGTTCGAGCCGAATTGCCAGCTCGGCCTCCTCCATCGAACGCCGCAGATGGGATACGACGGCGGCCAGGTCGTTCGTGAGATAGCCTTTCTTCGAGAGTTGATGGTAAGCCAGGCTCATGATCCAGTGTGAACTGGCGTCGCCCGGATGAGTCTGGACCACGGCCTCGGCCATCAAGCGGAGGTCGTCCACGATGAGGGCGGCCTGGTCGCGCTGTTCCATATGGCGTTTATGAGCGGCCAGCGAGCAGGCGTCCTCGGCCAGGCCCTCGAGACACACCAGCCGTTCGGACTCGTCAAACGCTTGGAAAACAGGGGACGAGTGGACCCGATCCAGCAATCGCCGCCGTCCGTGATCTCGCGCGGCGGATGTCCCGAGGTGATCGAGCGCGTGTTCGAGAACGATGCGGGCGGCGAGGCTCCTGGGCGATTCCTGAGCCCCGGGATTGCTCGCGACGAGCGCGAGGCTCCGCCGACCCGTCTCGCCCGCCTGGTCGACCTTGCCGAGATCCTCCATCTGCATGACAATGCTATACATAGAAAGATATGTTATTGAGTACCACGACGGTTTGTAGAGATCGGCCAGGTTCGCCGAGGCGCGAATCGCTTGTTCCCAGAGCTGGGCGGCCTTCTCGTGGTTCTTGATTCCGGCGTGGGCGCCCGCCAGCTCGAGCAAGAGATGCCATCGCTCCCGGAGCGCCGCCGAGTCGTCGGGCGATCGGACGAGAAAGCGGTCGCAGCAGTCGAGCGACTCGTCGAGGATCGGGATCGCGGCGGCGGTCCGCCCCTGGCACTGGATCTCGCTCGCCAGGCGGTGGCCGACCAGGGCGACCAGCCTGATGAGCTCGGGATCGCTGCCGTCCTGTTCCATGGCGGTCCGGATCCGCCGGCGAACCTTTTCGAGGCGCGCGACGAGCTGGGCTGGGGAGACGTCGGGGTCGTGCATGCTCAGGGTGCCGAGCTCGAACAGGTCGGAGAGGGCGCCGCGGGCGAACTGGTAGACCCCGAGGCTGCGTTCGCGGGCCTCGTCGGCGTGTTGCTTGGCGGCTTCGGCGTTTCGCCACAAGATCGTGCTCGCGCCCAGGCCCACGAGCAGCGTGGCGGCGAGAGCGCCCGCGAGGGCCGACATGAGAGGCCTGCGCCGACAGGCGATCCACGCCCGTTCGGGCGCGCGCACGGGGCGGGCGAGAATGGGCTTGCCGTCGAGCCATCGCGCGAGCTCCTCGCCGAGCAGCCTGGCCGTCGAGTAGCGGCGGCGGGGGTCTTTCTCGAGGCACTTGAGACAAATCGTCTCGAGGTCGCGGGGGATCGCGGGGCGCAGGGCGCGCGGGGGCGTGGGTTTCTGGGTGCGGACTTGCTCGAGGGTTTCCGCGATCGAGGGGGCCTCGTGGGGTGGGCGGCCGGTGAGCGCCTGGTAGAGGATGGCCCCCAATCCGTAGACGTCGGGGGCCGGATCGAATTGGACGACGTCCCCGGTCGTCTGTTCGGGAGACATGTAGGCCGGCGTTCCCAGGGGCTCGATCGGCAGGGGATGGAGGGGGTCGCCGTCGGCGTCGCCGCCGAAAAGGTGGGCGATGCCAAAGTCGCTCACTTTCACGGTCGAGGCCCAATCTGGCCCGTCGTTGCTCAGGATGTTGGAGGGCTTGAGATCCATGTGCAAGAGTCGCCGCGCGTGGAATGCCTCGACAGCGCTCGAGAGCCTGCGCACGAGGTCCGCGGCTTCGCGGGGGTCGAGGGGCTGTTCCAGTCGCGACTCGAGCGAGCCGCCGGGGACCAGTTCGAGCACGAGGTAGAGCCAGCCGTCGCACTCGCCGACCTGATAGAGCCGCACGACGTGCTCGTGATTGATCCGTGTGAATGCCCGGGCCTCGCGGATCCAGCGGGTTCGGGATCTGGTCCCGGCGGCCGGCCCGCTCCCCACGACCTTGATGGCGACGCGGCGGTCGAGGCTTTCCTGATAGGCCTGGTAGACGACGCTCATTCCGCCCCGGCCGAGCTCGCCCTCGATCTTGAAGCCGGAAATATCCGGTGGTTTTTCGGGCAAGGGCAAGAGGGACGAGCCGGCCTCGCTCTCGTGGGCGAGCAGCTCGTCGAGGCGCTTCTGGCACCGGACGCAGGAGTCCACGTGCGCCTGGAGGGCCTCGGAAGGGGCCGGTTCGCATTCGAGCAGGGCGAGCGTGGCCAGCGACGGGCACGACGACATGGTGGTCGACCTTTCTTCCGATTTCCTCGATGCGCCCCGAGCGCGTGGCCGATCCTCGTCGATCAACCGGTCGCGCGTGCGTCGTCGAGCGCCAGACGCAGGCCCTCGGCCCGCAGCATCGACTCGACCCGGCGGCAGGCGTTATAGGCGGCCGAGTAATTCTTGCCCAGAGACACGGCGGCGTCGGCGACGGGCACCCCGTCGACCCTGATCATCCAGAAGGCAAGCCAGGATCCTTCGTTCACGCGCGCTCGAACGGCGCGCTGCACGAGATCGCCCTTTTCCAGGAGAGGGGACAGCGCGTGGAGGAATTCCTCGTCGGGATCCTCGAGCGCCGAGTCGTCGATGACGTCGCCGCACAGGCCGGACTCGACCCAGAGCCGCTCAGGCGCGCGCTGACGTTCCCGGAGTAGATCGATGGCGCGCGAACGAAAGAGGCGTTTCAGCCACGCCCCGAAGCTCCGGCTGGGATCGTAGCGAAATGTCGGCAATCGCTTCATGAGATCGATCCAGATCCGCTGGCAAAGCTCGTCGGCGAGTTGCGGGTCGAGCCCGAGCCGGCGGCCCCAGACGTGCAACCGCGCGTCGTATTGCGCATGAAAGCTCGACCACGCCGGGCCGTTGCCCCAGTCCCGAACCTCGCTCAAAAGCAAGGCGTTCGTGGTCCGCGATCGGGCATTCGTCGACATCGAAGCCTCCCGCCGCAAGATCCTCTAGACGCGAAAAACAGGTGATTCCGGACGCGCCGCGTGAAACCGATTCGTATTGATTGTGGAACCGATGGAATCGTGAGCGATTCGTGCCCAGTCGAGCACGCACCGGCCGCTTATTCGACGAATGAATCCGAATTCTACAACCATCATCACGACGAAGCAAAGACTTTCTGAATAAGCCAACCTTGCGGTGGCGAAATCCAAGGGGTCAGGACTCATTGATGACGGGCGAATCAGCCTGAGCCTCCGGCTGACACGATCCGACATCAATGAGTCCCGACCCCTTTGATATTGTGACCCTTTGATTTTGCTCGCGAGAGCAGGCGCGTCGCGATGAGTCAATCTTCGTCGGAATAGCGAGCCGATCCGGCTTCGTGGGTGCGCGGCTTCTCGGCGGGTTCGGCCCAGCGCTCGCGGCGGGGCCTTTGCCGGCCCGGCCGTGTGATCGATCCTCGGCGCTTCCTGGCGAGTACGAAGATCGTATGACTGTCGCGAACCGGCGACAGCAAAAGCGCGAGTAGCTTGAGCACCGGAAAAAAGAGCACGGTCATGGCGTCGATCCGCGACCGGAACAGTTTGTGCTGGATCCAGGTTACGAGTGTTGATCCGAGAGTTCCGAACCGGAGCCGGTCGATCGGCTCGAACCCGCATTCCTCGAGGACTGTCTCGAGCTGTTCCATGGTGTAGCCGTTGCGGACGTGCCAGCCGTTCTCGGACCGCGCGACCCTGATCCGCGAGGTATGCGCCTGCCAGTCGCGGTCGGGAGTGGTCACATAAACGAAGCCGTCGCGATCGAGGAGCCGGTGGATCTGGCGGAACGTTTTGTGGGCGTCCATGATGTGCTCGATCACGTCGAGCATCAGGACCTGGTCGAACCGGCCCTGGTGGGCGCGATCGGCGGCGAACTGATCGAGGCTCGCGACGCGGAACGCCATCTGTTCTGGGGGCAGGCCGAGGAATTCGCGCATTTCCTCGCAGTTTTCTCGTTCCCAGTCATGAATGGTGATGCCGGTGCATTGGCCTCCGCGGAGGGCGGCCTGGTGGGTGAAATAGGCGTTGCCGCACCCACAGTCGAGGGTGCGAACGGGCCGGTCAGGGGTTCCGCTCAGGAGCATCTTGACCAGCCGGGACTTATCGCGGCTGACCCAGTTGGTCCCGGGGAACATCAGGTATTTGGTCCACAATTTGAGGCGTGTGGCGAGGCTCGCGAAATCAGGACGGGGCACGGCGATACTCCCTTGATGCGTCCCGGCCCTGGCGCGGGTCGTCCCGACTTGAGGGCCCGGTCAACGTTCCGTCGCGCATAAAATAGTCGGGCGCGCTCATCCCCGCAAGGCGAGTCGGGCCCGTTCCTTGGGACGAACGACACGGTCTACACGAGCATCGTCGTCTGATGACTTCGGGACGGGCACAAGGCGTCAGGTCTTGAGGACCGCCAGGGAGGGCTGGTCCAGGAGCTCGAAATCCTGGGTTCGGCTGGCGATGGCTTCGCCGCGCTGGCGGATGTGGGACTCGCCAATGGGGCCCAGGCGGCCCGAGGCCTGGGCCAGGTAGGCCACGCGCCAGGGGTTGAGCCCCATGAGCCGGGTGCAGGTGGCGTCGACGGCGGGGAGATTCACCCCCAGCACCAGCACGCCCACCGTCCGGGCGGTCCCCATCAAGGGGCCGTCGCCTTCCATCCCCACGATCCCATCGACGATCGCCAGTCGCGGGCGCACCGTGGCCGTGATGTCCAGGATCGACTGCTCGATTCCCTCGAAATGCAGGACGTTCTTGGGCCAGCCGTAAACCAACCCCGGCATCACTCCGAACAGATTCTTCATCGCCAGCGTGACGCCGACCCAGTGGTGCGTTTTCATCTTGGGCATCGACACCACGATGTCGGCGCGGGCCGCGGCGGCCGGCAGCGCGAGCCGGGCGAGCGTGGAATCGCGCAGCCGGTTTGGTGTGAACACAATTTCGTCTTGATTGAGATCAATAAAGGGAAGTCGTGATTGTTTGAGGATCGGATAGAGCCCCGATTCGTCGACGACGAGCATGGCGTCGCGGCAATGGCCGGGGCCTTCGCCGACCGCGACCTCGCGCGCGCCCCACGATCGAAACGTCTCGGCCGCCGCGCGCACGACCAGGGGGTGGGTGTTGATCTGAGGGCGTCCCAGGCTCGTCTCCACCAGGTTGGGCTTGAGCAAGACCCTCTTGCCTCTGACCCAGGCGGGCCCTAGCCCGAGCTCGGCGAGCCCGCGTTTGAGGACCGATTCGAGGTCGATGTCGTAACTGGGCGCGTCGGCGATCACGACGTCGGCGCGCTGGGACCATTCGTTCCAATTGGCGAGCTGGCGGCCGCCTGCGCCCAGCACGAGCGCTCCCCCCATGCCGGTCAGGAACTCGCGGCGGCCAGGCCGGGCAAAGCGGTTCATCGTGGACCTCGTGTTGGGTCGAGCGCGGGCGCGTTCGCACCGCGCGGGATCAAGAGCTGGACGCCGAGTTGGCTGCTGGCGAGCAGCAGAAGAGCGAGGCTTGCCGGCGAATGGTCTCGTTCGGCGCGGAGCTCGTGGGCTTCCTCGAGCCACTGGTCGGCCTGGCTGGGATAGGCGTTCCAGGCGCGGAGCGCGATCAGGCCCCAGCCCAGCGAGAGTGCGGAGCGAATGTGCTCGAGAGCGGTTCGCAGATAATCGACGGCCTTTCCGGCTGAGTCCGAGCGGTCGCCGTGCGCGGCCAGCGCCAGGAGGGCGAGGGCCGTCGCGGTTGGCTGGGGCCGGAGCTCGCGGCCGAAGACCGCCTTGTTCCCCGCGTTCCAGCCCCCCTTGCCGAGGGCCCGATCGTGGAGCATTCCCACGCCCTCGATGACGCGGCGATGGCTTGCCTTGCCTTCACGCCCGAGAGCGATGATCGCGAGCGCGGTCGGCTCGATCCAGGTGTACGTTCCGTCGACCCACGGCCAGCCGGCGGGGGCCGCGTCCGAGCGCCCGCCCGCCGCGGGAGTCGCGTCGCGGCTGGCGTCCAACAGCCTGCGACATGCCTTGCGCCGTGGTTCCGTCTCGAGCTCGAGCGCGCTCCATAGGATGATGGCAAGAGCGGTTGGCCAGTTCGATGCGTCGAGCCCAAGGGCGGCGGGCAGCCCGCCATCGGCTCGTTGTTGGCTCGCCAGCCAGTCCGCGGCCTGGCGGCCGATGGTTCGGGCGGCCGGCGGGTCGTCGCCGCACAGAAGGGCCAGCGCCGACAGCGCCGTCGGCTCGACTCGAGGCGCGGATTCGGGATGGCCGCTCCAGGCGCCCACCCGAGCGTCGCGATCGTTCTTGAGCGTCTGGCAAGCATGCTTGCGCCAGTCCATCGAGATCCGCCTCCGGTTTCAGACGCACTTTCTCCACGTCGCGCGGGGCGCCCGCACGAACCAGAATCCTAGTACGAGAACTCGTTCTTGGCGTCGGTTCGGGAGCGATTGTCGTTTTCGCGGCGCGGAGCGAGTCCGTGCCGCGACGCGATCGCGTCCACTGGAAGCAACGCACGGTGGGACGAGTAGAAAAAAAAGCCGCCCGGTTCTTTTGACGAGCCGGGAAAACATGGCCTAGGTTTGGGATGTGCTCAACGATCCAAGTGTCACGGCGAACGGACGAGCCATGCCGTGGCCTCGAGATCAGGATCGAGAGCCGCCCTGTGGAAAGCGGTCAGCAATTGGCTCATAACCGAGCGTGAGGAATCGCCCCTTTTTTTCGGAGAGAGACACCATGAGCAACGTCATCAACCGGGTCCAGCGTTTCATCGAGAGCGAAGACGGTCCGACGGCGGTCGAGTATGCCGTGATGGTCGGCCTGATCGTGGTCGCGATCGTCGCGGTCGTGGGCAACCTGGCCAAGAGCATCAGTGGCACGTTCAGCACGGTCAGCAGCACCCTTTCGTGACCATGCCGGGCGATACTTGGTTCGTCGCCGGTGGTCTGTCCCCGATTCGGCCTCCGAGCGGAAGGTCCAGGAGTCAGCCATGTGTCGAGCCTTGCCATCGATTCGGCGGTTCATCAAGGGTGAAGAAGGCCCCACGGCCGTCGAATATGCCGTGATGGTCGGCCTGATCGTGATCGCGATCGTCGCGGTTGTCGGCAACCTCGCGAGCAGCGTCAGTGCGACCTTCAGCACGGTGAGCTGCACTTTGAGTTGACGAGGAGCTTCGCTTCGGGCGGGAATGGATTCCGCCCCGACGACCTCGCGGGTCGCGAAGCTTCTGATTCGATCGACTTCCCCAGGGCGAGGCGTGGAACGGATGTTCGCGCCTCGTTTTCCCTTGCGCGATTCGTTTCGTCGTTCCGCGTCACGGCCTCGTGCCCCTGAAGATCAAGATTGGCCTTCCATGAATGGCGGGGAGAGATTGATGAAGCGATTGATCACCGCGCTGGGCGCCTTCCTCGCTGGCGAGGACGGCCCCACGGCGGCTGAGTACGCGCTCATGGCGGGGTTCGTGGTCGTGGCCATCGCGGCGGTGGTGGGCCGGCTGGGCGGGGTCGTGAGCGCATCATTCAGCACGGTCTCGAGCATGATCAGTTAGCCTGACCATCCGCGGCCGTCCCCGTGGGCGGTTCGCTCCGCGCGCACCGACGTTCACATCTTGGTAAATCCATCCTGACTTCCAGCAATCACGGAAACGCGTTCTAGGTTTACACGTGTTTCTTGAGATCATGAGGTTGTCATGGTGGAGCATGCGGATGAAAGACCCGATTGCCGCGATTCAGCGGTTCCTGGCTGACGAGGGCGGTCCAACCGCCGTCGGGTAAGCGGTGATGGTGGGCTTGATCGTGGTGGCGATCATCGCGGTCGTCACGGCCATGAGCAGGCGGGTGAGCGGTACCTTTAGCACCGCCAGCAGCACCCTGAGCTGATCCGCCGGAGAAGGCTCGCAGGAGAGCGCCTACCACGGCGCGCCCGTGACGTCCCCGCTCGATCCACGACGCTGGAGCGAGCCCGGGATCGATCGTCGTGCCGTGCTGTTTTTGGCGCGCGGCGGTTGTTTCTGGGTGATTTGACAGTTCGCCGGCGGCGACGCACGTTACTTGAGGAAGCCAGCGCTTTTGGGGCGCGGGCGAGTGGGCGTCGGGATGTCCAGCGACGCGCGTTTCAAGGGGAGCTGAGGAGGATTCATGGGACCCGTATCCCACGAAATCGGCTGGTTGGTTGTCGTGATCTTGATCGAGGCGGCGATCATTGATGGTCGGCAGCTCCGGGTGCCCAACTGGCTGACCTACCATTTTCTGGCGGGGGGCTTGATCTTTGCCTTCTGGAAGGGGGGCTCGCCGCTCCTGGCCTGGTCGGCGGCAGGGGCGATGACAGGGCTCCTCACCCTGTTGCCGCTCTACGCCATTGGCGGCATGGGGGCCGGCGACGTCAAGCTCATGGCCGGCATGGGCGCCTGGCTTGGGCCCTGGTTCACGCTCTGGGCGTTCGTGTCGACCGCATTGGTCGGTGCGCTCATGGCCAGCGTCATGATCGCCTCGTCGGGGGCGTTTTTCCACCATCTGGGCATGATCCAGTCGCTCAGCCGGGAGATTCTCGTGCTGCGCAATCCCGTCTTGCTCTCCGAGCGAGCCGCCGAGCGCAAATCCACGATGACACTCTTGCCCTACGGCATTCCCATCGCGGTCGGCTCGATCGGCTATCTGGCCTGGGCGAGGCTCTTGTTCTGAGCGTGCGTGCTCGCGGGCCGACGCATCCCGGTTCACTCGAGGTTTCGTCATGAACGGCAAATCGTTGATCACTCTGATGCTGGCCGTGGGTTTCGGACTGGGGGCGATGGTCTTGACCCGCCAGATGCTCGGTTCGAACCAGACCAAGAAGGAAGAGGACACCCAGGAGGTGCTGGTGGCCGCCCGGGATTTCAAGGAGGAGGAATCGATCAAGGCCGACATGGTGAAGACGACCCGGATGGTCAAGTCGGCGGTCCCCGCGGGCTCGTTTTCGTCGCTCAAGGACGTCGAGGAGCGCTGGGTCAAGACGGCGATGCTCGAGGGCGACCCCTTGATCGAGAAGAAGCTCGGCCCCAAGGGCATGCCGCCCGGCCTGGTCGCCAACATCCCCAAGGGCATGCGCGCCTTCGCCGTCGACGTCACCGAACAGTCGAGCGTGTCGGGCTTCATCCTGCCCGGCCATCACGTCGACATCGTCAAGTTCGACACCTCCGACCCGCGCCAGCAGCGCGGCGAGACCATCCTGCAAAACGTGCTCGTGCTCGCGGCCGGCCAGGTCTTCACCAGGCCCGAGGAGCGGTCGCTACAGACCCGCACCGTCACGCTTGCCCTGATGCCGGACGACGTCCACATTCTGGTCGCCGCCCGCGCCAAGGGAGCGCTCTCGCTGGCGCTCCGCGGGGTCAACGACAACGCCGTCGTCGTGAAACCGGAGCCCAAGCCGACGGTCGATCCCGAGCACGAGCGCAAGCTCAAGCTCGCGGAAGATAAACGGAAGGAGCTCGAACAGGAGCTCGAGATCCTCAAGAAGGCGCTCGCGAAAAAGGCCGCCGAGCCGGTTGCCACGCCCCGAGCGGCCCCCAGGATCGTGGCCGTGTATCGCGGGCTGGGCAACCTGTCGCGGGTCAGCCTTGAGCGGCCCGGCGTCACCGAACTCGCCCCCAAGGGCGCCGCGGCGGCGGCGGCCGCGGCGGGCAAACCACCGAGGAATCTCGAGCCGACCGCCAATGAAGAGCTGGCGGCCGGCGACGACGAGGATCCCTAGAAACGAACTGTTTCCGATCTCGAGCCTGGCTGCGCCTTCCGCGGTGAGAACTCCTTGACCAATCCCGTTCATGAACAGAGAGCCATGAAGGACCTGATCCGAGTCGTCTTGGTCGATCCCAACCAGGAATCGCGCGAGACGCTCAAGCGACTCCTGGGGGGCATGAGCCGGTTCTGGCTGGCCGAGGCCCTGGCCGGCTACCATGATGCCGCGCGTCAGATCAAGGAGCTGGGGGTGCAGGCGGTTTTGGTAGTGCTGGATCACGATCCCGCGCGGGCGATCGAGCTGATCGCGCAGGTTGCTCAGTCCGACCCCGCGATCGTGGTCGTGCCCGCCAGCCGGGTCAGCGACGGGGCGCTGATTCTGAAATCGATCCGGGCCGGCGCGCGTGAGTTTGTCACCCTGCCGGTCGAGCCGGGGGAGTTGCTCGACACATTCACGCGGCTGGTCAAGGGCCAGAGCGGCGACGAGGGGAGCAGCAGCCGCGGGCCGCGGATCGTCACGATTGCCGGTGCGTCGGGAGGAATCGGATGCACCACACTTGCGGTCAACCTTGCCGCCACCCTCGCTACCCACAAGGAGAACGAAACGCTCCTGTTCGACCTCGACCTCGCTTTCGGCTCGGTCGACGCCTGCCTGGACGTCGCATCAACCTACACTCTGGCGAACCTGCTGCAAAACTTCGACCGCCTCGACCCGACGCTGCTCAAACGCTCGATGACCCGGCATTCGTCGGGACTCTTCGTCTTGCCGCGCCCCGTCGACATCCAGGAGGCGGCCGCCGTCGAGCACGATTGCTTGAAACGGCTGCTGGGGCTGCTCAGGGCCAGCTACGGCGTCGTCATCGTCGACGCCTCGAAGGGGCTCCAGTCCACCGATTTCGCCGCCTACGAGATGTCCGACCTGATCCTGGTGGTAGTACAACTCGACCTGATCTGCCTGCGCAACACCGCGCGGTTCATCCACCTGTTGCGGCAATACGAGGGACTGAGCGAGCGGATCAAGCTCATCGAGAACCGTGCCGGATTGTTCGACGCCGAGATCTCCCGCAAGAGCGCCGAGGAGACGCTCAAGATGCCCATCACCTGGCAAATACCCGACGCCCCCAAGGCGTTCGGGATCGCGCGAACCAAGGGCACCCCCATCGCCGACGTCGCCAAGGGAAGCCGCCCCCATCAGGCGCTCCTGGAGATGACCCGCGCGCTTTGGCCGTTCCTCGAACAGGATTCGGATAAACCCAGGAAGGGGCTCTTCGCCGCCTTCTTCTGAGAGACCCTGGAACCGTTTTCCTTGCCAACGCCGTGAAACGTCCCAAGATTCGTCCGCCTGGAATTCGTGGAGCTGAAAGATGCTGAGAGGAATCGGCCGCGGCCCGTTTGGGCCCAAAAGTCCCCCAGGGCCGGGAACGGGATCGGCGGCGGCGGTAATCGACCCGCCCCTCGCGCCTGCACAGCCGGAGCCGTCGCCGCGGAACGAATCCGCGCCTTCGCCGCGCCCAGCGCCAGCGCCCGAGCCCGAGCCGCCCGCCGTGATCCCGGCCGCGCGCCGCGGCGAGGTCAAGGCCGACCCCGCCCAGGAACAATACGAGGCCCTCAAGCGCACCATCCACACCCGACTGGTCGACCGCCTCGACATGACCCGGGTCGGCGAGATGGACCCCAAGACGCTTCGCAACGAGATTCGCGGCGTCGTCGAGGATCTCTGCGACGTCGAAAACCCCCTGCTCAACCGCAACGAACGCCAGCGGCTCGTCAACGAGATCCTCGACGAGACCTTCGGCTACGGGCCGCTCGAGCTCTTGCTCAAGGACGATAAAATCGGCGACATCATGATCAATGGACCCAAGAACATCTACGTGGAGAAGGGAGGTCGGATCAGCAAGTCCGAGGTCACGTTCCGCGACAACGAGCACTTGCTCCAGATCATCGACCGGATCGTGTCGCGGGTCGGCCGGCGGGTCGACGAGACCTCGCCCATGGTCGACGCCCGGCTCCCCGACGGCTCGCGATTCAACGCCATCATCCCCCCGCTGGCCCTGGACGGGCCGGTGGTCACGATCCGAATGTTCGGCTCGAAACCGCTGTCCAAGGACGATCTGCTCAAGTTCAAGGCCTTCACGCCGGAAATGCTCGCCGTGATGGAAGGGGCGATGAGGGCGCGGCTCAACGTGATCATCTCGGGCGGCACGGGCTCGGGCAAAACGACACTCTTGAACACGCTTTCACGGTTCATTCAGCACGACCATCGCGTGATCACGATCGAGGACGCGGCCGAGCTTCAATTGCAACAAGACCACGTCGTGCGGCTCGAGACCCGGCCGCCCAACATCGAAGGCCGGGGCGCGGTCACCGCGACCGACCTCGTGAAGAACGCACTGCGAATGCGGCCCGATCGGATCATCATCGGCGAGTGCCGAGGCGCCGAAACGCTCGACATGATCCAGGCGATGAACACCGGTCACGAGGGCTCGATGACCACCGTGCACGCCAACACGCCGCGCGACGCTCTCTCCAGGCTCGAGACCATGATCAGCATGGCGGGGCTTGAGCTGCCGATTCGCGCCTTGCGATCGCAGTTCGCCTCGGCCGTCGATCTGATCATCCAGGCCAGCCGACTGCCGGGCGGACCGCGCAAGGTGACCTCGATCTCCGAGGTCATCGGCATGGAAGGCGACACCATCATCATGCAAGAGATTTTCGCGTTCCGCCAGCACGGCATCGACGAGTCAGGGCGGGCCTACGGCGAGTTCATCGCCACCGGCATCCGCCCCACCTTCATGGATCGGCTCGAACAATCCGGCTGCCATTTGCCTCACGACCTGTTCACCCAGCGCGTCATGCTCAAGGATTGATCGGCCGCTCGGGAGCGGCCAGGCGATTTCCTCGACTGGAGAATCTCGGTGCTCGACCCCACCATGCTTTCGATGATCATCGGAGTCGGCGTCATTGTCCTGGTCGGCGGGCTGGGACTGGTGATGTCGCGGACGACGGCCACTCGCGCCGAGGAACGCCTGTCCGAGATCTCAGGAAACCGCAAACCCGCGAAAACCAAGCAGGATCTCTCCAAGGGAATCCTCGCGCGGCCGGCCGCGATCGATCTGGGCCGCCCCTCGTTCTGGACCCGGGTCATCCCCAACGCCGAGAACCTGAATCTGCTTTACGAGCAGGCCGACGTCAGCCTGCCCTTCAAGAAATTCGTGATGATCATGGGCCTTCTCGCGGTGCTCGGGCTCTTGTTCGGGTTCGTGTTTCACGTGCCCCTGATCGCGATCCCGCTCTCGGGGCTGTTCATGGGATTGCTGCCGGTGTTCTGGCTGCTCCGACGGCGTAAGAAGCGGATCTTCCAGTTCCTGTCGTCGATGCCCGAGGCGGTCGAGCTGATCAGCCGGGCGCTGCGCGCCGGCCACGGCCTGGCGTCGGGTCTGCGGATGGTCGCCGAGGAAATGAAAGGCCCGATCGCCGTCGAGTTCACCCGCGTCTTCGAGGAGCAGAACCTGGGCATTCCCATCGAGCTCGCGTTGCGGAACATGGCCGATCGGGTTCCGGTGATGGACGTGCGGTTTTTTGTGATCGCGGTGGTGATTCAGCGCCAGACGGGGGGCGATCTGGCCGAGGTGCTCGACAAGATCGGCCGGCTGATCCGCCAGCGTTTCGAGCTTCAGGGTCATGTGAAGTCGCTGACCGCCGAGGGCCGTCTTTCGGGGATCGTGCTCCTGGCCATGCCGCCGTCGCTGTTGCTGTTGCTCTCGTTCCTCAATTACGAGTACGCCAGTTATCTGTTCAAGAACCCCACGGGCGTCAAGCTCTTGGCGGGAACCGTCGTGATGCAGTTTCTGGGCGCCCTGTGCATCAAGAAGATCGTCGCGATCAAGGTGTGATCATCCATGTTTCTTTCTCCTGAAACGCTTGTCCCGCTGGGCGTCTTCCTGGCCATGACGCTGGGATCGTGGGTCGTCTTGAGCTCGGTGGCGGGCCGATCGGGCTCGAGCGAGAGCCGGCTCAAGCGGCTGCTCGACCCGGCCGGCTCGCGCGGGGCGGCCGAGGCCGCCCAGGCCAAGCGTGAGGACGCGATCCAGACCAAGGTCGCGAGGGCGGCCGGCAAGATTGGCAAATCGATCGGCACTTCCGACGAGGACGAGCTCGGCAAGCTCAGGCTCAGGCTGCTCAAGGGGGGCCTTCGCGCCGATCAAGCGGTACCGATCTATTACGGTCTCAAGCTGTTCGGCGGCCTGTTGGCCCTGGCGATCGCCGGCCCTCCCCTGGTCTACCGCTATGGTTTTGACTCCAAGACCTACGTCATGGCGGCCGCCGTCGGAGCGATCGGCTTTTACGCGCCCGATTTCGTGATCAATCGCAGGGGGAAGCAGCGCGCGGAGTCGATCTTCCTGGGCCTTCCGGATGCGCTCGACCTGATGGTCGTCTGCGTCGAGGCGGGGCTGGGGCTCGACGCCGCGATGCGCAGGGTCACGGCCGAGCTTGGCCAGTCGTCTCCGGTCCTTTGCGAGGAGATCGCGATCTCGAATTTTCAGATCCAGATGGGGCGGCCGCGGAGGGACGTGCTCCGCGACCTGGGCGTTCGCACGGGCGTGGACGACGTCCGGGCCCTGGCCGCCGTGATCATCCAGGCCGAGAAATTCGGCTCGAGCATCTCCTCCGCGCTTCGGGTCCAGTCCGATGCGATGCGGCTCAGACGCAAGCAACTCGCCGAGGAAAGGGCCGCTCAGACGTCGGTCAAGATCATGATTCCACTGATCTTCTTTATTTTCCCCGGCGTGTTCGTGGTTTTGGTCGGCCCGGCCGCGCTCCAGATGATCGAGATTCTGGGCAAGAAATAACCCCGCGTGAGTCAGCCTCGTGAGACCTCCCGAGAATTCCCCGTGGTCGCGGCCTGGAGCATCATCTCGGCCCGACCGATTCCATCAGGACGATCGTCATGGCCAAGATCCAGCTCGACCTCGTCTGTGAAACCCGCGATCGGCCCCGCTCGCATCTCAAGATCAAGGTGGCCGTGCTGCTGTGCGCGGCCGCGATCGCGGCCCCGCTCGCCTGGGAGGCCGGCCAGATCCTGATCGTGAATTGGTGCGAGGTGTTCAACAAATCGTACGTCGCCAAGACGCCGATTCTCGACTATCTGAGCGCGACCTACGAAGGCTCGAGCGAGGATCTCCACGAGTTCCTGGCCCCCTACCTGGGTTCGATGAGCTGGCGATCGGAGCTGGTGTTCCCGATTCTGCTCTTGCTCATGGCCGTGGGGGCACGAATTCTCTGGCGCGCGCCGTCGTGAGCTGGCGTCGAGCCGGAATGGGTTGACACGTCACGCCGGCTCGACGAAGCTAGTCCTCAGGCCGAAGTGGCGGAATGGCAGACGCGCCGGACTCAAAATCCGGTGGGGTAACACCCGTGTGGGTTCGAGTCCCACCTTCGGTACTGATAAGGTCGGCAATGATCCATGGCTTCGACATCGGGTTCCTGATGGCCGCCGTGGTCAGAGAGCACCCCTGGGGTTCCGGAAAAAACCATACATCTCTCGCGACAACAATTGGGAATGGTTTCCGCGAAACTCAAAGCCGGCGCGAGCTGCCCGGATGGGAACCCGCGCCGGCCTTCGATCGGCGGAAAGTCTCCGTGGAACGGCCCGGCCGATCGCCGGCCAGTCGTCCACGTGATCTGTTGAGAGGCTCACGCATCGAAGCGGTCGCCGATGATGTTGTTGTGGCCTTCGTCATCCCATCCCGTTCACTTCGCCGACTCGGCCTGCTCCGGCGGGCGCCCGTGTTACGGAAAGATGTCGTTGTTACTCGTGGAGGCGTGGTTCCCGGTGATCACGGTCGCTGCGTCGAAGGTGAACGTGCCCAGGTTGTAGACGCCGCCGCCGATGCCAGCTCCGTTGGCACCGCCCGCCCCCGCTGCGCCGCCATCGGCCTCGTTGGACTCGACCGTGCAGCCGTAGAGCGCGACGTCGGGCGTGCCGAATGGGGATGCGCCGTCGATGAAGATACCGCCGCCCAGGCCGTTGCCGCCGTTGCCGCCGGCCGCGCCGGCACCGCCGGTGGCCTGGTTCCCTAGCAGGTCGGTGTCCGACAGGGTGGCCGTCACTCCGAAGGTGCCGAGCAGGCCGCCGCCCTGGCCGTCGCCGCCGGTGCCACCGCTGGCGCCGCCGGCGCCCGCCACGCCGCCGTCGCCGCCCGCCGCCTGGTTGTCGTCCAGGTGGCTGTTGCCTACGTTGATCGTGCCGAGCAACGCCCGGATGGCGCCGCCCTGGCCGTCGCCGCCGGCTCCGCCGTTGCCACGGCTGCCGCCGTTGCCACCACTGCCGCCGAGGGCCAGGTTGTACTGCATCGTCACGCCGTCCAGGTTTGAGAGCGGCGTGGAAGTGCCGAAGGTGACCGTGTGAACAAAGGCTCCGCCCCGGCCGATGCCGCCAATGCCGCCGTCGCCGTTCTTGCCGCCGGTCCCGCCGATTCCACCCGCCGCCTGGTTGCTGAAGAACGTGGTTTGCGAGAGGCTGAGCTGCGCATCGGCCAGCGAGAGAGCGCCGCCGGCCCCAACGCCGCCGGTGCCACCGTCGTGGCCGCCGCTGCCGGTGCCGCCGGTGCCGCCGAGAGCCTGGTTGCTCGTGAACGAGCTGGAACTGACGACCGCGACTGTCGTCGCACCGTCGATATTGAGCGCGCCGCCGGACGCCTGGCCGCCAGTACCGCCGTCATTGCCCGCCGGGGCCGCGCCGCCGTCGCCGGCGTCGGCCACGTTAGCGGTGAACGTGCAGCTCGCGATGGTCAGGGGGCCGTCGGTTGCGATGGCCCCGCCCTTGGCGCCGCCGCCCGTGCCGTCACTCCCTGTGATCCCCTGGACCAGGTTGCCGGTGAACGTGCTGTCACTCACGACGGCTGTACCGTCATTGTCGATCGCACCGCCCTCGGTGCCGCCGCTTCCTGCCGGGTAGCCCTCTTCCGGATAGGAGAAGGTGAGCGAGCCAAGGGTCTTGTTGCCCGTGAACGTCGAGCCGCTGACGAAGGCGGTCGCACCGGCGTCGATCCACAATCCGCCGCCGATGCCGTAGGCCGTGTTGTACCCGACCGTGTCGTTGGCCAAGTTGAGGGTGGCGCCCGCCTCGTCGGCGATGCCGCCGCCCAAGCCATCGACCACCAGGCCGTTTTCGATGGTGAGGCCGGTGAGGGTCACCGTCACGCCGCCCTGGATGTCGAAGACGCGGCTGGCGTTGTTGCCGCTGACCGTCAGTTGGCCTGCGCTCGGCCACTCGACGTCGAGGCTCTTATTGATGACCAGCTCACCGCTGGTCAGCGTGATGGTTTGGTCCGCGAGCGTGCCGGCGAAATGGATGGTGTCGCCGCTCTGGGCCGCGGCGATCTCGGCGCGCAGCGAGCCGGCTCCGCTGTCCAAGTTGTTTGTGACGACCAGCGTGCTGAGCAAGTCGCGGCGTTCGAACATTTCGAGCCGAGGTCGAAACCGAGTTGTCGGCTTGCGCGCCGGGGTGCGTCGAGCGTGAGACCGGCTGGTCATCTGCTCGTGCTGCCAGGAAAACCGTTGCATGAGATGCTCCTTTCGAGGACTGGTGTGCATTCCAGTGAAATCGCCATCCGTCCGGGCGCGTAGACCGAGCGCCCTGGCGAGGACCGCCCTGGTGAGGGATCTGCTTGGCGGCGAAATCACACCCGCGCTCGTGCCGCCAGGAATTCAGCACTCGGGTGGTCGGGAGACAGTGCGTCGCGGTGCCGAGAAAGCGGCCAAGATTCTTCAAAGAAAACGGTGCCGGGCCAATCAATCGTCGGCGGGGCTACTTCGTGGCGGCCCGTTTCTCCGGTGTGGTGTTGGCCTGGGCTCGGGCCAGTGGGTTGGCGACATTGTCCGAGCGTTTTGCCACGGTTCCCGTTCCGCCTTGGGAAGTCTGGTTATCGCCACCGATTCGCGCATGCCCGTGAAGTCGATGTCCTCCGGTGAATGCCGGATCTGGCCGACGATGACCGGGTGGATACTGTCCGGCTTCTCGTCAAGGAGGCGCCCCCAGTCGTTTGGGTCGGCGAGCAGCCAGTCCAGGGCCTGGCGACGCAGGCGGCCGCGGTTCATGCCGGGCAACTTCGCGTCCGGTTCGATCAGGCGTTTGTGCTGCCGCACCCACTGGGCTGAGGACGAGGCCATTGGCCGGGCACGGGGTGGATATGCAGCGGGCCGCCGGGCCGGGCAACGGTCGCCCGGGCTCGGGGCCCTGCCTCCCCGGGCTCCTCGCTGGGTGCGGAGCCGGTCAAGGATCGGCCCCAGGGCGAGACCTCATCGTTTGGATTGGCCGCCCCCAGAGACCTTCTGCTCCGCCTCCAGATCGACAATCAGCTTTCGGAAATCGTCGCGGGCTCGCAGCGTGTCGAGATCGATGTCGATCCTCATCGCGATCGGGTGACCATACCCTCTGGCCACCGCGTCGCGGAGAAACTCCATGGCTCGGTCGGCATATCGCGCGTTCAGGCGCCTACGGTCAGCGGTCGAGAGGGTGGGGTCGCGTCCCGCGGCGGCCGCCGCCAGGGAGAAGAGGCAGGCGAGGTTGTAAGCGTTGACCGAGGTGAGGTTTCGAAGCTTGGCGAGTGCTTCCGCCTCGTCGGCCGCCCGAGCGTGTTTCCCCTCCGTGACGAATGTGCCGGCTTGCCCGATCCGGGCCGTCATGGCCACCTCACCGGCTTTCATATAGCCTTTGCTCAAGGCGGCTTCCAGGATCGAGATCGCCTTGCCGTATCGGGCCCGTGCGGGCTCCGGCCGGCCACCCTTGGTCGCGGTGTGGCCCAGTTCCTGGTAACAACGCCCCAGGTCGTAAGCGAACGCCTGCACGTCGGGATGTTCGCGGGCAAGCCTCTCGAAGATCTGAAGGGCCTGCTGCTGGGCCTCCTCCGCTTTCTCGAACTTGGAGGTCTGGTTGTAGGCTCGACCCAGCTGGGTCTGGCTGCGGGCCAGCGACTCCCAGTCCTCGGGGCCCGCGTCGGGCCGGCTTCGCACCAATTCTCCGTAGAGGCGTGCCGCTTCTTTCAAGGCCGTTTCCGCCTCGTCATACCGCCCTTTGATAAGGCCCACCTGGCCCAGATTCATCTGGGTCTCCGCCATCAAGGATTGACGCTCGAGTCCCCGCTCGCCGTCCTCGCGTGCCCCGTTCAAGACCTCGAGCGCCTGCCGCAACTTCAGTGTCGCGGCGTCGATGTGGATGTTCTGACGGAGGAGGGTGAACGCGGCGCTGGTCAATGTCTTCGCCAGAGCGTATCGGTACCGCGACGATTCCGGGTGCGCGGCGACCTGCTTTTCCTGGATCGCGACGGCCCGCCCGTACGCTGCTTCCGCCTCGTCCCAGCGCGCGGAATCCGAGTAGACCAGGCCGAGCGTGACGTGAACGGCCGCCAGGTCACGCGGGTAATCCGCACTGTCCGGGTGCGCGTCCGATAACGCGCCGAGGATCGTGACCGCGTTCGCCGCGGACTCCTCGGCGGCGGGGTAGTTGGCCAGCTCGCGCTCGATCTCCGCCAGCCGCAGGTGTGCCAGACCCAGGTCATGACGCACGCCGGGCGTTTCGAACTGTTCGCGGATGAACCGCTCGTGGAACCCCTTGGCGTTCTGGAGCAGTTCCCTGCGGAACTTTTCCATGCCGGCCGCCTTGAGCTTCGGGTTCTGGCTTACTTGAGTGAAGAAGCGATCGACCGAATCGCGGGCCATGCGGAAGCTGGCCTCGGCCCGGTCTCGGTCCCTCAATGCCCGCGCCTCCGCCAGGGTCGCGCGCACCGCCTGCCACGTGCTCACCGCCGCGGCCAGCACCAGGAGCACGGCAAAGGCCGCGGCCGCCCGCAGCAAAGTCCGGTACTTGCGAGTAAACTTTCCGAGCCGGTAACTGGCCGACGGCGGACACGCC
>DAIDHE010000432.1 GCA_027459775.1 Planctomycetales bacterium | reverse complement strand
CGCGGCCGTCGCGGCGGTTCACTCAGGCCAGTCTCGACTGCTCATGAAAGGGCGGATCGCCACGCCGGCCCTCATGAAGGCCGTCCTCGATCGCGAGCATGGCTTGCGCACCAATCGCATGGTCTGTCAGGTCGTGTTGATGGAGATCCCTCGTGACAATCGCCGGTTCCTCATGGCCGACACGGGCGTGTCGATCCACCCCTCGATCGAGGAGCGCGTCGACGTCATGCGGAGCGCCCTTGAGGTCGCGCGGGCGCTGGGCTTGCCCAACTCTCGGGTCGCGCTCATGGCCGCGAGCGAGCTGGTCAAGGACGCGATGCCGGAAACGGTCGAGGCCGCCCAGATCGTCAGCCGCGCGGCCGCGGGCGAGTTCGCCCCCGCCGTGGTCGAGGGGCCGCTGTCGTTTGACCTGGCCTATTCGCCCAGGGCGGTCGCGCGCAAGCATCTCGAGACCGAGATCCGGGGCGCGGCCGATGTGATGATTTTTCCCAACCTGCTCTCGGCCAACCTGACGGTCAAGGCGATCATGTACACCGCCGATTGCTCTTTCGGCGGCGTGCTCATGGGGCTCTCGGCGCCCGCGGTCTTCATGTCCCGCGCCGACGACGTCAAGACCCGAATCCACTCCCTTGCCCTGGCGCTCGCGCTCTTGCACGATGAAGATCACGCGATCACTTGAATCGTGCTCGCCTCTCAATCGCCCGGAGCCCACGCCATGCGCCGACCAGGAGTGCTCGTCTCGATTCTCGTGCTCGCCCTCGCATCGCGCGCCGTTTCCGGAGACGCGGTCGACCCGCGCGCGCCCGTGCTTGACGGAATCGCGAAGACGCCTCCACGCGCGATGCTCAATCGCTACCTTCTCGATCAGGCGAGGTCTTTGTTCGACGCCCGCAAGGCAACCGTGGCGGCAATCAAGTCGCCCGTGGAAGTTCAGGCGCGGCAGTCAGCGCTCCGCGCGTTCTTTCGTCATTCACTGGGCGATCTTCCGGCGCGCACGCCGCTCGGCGCCAAGGTGGTGGGCACGATTCCGCTCGATGGCTATCGCATCGAGCGCGTGGTTTTCGAGAGCCGTCCAAATCATCATTTGCCAGCGCTTTGCTACATCCCCGCGGGCCAGGGGCCGTTTCCGGGGGTGCTGGTGCCGTGCGGCCATGCCGCGAACGGCAAGGCCTATCCTGAGTATCAACAAGTCTGCGCGCTGCTCGCGCGGGCGGGGTTGGTGGCGTTGTGCCACGATCCGATCGGCCAGGGCGAGCGGTTGCAGATGCTCGACAATCATGGGAAACCGCTCATCCAGAATACAAATGAGCATACGATGGCGGGGATCGGGGCGCTTCTGGTCGGCCGTCAGCTCGCGAGCTATCGGATCTGGGACGGCATGCGGGCGCTTGATTATCTGGCTGGCCGGCCCGAGGTCGACCCGGCAAGGCTCGGTTGCACGGGTAATTCGGGGGGGGGCACTCTGACGGCTTATCTGATGGCGCTCGACGATCGGATCTTGGCCGGTGCTCCTTCGTGCTATATCACCTCGCTCGAACGGCTGTTCGCCACCATCGGACCGCAAGACGCCGAGCAAAACATCACGGGCCAGGTCGCCGCTGGGATGGATCACGCGGATTATCTGACGATGCGCGCCCCCAAACCGACCTTGATCACCGTCGGCACGCGCGATTTCTTTGACATCGACGGGAGCTGGCAAACCTTTCGTGAGGCCAAGCTCGTCTTCGGCCGCCTGGGATTCGGCGAGCGAGTCGACCTCTTCGAGTCTGACGAGGGGCACGGCTTCACCCGCCCGCGGCGTATCGCGACCGCCCGGTTCATGAGGCGCTGGCTGGGCAAGATCGACGACTCCCTTGACGCCCCCGACATCGTTCCGCTCGCCGACAGCCTGCTCCAGTGCACCCGAACCGGGCAGGTACTGAGCGATTACAACGACGTTTCGGTCTTCGAGATGAACGCGCTCAAGGGGCGCGAGTTGGCGGCCGCGCGGGGGGCTGGTCTGTCGGATTGGGACTTTCGGGCTCGGTTGCGGGCACTGATCGGAATCGGCGACTGGCGGCCCAGCGCGATCAAGCCGCGGATCGTGGGCGAAACGACGGAGGGGGCCGCGCGGATTCGCAAGATGGTCTTTGAAGTCGAGCCTGGCGTTCTCGTCCCCGTGGTCGAGATCATCCGAGGTTCGGGAGGGCGAACGACGATCAAGGTCGGAGCGTCCTTGCGCGAGGAGCTGGCCGCCAAGCCACCGGCCGCGAGCGCGCGGACGGTGCTGGTCGATCCGCGTGGGATGGGAGAGACGGCGCCCGAACCGGATCGGGGGGGGAAATCGCTCTTTGGGGGCGACTGGAAGGAGGCATTCCTGGCGATCCACCTGGCGCGGCCACTGGTGGGCCAGCGCGTGCGCGACGTCCTGACGGTGGCCCACTCACTTGAGAACGCGGAAACCGTCGATCTTGAAGGCTCGGGCGCGGGCGGGGTCGTCGCGCTGCACGCCGCTCTGGTCGACGAAGGCCGCGTGGTGAAAAGCGTGTCGATCCGCGAGTCGCTGGTCTCGTGGACCGACGTGCTCGAGCGCGGGCTCTCGCGCGACCAGCTCGCCAGCGTCGTCCCGGGGGCTCTCGCGATCTACGACCTGCCCGACCTGGCGGCCCGGCTGGCACCTCTGCCGCTCTCGATTCGCGCACCGAGAGACGCCATGGGCGAACCCCTGAAACCCGGCGTCCTCGAAAAGGCCTACGAGCCTTGTCGCAAGGCTTATGAAGGGCGCACGGGGCTGGTGTTCGAGCCTTGAACGGCCCCTCAATGCGGTTGGCCGCGTGACCCCGAACAGGCTATAATCCGATTGATTTGATCCCGAGAACGAGGGAGGGCGCCGTTCATGGAACACATCAATCATGAATTTGACGCGGATGAAGGGGATGTCGCCGGGGTGATCATCGATCGCGCGGCGAACGTGCTCTTGCTCGACTAGCCCAACTATGAGCTCTACAAGCAGGGCGGCGAGTTCCACCAGCTCGGCGGCTATGCCACCAAGAGCCCGATCCGATGGAAAGTGCCGAAATCAGGGCGCTGGCATGCGGTGGTCGACCTGGGAGGCGGTCCTGGTCAAGTGCGGTCGTTCTTTCAACTGATCGCGCGCGTCACAGCATGAAGTCCGAATTCCGGCAGCCCGTGAAACTGGCCCAGCCAGGCGAGCTCAGGGCCTCTATCGTTTACGAGCATCAGCTTGACCTTCTCGAGCAAGGAACTCCCGCATCCCTGCTTCTCAACTTCGATTTATTCTTCCTGGGCGTCTCCTTGACGTCCCTGGGCACGATCGTCGGCGCCTCCCCGGGCCAAGAGAGAGTCTACAACACGTTCCTGACTCTCTTTCTGGTGACGATCATCGCCGGAACGGTCCTCCTCGCCGTCTGGTTTTTCATGCACCGTTCGGCCCGAGGCTTGGTTCAGGAAATCAGAGCGCAAATGCCGCCTAACCCGGCGGTCGAGGGCGAGCCTCGTTCTTTAACTGGGCGCGAGTGAACGGCAGTCACGCGATGCTGGAGAATGGAGAAAACCCCGCCCTGGCCCCGCTACCGCGTGGTCCCAATTCGTTGCCTCAGCCTCAGGAACTTCTCGCGCAGCCGGCCGCCGCCCAGGTCGGGGTGTAAGATCGCGGTGGCGTCAATGAGCTGGGCGGCGTCCTTGGCCTTGCCCGTGCGGAAATAGGCGAGCGCCAGGGCGTAGCGCGCGTCGAGCCAGGGGAGCGAGCCCGAGGGGTTGTTCTTGATCCGTAGCCTTTCGACGTCGATGGCGAGGGAGGATACTCCCAATCGTGCGTAGGTCTCTCCCAGGTCGCGAAGCAACGGCTCGCTCGTGATCCCGAACAGTCCGCGCCAGTGATTCATCGAGCGTTTGGCGCCGACGTCGTCTCCGGTGTGCATGAACGCCCGGGTCAACCGCAAGGCGAGCTCAGCGCGCGTCTCGCGGGGCAGCTGGTCGTCCTCGGCCGTGACGACTGGCTCGAGCAAGAGCCGCAGGACGAGCCCAAACCGCCGCGTCCGCAGATCGATCGAAGCGTCCGTCGCGTCGCGATCGAGCAGCCTGGCGACGTCGACCAGAACGTCGACGGCGTCGCGGGAGCGCCAGTTGGCGTGATCGAGGGCCGCCTGTTCGGCCTCGACGTAGCGCCCGAGCTCGACGAGCGCGACCACGCGGTAGAGCCGGGCGCGATAAAGGGCGCGGGCGTCGCCGCCGCGGGCAAGGATGCGATCGCAGAGATCACGGGCGCGGGCCGGGTCGCCGACCTCGGGCTCGAGCGCCAAGCGTGCCCAGGCGAGCTCGATCGCCGGCGCGGCGGAATCGGGCGCCTGCGCCAGGCTGGCGGAAAGGAATGCGTTGGAGCGCTGATAAACCGCTTTTTGTTGGGCGGCGTCGGGATTGATCGAGAGTTTCAGGAGCTCCGCGCGATCGAGATCGGCCAGGGCCAGGCGCGTCTCGAGCCAGTGCGGCGAGCCCTTGGAGACGGCCTGGTAGAGGTCTCGGCCCTTCTTCATCTCGCCCGCTTCGACGGATCGAGCGGCAAGCAAGAGCCGGGCCTGGTCGGTGGAGGGGTCGGTGGGGAAATCCTTGATCTGGCGGTCGAGCGCTTCCTCATAACGGGCTACGCTCGCGCCTGGCCGCGCCAGGGCGACCGACCGGCCGAGCGCGAGCACCCTGAGCATGCCCGCCCGAGCCCGGACCGCGCCGGCGGTGGGGTCGGCGACGACCCGGTCGAGCACCTGCTCGGCCTCGGCGAAACGACCCGCCCGGTAATAATAAGCGCCCGCCTTGAGGCGATACTCGGCCGCCCGCGTCGGCGCCTGGACCGCGATCGCGCGAACGGCGGCCTGCTCCAGAGCATGACCAGCCTTGACTGCATGGCCCTCGATTGCCTGGGCCAGGGAGGTTGCCTCCCAGGCTTCGTCGGAACCCTCGGGGTCGGGCTCGATGCCGCTCTGGGCGAGTGCGAGCAGACCGAGCCGTCCCTCGGGCGAGTCGGCATGGTCGCGCAAGGCCTTCACCGAGCGCCAGAGATCCTGGTCGGCCGCTTTGCGGTCGGGCTGTTCGCCGGGCGAGGCGTGCTGCGCCAGGCGCACGCGGAGTGTGTAGAGGGCCTTGGGGCGAGGCTCGAGCCGCGAGGCGGCGATCATCGCGGCGGCCTCATCGTAGCGGCCCAGGTCGGAATCGAGCGCGGACCGGGCCTCGACGAGCTCGCGCTCGGGAGGCGCGGGCGCGGACCGAGCAGACAGATTCAGCGCGCGCTCGGCCTCGGCGGTCTTCCCGGCGCGCTGGAAAAGCTCGGCCGTGAGTAGATGCCAGTATCCCAGCAACTCGGGGAGAGTCGAGACGGGCTCGAGCAATGCGAGTGCTTCGGTCTCGCGCGCTACCCGGTCCTTCGCGCCCGCCGGCTCGAATCCGGCCCGATCGGCCAGCGACTGCGCCAGCCGATAGCGGTATTCATCAGCGATGACCGGGTCGTTGGCCTGGCCGGTGACGTTTCTCAGCCGGGCGATGGAGTCGTCGAGGGCGTCGAGGGCGTGCTTCTTGGCGTCGTCGTCGCGGGGGTCGAGCCGCCATGCCTCGCGCCAACTTCGCGCGATGGCCCAGCGAAAGACCCCCGTGCGCATCCGCAAGACCCGCTCGCGGGGGGGGTTGGGCTCGTTCTTGAGGAACCGGTCGATCACCTCGACGGCCTGATCCCAGCGCCTCTGGCGCGCGGCCGGGGTCGACTCGCCGAGCGCGGCCCGATCGAGCATGTTGGCCGCCTCGAAGACCAGCTCCTGACGACGGTCGATCTCGAGACCGGGGTTCTCGATGCCGGCCTGGAGCGTGGCGAGATGCCGCGCAAGCTCCTCGTCATCGATCGTTGGCGTTTGGCGCGGGCTGGCCGCCCCCGTCAGGCACACGACGAAGACGGCCGCCACCCACAGTCCGCGCCTAGTTGACAAAAACGGGCGTCTCCTCGGGAACCGGATCTTGACCCTTGGGATGGAAGAAGAGGGCCAGAACAAGCGCGGCCAGAAGCCCCATCCCCAGGGGCACCAGGAACACTTGATGAAAGAAAATCTCGACCTTTTCCTTGCCGTCGACCAGGGTCGTCTTCGAGAACACGGTCCCCAGCCACCCCGAGAGGAAATTCGAGAGGAGTGGGCCAAAGCCCAGGATGAGCAGGTTAAAGAGGCTCTGGGCGCTCGTCCGGATGTCCTTGGGAAAGTTCTCGTCGACGTAAATGTAGACCGTCGCGAAAAAGAACGCATAGGCGAACCCATGCACGACGTTGGAGAGGATCACCAGCCACAGCGTTTCCGGCGTGCCGATGGAGTAAATTCCGAATCGCACCACATGTCCCAGAATGCCGAGAATCATCGTCGTTCGCCAGCCCAGCCGCTTGAGAACCAGGCCGAGGGTCGCCATGGTGACGATCTCCGCGATCTGTCCGATGCTCATCGCCGGGGCAATCCAGTTTTGGGGTAATCCGATCGACGTCAGGAACCGGCTCGACCAGAAGAAATAGGTGTAGTGCACCAGGGCGTCGAGCAGTGTCACCACGAACAGCACCAGGATGCTGGGCACCAGCAGGAGCTTGAACGCCTTGAGGGGCGCAAACGACGAGCCCGATCCTTGAGATGGGGGTGTGTGGGGCAAGAGCAGGCAAAAGGCCGCGAGCACCAGCGAGGCGATGCCCGCGACGGTGAACGTGCTCGCCAGGGCCGCCTCCATCGCGGGGCCCGTCTTGAGCGTCCCGAGCGCCTTCCCGAGCCAGGCGATCGCCCCCCCGGCGTCGCCGACCGAGGGAACCTTGGCCCAGTCGATCGGGATGAAAATAAATGGCCAGCTCGCCGCGATCCAGCCCACCGTTCCCCAGACGCGAATGAAGCCAAAGTCCTTCTGTGAGTCCTTGATGTTGGCAAACGCGATCGCATTCGTGACCGACATCGTGGGCACAAAAAAGAAGCAATGCAAAAGCATCAGACTGAAGAACGGCCAAAACGCCTTCTGATAGGCGAGCGCGAACATCGCGAGGCCGCCGATCAGATGACTGAAGGCCAGGAACTTTTCTTGCGCGAAATAGCGATCCGCGAGCTGGCCGCCAAAAAACATCCCCGTCAGCGACGCGATCGCAAACGCGTTGAAGACCCACGACTGCTGGAGCTCGGTGAACTTGAGATACTCCGCCCCGAGATACAGGCCCAGGAGCGGCAGCCACGCACCATAGATCACGTACTCGAGAAACATCATGACCGAAAGCTTGGCGCGAATCGCGGAATTCATCAGAGTTCTCGAGGGTCGGGTGGAAACGGGGAATTCGAGCAGGCGCGAACCGTGGCGAGGGAATCCGGGCGCGTCGCCGTGAAGGATATGAATCTAACGACCCGGCCCCGGTATCGCCATCGGGTTCCGGTCAAAGGGGCGCGCGAGCGTGATTTGCCGGTCAGGGGACAAGCGCGTGCGCGGCGGCCGCGCGGTCCTCGCGACTGTCGCGCCTTTCGCCGACAGCCTGAATCAGGTCCAGGATCCGTCGCGCGACCTGTTTGCAAGTATGGTCGACCGCGTAGTCGAGGCGGACCGCCGATCGGCCGTCGTCCGAGCCTGCGTCCAAAATGCGTTCGATCACAGCGAGGAACGCGACGGTGGAATCGACGACGTCGAACCGCTCGCGGTGCAGCAGGCACTCTGGGATGGCCGTCGCCACGATGGGCCGGCTCGCGGCCATGGCGTCCATGATCTTGGTCGGGCAGCACGCGTGGTTGAAAGGGTGGTCCATACGATAGGGGATCAGGTTCACGTCGAACGCCTGGATATATCGAGGGAGCTGTTCTTGGGAACGCCAGCCGATCGCGTGGACGTTGGGGCGGTTGAGAAACCGCTCGCAATCCGCCCGCCAGGGTTCGGCCACGAGCGCTCCCTGACGGCCGATCACGACGAACGACGCCGCCGGCAGTCGCGCGGCCAGCTCATCCATGAGCGCCCAATCGACCCGTCCTTCGAGCGAGCCCGCATAACCCAGGAACGGCCGCGGAAGGCCTTTCAGATCGTCGGGCGGCTGGGCCGGCGCGGTCAGGGGACGATCCGCCAGGAAATGCGACGGCGAGCCGTGGGGGACGTGGTGAATCCGGTCGGACGCCTCGGGAACGGCCGCCTTGAGCTCGAGCGATCTCAGCCGCGAAACGCAGATCGTCAGGTCCGACTCACGCACGGCCCTGCGCTCGAGCTCGGCCGTGCGCTCGGCCTCGCGCGGCCAGTAGAGCGCGTAATCGTCGACGTTGTAATAGACCGACACGTCGGGGCGAAGCTGGTTCCTGAGCTCGAGATAATGGGGATATGTCATGACGAGCGCTTGGTGATCGAGCGCGGGGAGCTCGGCGAGCCATCGCCTCACCGAGCGGGCGATCGGCCGCATGCCCAGCCGAGGAAATCGCTTCATCCAACCGCTGGGGAGCACATGCTGGCGCTCCCAGATGCGCGGGCCGATGGGATTCGTCCGGCAGATTCGCGACCAGGGATAGACCCCGCGCCGGCTGCCGTTCACATAATCCTGGCACTTGAGGAGCAACAGTGCGACCGCGTCGTCGTCGATCTCGCGAAACAGGTTTTCGGTGGTGAACCAGCCCGCGTCGGCGACGACGAGCCCGAGCGATGGGCCGAGCGGGCCGGGATGTTCGAACAGATCCCTGTGTTCCATCACCGCCCCGCGATTGAATTCGAGGCTCGTTGTGAGCCGAGCTGATCCCATAGGGAGCTCTGGACTCGCGTTATAACCCGTCGACGGCGGGGTGGTCAACCGATCCCTTCAAGAGGTCGACCCTCGCTCTGGATTCGGGCTTCGTCGAGCCAGCCGAGTCGCTGCGCCCGATCCCGATCGAACTTGCGAGGATAAGGTGCTCAATCGCGATCACGCTGTTGCAATTGACCGGCCTGGCCAGATTCATACAATCACCAAATGCGCGGAGCTTTAGGAGAAGGTATCGAACGAGTAGGGGAATGATGGCGGACGAGCCTCGGGAAAGTTTGGAGGCCGCTCGGCTCGAGAAGCTCGAGGCCATTCGGGGGCTCGGCGTCGATCCCTGGGGCTCGCGGTTCGACGACCATGCGGCCATCGCGGCGGTTCGGAGCCTGGGCCATTCGCTCGCGCCTGGCGACGACACGGGCCCGACCGTGCGGATCGCCGGGCGGATCATGCTCCGCCGCGGCCAGGGCAAGGTTTTTTTTCTCGAACTCCGCGACTGGACCGAGCGAATTCAGGTCTTCGTCGGCAAGAATCAAATCGGCGAGGCCGGTTGGGCGATTGCTGGGCATCTCGACTTGGGCGACCTGATCGGCGTCGACGGGCGATTGGGATACACCAAGACGGGCGAGCTCACGGTTTTCGCCGGGCATCTGGTCTTCCTGGCCAAGAGCTTGCTCCCGCCCCCGGAAAAATGGCATGGGCTCACCGATCAAGAACAGCGCTACCGGCAGCGCGAGGTCGACCTGTTCAGCAATCCCGAATCGCTGAACGTCTTGCTCGGCCGGTCAAGGATCGTGAGTGCGTTTCGCTCGGTGATGGCGGCCAAGGGGTTCGTGGAGGTCGAGACGCCGACCATGCAGTCGATCGCCGGCGGGGCGGCGGCGCGGCCGTTCGTCACGCATCACAACGCACTCGATATCGACCTGTTTCTGCGGATCGCGCCCGAACTCTATCTGAAGCGGCTGCTCGTGGGCGGAATGGAGCGGGTTTTCGAGATCGGCCGGGTCTATCGCAACGAAGGCTTGAGCCCCCGCCACAACCCCGAATTCACCATGATGGAAGCCTACCAGGCATATGGCGACTATCACGCGATGATGGACCTGACCGAGGCCCTTTTCGCCAGTGCCATCGAGGCCGTTGGGGGTGGTTTCGCGCGAACGTGGGGCGAGGCGACGATCGACTTCACTCTGCCGTGGCCCCGGCGGACGTATCACGACCTGGTCGCCGAATACGCCGCGATCGATCCTCACGACCCCGACGCGATCGTCGAAAGGGCGCGCGCGGCGGGGGTCGACACGGCGGGCAAGGACCAGGTCGTCGTGCTCAGCGACCTCTTCGAGGCCGTGGTCGAGGATCAGCTCACGGGCCCGGTGTTTGTCATCGATTATCCGGCTGAAATCTGCCCGCTGACCAAGCGCAAGACCGCGAACCCGGCGGTCGCCGAGCGGTTCGAGCTCTATATCAAGGGCGTCGAGCTGGCGAACGCCTATACCGAGCTCAACGACCCGATCTTGCAGGAAAAGCTCTTTCGCCAGCAACTCGCGGGTCTGCCGGCCGAGGAGTCCATGGCCAAGATGGACGACGAGTTCATCCGCGCGCTCCGGCACGCGATGCCGCCGGCGGGCGGGTTGGGG
>DAIDHE010000394.1 GCA_027459775.1 Planctomycetales bacterium | reverse complement strand
GGCGTTGCCGACGCCGCGCGAGGTCGCGCCGTGGGTCGCGGCGATCGAACGGCTATGGGACGACCCGGAGCTCGAGGCGCGGCAGCGCCGATTGGCGCAGGAACAAGCCGGGCGCTGGGCGCCGGAACGGCTGGTTGAGCGGTATGAGAGCTTTTTTCGGAGCTTGTCATCGATCGGGGGATGATGAACCCCATTCAGGTATTGCTCATTTCCAGGGCCAGATGGGTCGGCGTGGCCAGACGGTGCTGGGATCTTTGGCTGCTCCACTCGGCGACTCCACGGCGCGTGGGGTTGTTCGGCTGGAAACGACGCCCGTGTCTCGATCAGGGCAGCGCCTGAGCCTGAGCGTTTCGCGCGTCCGAGGGCCGCGATTCATTTCTCTGTTGAGATGACGGCTCAAGCCTTTGTCCGCGCGCCGATGCGTAAGCTGGCGTCTGGTCCGAGGCCGGATCACGTTCCGGGAGCGGTTGGGTCTTCCACGGCGCGACGGCCGCGAGGCTCGCGTTGCGGGGGTGGGCGCGGGCTGGTAAATTGGAGGCGGAATGGTCTGATCGACTCGCGCGAGGAATCGGGCGAGAACGCGAGAAACCCCTGGATCTCGACCATGAGCGATCCCCTCAACTGGTCGCCTGTTTCCCTGGGCCGCTGGTTCGGCGCGCGGGTGCGGGTGCACATCACGCTGATCTTCTTCGTGACGTTCCTCCTCCTGTCGACGGCGGTGGGACTGGCCGCCCAGGGTTCGCTTCCCGACCTGAGCCGCACGGCGACCTGGCTGGTTCTGTTGTTGCTGGCGCTCGCGGCCCACGAGGTCGGGCACGCCGCGACCGCCGCCGCGCTTGGGGTTGAGCAAGACGAGGTTCATATCTGGCCGCTGGGGAGCCTGGTCGGCCCGTCGTTCACGATGCGGTCGAGCGAGAACTTTCTGGTGGCCATGGCCGGGCCGGTGGTGAGCGGGGCGCTGTTCCTGACCTGCGCGATCGCCTTGCAGGTGTTCGTGGGGGCGCAATTCGTCTGGAACCCCTTCGGCAACGAGGGCGACGCCGGCGCGCCCCGGCTCGCCGGGGGCACGCTCGCACCCCCGCTGACCCCGGTCTGGGTGCTGGGCTGGTTTGGCTATCTCAATTTCGTGCTCATGCTGGCGAACCTGATCCCCGCCCTGCCGTTCGACGGGGGCCGGATGTTTCGCGCCTATTTCGGGGGCACGGCGATCGCGTCGCGCGACAACCCCTACGCCCTTTGGACGGCCCGGGCGTCGGCGTTGCTCTTGATCGCCATCGGCGTGGTCCGGGTCGCCGTGTCGCGGCGGCTCGACGGCGCGACGGTGATCGCTCTTGGTCTGCTCATCGAATTCTTGGTCCGCCGCGAGGCCCGGTTCTTCGACGACGGCGGCTATTTCGACGACGGCGTCTTTGGCTACGATTTCTCCGAGGGCTATACTAGCCTCGAGGCCAGCCCGGCCAAGGTCCGGCCCCGGCAAGAAAGCGTGATCAAGCGCTGGCGCAGGCGGCGGGGCGAGATCCGCCGCGAACGGCGGCTGGCGCGGCAGCTCGCGGAGGAGCGCAGGATGGACGAAATCCTGGAAAAACTGCACCGCGAAGGCAAGAACGGGCTCACGGCCGAGGAGCACCGGTTTCTTCTCAACTGTAGTGCCCGGCTGCGCGATCGGACGAAATCGAGTGACTGACGATCCGCCCCGGCGTCCGAGCCTGCTCGAGCGGATCGGGCGCGGTCCGATGGTGCTCGACGCCGCGATGGGGACGCGGCTGATCGCGCTGGGGCTCGATCCCGTGCGCGACGACCCGTGCCTGTGGAATCTCGAGCATCCGGAGCGGGTACTCGCGATCCACGCTCGGGACCGCGCGGCTGGCGCTGAGGCGCTCACCACCAACACCTTCGGCGCCAGCCGCCCCGTCCTCGAGCGGTTCGGGCGCTCGGGGGATCTCGAGCGGATCAATCAAGCGGCGGTCGCGCTGGCGCGCTCGGCGGGCGGGCCGGGGGCTCTTGTGCTGGGGAATCTTGGGCCGCGCGTCGCGGAAGAGCCGGGCGCGGCCGCTCAACAGGCGCGGGTGCTCGCCCAGGCGGGGGTCGATGCGCTCGTGATGGAGACCTTCACGGCCGTTCCGGCGGTTCGCGTGCTCGACGAGCTGACGGATGCGGACCCGAGCTGGCCGCCCTTGATCGTGAGTCTCTGGCAATGGCCCGAGGGGGCCGGGGCGCTGGCGCTGCGGCTGGTGGACCACGGCGCGGCCGCGGTCGGCATGAACTGCCAGGCCGGCGCGGCCGCCGCGCTGGCTTTCGCCCGGTCGATCGCCGACATTGCGAGCATTCCCTTGTACCTGAGGCCAAGCGCTGTCGCCGGCCAGGCCGATTCGGACCCCGAAGCCTTCGCCCGCGCCGTCCCGGCGTGGGTCGCCGCCGGAGGGCGGATGCTCGGGGGATGCTGCGGCACGACCGAGCGCCACGTCGCCACGATCCGCCAGGCCCTGGACCAGATCGTTCCTCTTGTTGATCCCCGTGAGGCGAACCCGACCCCATGAGCAAGACCCGACCCCGCAAGCCGACCCGCGACCAGCTCAAGCCCGGCGAGTGCCTGTGCGATTTCTGCACCGGCAAGTGCTGCCGCTATTTTTCCTTGCCCATCGAGAACCCGGATTCCTGGGACGATTTTGACTCGATCCGCTGGTATCTGGCGCACGATCGCACGATCGTCTACGTTGACAAGGGTCAGTGGTATTTGCTCGTGCTCTCGCGCTGTCGCCATCTGACGCCCGAGAATCGCTGCGGGATCTATTTCAATCGGCCCAAGATCTGCCGCGAATACACCACGGCCAACTGCGAATACGACGGCGAGTGGATCTTTGACCGGCTGTTCGAGTCGCCCGAGCAGATCTGGGAATACGCCGAGGCCGTGTTGCCCCCCCGGCGCAAGCCGCGGGCCCCGGCCGGGGGTTCGCCGCTTCTGCCGATCGTGAATTCGTCGGCGGGCGATTGACGGCGGGGCGGCAAAACGGATGATGGAGGGCGGCGTTCGCGGTGATCGACGAGCGCAGGCCCAGCCCAGCCGATCGGGCGCGAGCGCGAGACGGATGGCCCAGCGTTCCAACCATTACGAGGCCGCCTTCGAGGCGTATGTGCGCGACCAGCGGATCCCCTGCGTCGCCGTCGACTAGTGCCGCAGGGCTCTCTTTGATGACGAGGGGGTGAAAAACCCCGACTTTTTGCTTTATCCCCGGTTCGGGGTGAATCTGGTCGTCGAGGTCAAGGGGAAGCGGGCCAAGAACAGCAAGGGCCGCCGCGATTGGGAAAACTGGGTGACGGTCGACGATCTGCAGGGGCTGGCGCGGTGGCAGGAAACGTTTGGACCTGGGTTTCGCGCGGTGCTGTCGTTTGCGTATGCCGAGCCGCCCCCGCCGTTCGCGTTGCCGCGGGGCGAGGGGGCGTTTGAATTCCGCGGCCGGCATTATCGGTTCTGGGCGGTTGGGCTCGATGATTACGTGGCTCATCTGCGGTCTCGAGGTTCGTCGTGGAAGGCGGTCGCCATGGCTCGCAAGGCGTTTCGCCGCCGCGTCCGGCCGCTGTCTGAATGGCTTCCCATGACCCCGACGGCGAGCCGGCGGCCCCGGCCCGTCAAGGAGCGCGATCGATGAAGGCTCAGGTTCCTTTCCGCGGCCGTATCCTGGCGCCGACGGCGCTCGCGGTGGGACTGCTCGTCGCCCCGCCGGCCGCCACCACGGCCTTCGCCCAGGAGCCCGCGCCCGAGGGCGAGAAGAACAGCGGGCGGCCGCTCGACGGCTACCTGGCCACCTTGGTGCTCGTCATGCTGCTTTTTTTCATCGTGGGCAAATCGGCCCGACGCTAGCCGCCGACGGGTCCGAGACGTCCGGGCGGCGTGATTCTTTCGTTGGTTCCCGAGGGAGGGGCTCTCGCTCAATCTGCTTGCCATGAGCCCACACCACGTCGACCCGTATCGCCTCGCCGTCTTCTCGGGCACGTTCGACCCTTTCACTCTGGGGCATCTGGGCCTGATCGGTCGCGGCTGCCGGCTCTTTGACCATCTCAAGATCGGCATCGGCGTCAATCCCAACAAGACCTCGCTTTTCAGCATCGAGGAGCGGGTCGAGATGGCGCGCCAGGTGACCGCCGGGTTTTCCAACGTCTCGGTCGAGTCGTTCGAGGGGCTGACCGTGGACTTCGTCAGGAGGATCGGGGCGCGGGTGATCCTCCGCGGACTCCGAACCCTGACCGACATGGAATACGAGTTCGGGATGACGCTCACGAACCATCAGCTCGATCCCGAGATCGAGACGGTCTTCTTGATGGCGGACGCCGAGCATTCGCACGTCTCGAGCACGCTGATCAAGCAGGTCGCGCGGTTTGGCGGGGCCGACGCCTTGCGGCGTTTCGTGCCCGAGCTCGTTGTCCAGCCGATCCTGGAGACGCTGGGCAAGGGGTTAGCGCCATGACCGGGGGATGAAGAGGTCGCGTGACCACTGCCGGAGGCCGAGCCCCTGCTTTCGGAGCAGTGTGTGCAGGGCGCCCAGGGCGCGCCACGAGCGGTCAAAGCTGGTATAGGACAGCCAGGCGGCGACGCGGTCGTCTTCGGCCCGCAATCGGGAGGCGGCCGGCCGGCTCGAGAGAATGAGGTCGTCGACGAGATCGCGCAGGATGTCGGCGACCTGGGCGCATTGAGCGGGGTCGAGCCGAAGGGGGGCGAGGGGATCGGGCCAGTTGAGATTAAGCCCGCAGCTCAGGAATCGCTCGCTGTCGGGGGCGAGCTGGCCGAGCCAGAGGTATTCGGCGTCGTCCCAGAGATAGCGCACGCAGAGGTGTTCGACGGCGACGAGCCGGCCGGGGTGCGTTTCGGCGTCGAGGATTCCGGAGTGGACGGCCTCGGTCTCGCGCTGGCCGCGGGCCGCCGCGGTGGCGGGAGGGCGGCGGACGGCCTCGGTCGCGGCCGTGGGCGGACCGGCCGCCGCGCGCGCCACTCGGGCCGCGCTGAGCATTTCGTAGGCCTGAGCAAGGATGCGAAACGCCCATTCCTCGCCCCCGGCGTCGGGGTGGTAGCGCTTGGCCTGTTGTTTGTAGGCGTCGCGGATCTCCTGAAGCGACGCCGCGGCCCCCACCCCGAGAACCTTGTGGGGATCGATGTCAAAGCTGAACAGCGACACGGGCGTCGATCCCCCTGGAGTTAGCGCTCGTGCCGCGGGGCTTGTCGGCCGTTCGACAGCCGGGTGCGCAGATAGGTCGCCCTCGCGATATTGCGCTCCTCGACCCCGAGCTCTTTCCCTCCGAGCTTTTGCAGAAACGCCGGCTGGGTCTGAATGAAGAGCTCGTTCACGACGGAAATCGAGAGGTCGTCGATCAGCCCCAGGTTGATCCCCATGCGGACGCTCGAGAGCAGGAGCATCGTCTCTTCGCTCGAGATCCGCTGGGCCGTCTTGAGCACGCCGTAGGCGCGGCTGACCTGGTCGTGGAGGTGCTCCCTGCGCTCGGTGAGCAGCGTGTTGCGGGCGTTGCGCTCGTAGTGCAAGACCTGGGGCACGACGTCGGTCAAGATCCGGATCAGCTCGGTCTCGCTTTTGCCCAGGGTCTGCTGGTTCGAGATCTGATAGAAGTCGCCCGAGGCCTGGCTCCCCTCGCCATAGAGCCCGCGGACGGCGAGGTTGATTTTCTGGAGGGCGCGGAAGACCTTGTCGATTTGCTTGTTCTGGACCAGCCCCGGCAGGTGGAGCAAGACGCCGACGCGGATTCCGGTGCCGACGTTGGTGGGGCAGGCGGTAAGATAGCCGAGCTGCGGGCTGTAGGCAAAGGCCAGTTGTTCTTCGAGGAGGTCGTCGATCTTGTTGACGGCGTCCCAGACTTCGGCGAGGCGGAAGCCCGAGAGCATGTACTGGACGCGGAGGTGGTCTTCCTCGTTGACCATGACGGCGACGTTTTCGTGGGATGAGAGGGCGACGCCGCGGGGGCCCTCGCTGGAGGAGAGCTCGCGGGAGATGATCTGGCGTTCGACCAGGAACTGGCGGTCGAGGGGTGAGAGGGCGTTGACGTCGATGTAGTCGAGATCGAGCTTGGCGGCGGCGAAGGCCGAGGTTGCGTGGGCTTCGATCTCGGCCTTTTCGGCGCGGCTGGCGCGGTTGGTGAACGGGAAATCGGCCAGGTTTCGGGCCAGGCGGATTCGTGAGCACATGACGATGTCGCTTTCGGGGCCCGTGCCCTTGAGCCACTCGCCGGAGGATTTGGTCAGGTCGTCGAGAGTCATGCGTGGAGTTCCTCGGCCTTGAGCTGATCGCGCAGCCGTGCGGCCTCTTCGTAGTCTTCCCGGGCCACCGCGGCCTTGAGCTGGGCTCGCAGCCGCAGGCGATCCCCCGCGCGGGTCCGCGGCCGGGGCGACTTGCCCACGTGCCGGCTGGCGCCGTGATAGCGGGTCAGGATCCCGTGCAGGCCCACCGCGAACACCCGGTAATCGTCAGGGCAGCCGAACCGGCCGCTGGCCCGGAACTCCATGTATTTCATCCCGCACCCGGGGCAGACGATCTGGGCCAGCTCGCCGACCAGCTCGCCGACGTTGGCGACGATCAGATCCTGAACGACGGCGTCGAGCGCGAGATTGGGCGGCGAGTCGGGGAGCGCCAGGCCGGCCTTGCGGGCGCAGGCGGCGCACAAGTGGATTTCGCGGCGCTCGCCCTGGCGTCGTTCGGTCAGATGGACCGAGGCCGGTTTGGCGCAATGTTGGCATGTCATCGGTGGAGCCACCCGACGGGGCGGGAAGGAACGCGGTCTGGTCTGCTGTGGCGGCTCGACATCGCCTCGCGCCCCATCGCTGGAATTCGCCGTGTTTCGCCCAGATCCCCCTCCGCGGCCCCCGGTTCGCCGGGTCCGGATCGCGAGCCCTTATCGTCCTTGCTCAAGCTCGATCCCCTTGATTCGGTCGCGCAGCCGAGCCGCCGTCTCGTATTCCTCGGCCACGATCGCCCGCTTGAGTTCGTTGCGCAACTGGATCAGCGTGGTTTGCTGCCGCGTGTTTCGCGGCGCGCGCTTGGGAACCTTGCCGGAATGCCGGGGCTCGCCATGGATGTTTTCGAGCAGCGGCATGAGTTCGTCGCGAAAAACTTCGTAGTCGTGCGGGCAGCCCAGCCGGCCGGAACCGCGAAATTCCAGATAGGTGATCTGACAGACGGGGCACGCCCGCGCGTCCGACGCCGAACCTGACGCCGCCTGGCCGGCCTGCGCGCCCACGCTGTGGGCCAGTTTCTTGGCAAGCTCGCTGATCGCGGGCGGCTCGATCGATTCGTCGGCCGGCGCCAGGTGCTGCCGCGCGTGCTCCTCGCAGAGATGCGCCTCTCGATATTTTCCTTTCTCGACGATATCCGTGATATGAAATGTCGCCGGCTTCGCGCATTTTTGACATTTCATGGGCCGCACCGCCTGTCCAACCAAGACCACGATCGACCGAAACCCGCCCGATCACGACCGGGATCGAGGTTTCGCTGCGCCCACGTCCGGCTGCCGGCCGATCCCCGATGAGGTTATTTCATTCTAATTGTCGCGCCCCGTCTGTCAAGCAACCGCGAACGGGGGCGAGCCTCGCGAGCCCCCGGGGAGAGTCGTTCGGCCGCTGCATTGCGAGTGCGGGGAGCGCGGCCGATTTCGGAACCTGCCCGTCGCCCTGATGGTTCGGGCGCGGCCTTGTCGCGCGCGTGGCCGGCTGATAGCTTGGGTCGGGGACAAAAAAGATGTGCCAGTCATACAAGACCGCGCCCGCGCCCGAGGTGTTCTGGTGAGCCGCTATCGGCCGTCGCTCGAGGAGTTCCTGGTTTCGGCGGCCGCGGCCCCCCGCAAGCCCGTCTACCGCCAGCTCACGGCCGACGCCTTGACCCCCGTCTCGGCCTATCAAAGAATCGCGCGGGGCGCGCCGTCGTTTTTGTTCGAGAGCGTCGTCGGCGGCGAGCGAGTCGGCCGGTACAGCTTCCTCGGGACCGAGCCCACGCTCATCTTTCAGGCGCGCGGCCGCGCGGTCCAGATCGACGAGCTCCCCAACGGCCCGTCGCGCCGATTCACGGCCGCCGACCCGTTCGTCGAGCTCGAGCGTCTGATCGAGTCCCACAAGGCGCTCCCCGCCCAGGGCTTGCCCCGCTTCACCGGCGGCCTGGTCGGCTACGCCGCCTACGACGCGGTTCGCTACATCGAAAACTTGCCTAATCCGCCTCCCGACGATCGCGGACTTCCCGATCTCGTCTTCGCCCTCTACGACCGCATGGTGCTTTTCGACCACATCCGCAAAACGGTCCTGGTCGTTGCCCACGCCCGCCTGGACCAGGGTGCCGACCCCGCGCAAGCCTACGACCAGGCCTGCCGCCGCGTCGACGAGCTGGTCGACCGCCTGCTCGAGCCCACCGACCGCTTGACCCCCGTCGACATCGACGCCGAATCGCCGGTCGAGCTCCAGCCGCGCTCGAATTTCACCCGCGAGCGTTATCTCGAGGTCGTCCGCGAGTGCCAGGAATACATCAAGGCCGGCGACGTCTTTCAGGTGGTGCCCAGCCAGCGGTTCGAGATCGAGACCCAGGCCGACCCGTTCGACGTTTACCGGGTGCTCAGGGTGGTGAACCCCAGCCCGTTCTTGTTTTATCTGCCGTTCGACGGCTTTTCCCTGATCGGAAGTTCGCCCGAGATCCTGGTTCGGGTCGAGAACGGCGAGGTGACGATCCGGCCGCTGGCGGGAACCCGCCGCCGCGGCCGCGACCAGGCCGAGGACGAGGCCCTCGCCCGCGAGCTGCTGGCCGACCCCAAGGAACGCGCCGAGCATATCATGCTGGTGGACCTGGGGCGCAACGACGTCGGCCGCGTCGCCGAGTACCGCTCGGTCGACCTGGTCGACGTGATGAAGGTCGAGCGCTATTCCCACGTGATGCACATCACGTCGAGCGTCACCGGGCGGCTGGCCGCCGACAAGACGGCGTTTGACGCGCTCAAGGCCGGCCTGCCCGCGGGGACCGTCTCGGGCGCGCCCAAGGTCCGCGCCATGGAGATCATCGACTCGGTCGAGCCGACCCGCCGCGGCCCTTACGCCGGCGCGGTCGGGTACATTGACTTCACCGGCAACATGGACACGTGCATCGCGCTGCGGACCCTCGTCTTTCAAGGCAACAAGGCGTACATCCAGGCCGGCGGCGGGGTGGTTTACGACAGCGTGCCCGCGGAGGAATACGAAGAGACCTGGAACAAGGCCCGCGGACTCTTGAAGGCCGTCGAGATCGCCGAGACCGTGGGCGGCCGCGCACCCGCGGACGAGCCGCTCCATGCTTGACGACCGCGCGCTGATCGTGATCCGCCGGCGTTCGTACCCAGAGATCCTCGATCTGGCCCTGTTGCTGTTTCGTCTCCGCGCCCGGTCGATCGGGCTGGCGGCGTTGGCGGGGATCGCCCCGCTCGCAGTCCTCGACGCCGGGATTCTCGAGAGCGACCTCATCCCCCGCTCCGCCTGGTTCGGGCTGGTTTTCCTGCAGATCCCGTTCGCGACCGCCCCGCTCTCACTCGTGCTTTCGGACGCCCTCTTTCGCATTCGCATCCGCCCCGCCGCGATCGCGCGGCGACTTGCCGTGGGCTTGCCGGGGCTCATCGTCTGGAGCTTGATCGTGAGGCCGCTGCTCTGGGTCTCGATCGTGGGGATTCCCTTCGCCCTGGCGCGGATGCCCTACACCGTCGAGGTCGTCTTGCTCGAGCGCGTGCCGTTTTCTCGATTCTGGCGTAGAACCGCCGTGCTCGCCCGCGGCGCCGAGGGATCCATGGTGCTCCGGCAGTTGGCCGCGGTCGTCCTGGGCCTGGTGTTCGTCCGTTGCTTCATGTTCGGGATCGGCGGCCTGGCCGCCGTGTTCGTCGGCGACGACGTCTCGTGGTCCCGCGATCTCGAGCCCGGGCTCTGGAGGTCGCTTCTGGTTCAATCGTCGGTTTGGGTCGCCGTCGGATTCTTTGGGCTGGCGCGGTTCTTGACCTATATCGACCGCCGCATTCGCCTCGAGGGGTGGGATCTCGAGCTGCGCTTGCGAGCCGTCGCCCGAGAGATCGAAAGGCAGATCGAGTGACCGCGCGCTGGCTGTTCCTCTGTTTGGCGCCGTGCCTGGCGATCGCGCCCGGATCGGTGGCGCGCGCGGCCGACCCCGCCGCCGCGCCCGACGCGGTCGCCAGGGCGCTCGGTCGCCAGGGCTATCCCTGGTACGACCAGACCGCCGACCGCCTCAAGCCCGTCTCGAGCGAGGACGGCTCGATCCTGGCTCGCTTCCGAAACGAGATGAGGAAACTCGGCCGGCGGCTGGGCCGCGCGCTCGATCGCATGTTTGACGCGCTTGGGCGTTTCTTTCGCCCGCTGGGGAAGGGCGTCGATCTCGGAGGCGCGTTTTCGATCGGGCAGATGCTGGGCACGGCGGTTCTTTTCGGCCTTCTCGTGCTGGTCGTGGCGGTGCTGTTCAGGCTGTGGAGGCGGGCCGATTCGCCAGGATCGACCACCCCGGCGCTCGAGGCCGCGGGGGGGCTTGCCCGGCTGGCGAACGTCCCCCTCGGCACGCGTGCGACGCCCGCCGAGTTGTGGCGGCTGGCGCTCGAGTGCAGGGCGAACGGCGATCTCTCGGGCGCGGTCGTGGCGGTTTTCGCCTACCAGTTGGTCGCGCTCGAGCGCAAGGGACTGCTCCGGTTTGCTCCCGGCCGGACGGCCCGCCACTATGTGCGCGACCTCAAGGACGACCGCATCGCCAGCCTGCTGGGGCGGTCGCTGGCCTTGTTCGAACAGGTCTACTACGGAGGCCGGCGGCCGAGCGCACAAGCCTTCGAGCGGGTCTGGGCCGAGGTCGAGCGGTTCCAGCAGTCGGCCCTTGAGGGGAAGCCATGACACAACTCCGGCGCCGATTTGCTTCTCATGCCTGGGTTTTGCTGTGCGGTCTCGCGGCCGCGGGATGCGTCCAGGGCCCCGCGACCGACTATGGCGCCAGCCGCGGACCGAGCCTCAACGGCGTCTCGGCGTTCCGGGCGATGCTCGAGGAGCGGGGCCACGAAACCCGCGCCGCCGTGCGCCTGAACGACGCGGTCGCGGAGTGGGCCTCGGTCATCGTCCGATTCGCCCCCCAGCCCGGCGTGCCCGAAAAAGACGAGGCCGACTGGTACGACTTTTACTTGCTCGACGATCCCGACGTCGCCGTGGTTTATATTCCCCGCGATTTCGAGGCCGATCTGGAATACTGGAGGGCGATTCTGGATCAGGCCGACCCCGCGACCGACGCCGAGCTGATCGACGACGCCCGGCAGCGGCTCGAGAAAGCGCAAGGCTGGGCGAATCGGCTGCCGCCGAAGGCCGAAAAACCCGCGAGGGCCGAGGAATGGTTTGCGACGGCCCCGACAAAGCCGGGCGTCGCCACGAAGCTCACCGGTCCATGGTCAAGCGGGGTTGACGCGGCCGCCCCCAAGCTGCCGGTGCACGAGCCGATCAAAGGACCAGGCGCCAAGGTGTTGCTCGAGGCCGACGGCGCGCCCTTGGTGCTCGAGCGCACGCGCTCGGAAGGGGGTCGCCTGCTCGTGGTCGCGAGCGGCGGATTTCTCTTGAACGAGGCCCTGGCCAATCGGGCGCGGCGGCCGCTGGCGGGGCGGGTGGCCGACTGGATCGGGCCCGAGCCCGAGCGGGTCGCGTTCGTGGAGGGCTTTGGCCCGCTGGGCGAGTTCACCGCGGAACCGACCCTCTGGGGCTTGCTGGCGCGGCTCGATGGGCTCAGAATGGTCGCGATCCATCTGGCCGCCCTCGGCCTGGCGGCCGCGCTTTATCGAGCGCCTCGGCTGGGCCGGCCCCGGCCGCCCGAGCTCGATTGGGGCGGCCGTCCGGCGGCCCACGCCGAGGCTCTGGGCGCGCTCCTGGCCCGAACCGGCGACCGCGCCGCCGCCACCGCCATCCTCGCCGAGTACGACCGCTGGCGACACGATTCGAACCCGATCCGAGCATCTCGTCACGATCGAACCTAGCACCTCGTCGCGGCCTGGTTTTAACGGACGGATGAACCACAGAGACACAGAGACACAGAGAGAAAAAGACCGAGTAAGGGCGGGGAAGAAGGAACAGAGCGGGAGGGAGGGGGAACGAAGAAAAAAGGGAACCAAGAAAAGGGGATCCAAGAAGGCAGGACGTAGCGCCACTTCGCAGCCTGAGTTCAGGGATGCCCATCCGGATTCCAGACCTGATCCCTGGCCGCGAAAAGACCAGGAACGCGTGATCGGATTCCTGACCCGACGCCAACCCGTACTCTCTGATCTTCTCCTCTTCTCTTTGTCTCCGTGGTGAACTCTGAGCTTGAACCCTGAATCCTACTGTTGAGGCGGCGCCAGCCCGAATCGAGCTCCATGACCGAGATCACTCCCACATCCGACCCCCTGGATCGCGCGATCGCCGCCGATCCGGCCCCGAATGGAGACGAGGCTCGCCCTGCCGTGCTGTGGGCCGCCCGCGTGCTCGGCGAGGTTGAGAAGGTCTTCGTGGGCCAGACCCCGCTCGCGCGCTCGGTCCTGATCGCGCTTCTGGCCGGCGGCCACGTCTTGATCGAGAGCGTGCCGGGGCTGGGCAAGACGCTGCTCGTGCGGGCTCTCGCACGCGTGCTGGGCTGCCAGTTTCAGCGCATCCAGTTCACCCCCGACCTCATGCCCTCGGACGTCACGGGCTCGCTGATCTACGACGAAAGAATCGGCGACTTCCGCTTTCGCCCCGGGCCGGTCTTCACCCAGCTTTTATTGGCCGATGAGATCAACCGCGCGCCGGCCAAGACCCATTCGGCCCTGCTCGAGGTCATGGAGGAATCGCGGGTCACGATCGACGGCGTGGGCCGGCCGATCGAGCCGCCGTTCCTGGTGCTGGCCACCCAGAACCCGATCGAGTCCGAGGGCACGTACAACCTGCCCGAGGCCCAGCTCGACCGGTTCCTGTTCAAGCTCTTGATCGACTATCCCGAGGCCGGGCGCGAGGCCGAGATCCTCAAGCTGCACGCGGTCTCGGGAGGGTCCGACCCGGGGCTCGAGCGGCTGAATCAGGCCACCTCGCCGGCGGAGCTGCTGGCGATGCGCGAGGAATGCGCGGCCGTGACGGTGGACGACCGGGTGCTGGGATACATCGCGGCCCTGGTGCGGCAAACCCGCAAGTGGCCGGGGCTGGCGCTGGGGGCGTCGCCGCGGGCCGGGGTGGCGATCCTCCGCACCGGCCGGGTCGCGGCCGCGCTCGAGGGCCGCGACTACATGCTCCCCGACGACATCCAGGAGGTCGCCCTGCCCGCGCTTCGGCATCGGGTTATGCTCACTCCCGAATCCGAGGTCGAGGGCCGGACCGCCGACGAGATCTTGCTCGAGGCGATCCGCTCGGTCGAGGTTCCCCTGCAATGATCCTCGTCTGGCCGGGCAAGCCGCTGGGGCGACTGTTGCTGATCCCGGCGCTCGCGTCGTTTACCCTGCTGGTGGAATTCTCGCTCGCCCCGTTCGTGTATGCGATCGACACCCTGATCGCCTCCGTGGCCGTGGCCGATCTTCTGAGCTTGATCGGGGCGGGCCGGTTTTCGGCCGCCCGGCGGCACGCGGCGGTCGGCTCGCTCGAGCAACCGCTCGAGATCGAGATCACGCTGCTCAACCTGGGCCGCCTCGCCCGCGGCGCGACCGTGCGCGACGACGCTCCCGGCTCGTTCCACGCCCGGCCTGCGATCTTCGAGTTGGTCGCGCCGTCCAGGCGCGAGGCCGTTCTCGAATACGTCGCCCGGCCCACCCGCCGGGGAACCTACGTGCTGGAGCAGGTCGACCTGCTCGTTTCCAGCCGGCTGGGCTTGTGGCGGCGGCCGGTGCGGGTGCGGGTCTCGACCACGGTCAAGGTCTACCCCGACATTCGCCAGATCGCCAAGTTCACGATGCTCGCCCGCCGCGACCGCGAGATGGCGATTGGCGTCAGGCGCACGCGGCGGCTCGGGGTCGACAATGAATTCGAGCGGTTGCGCGACTATGTCGAGGGGGACGATCCCCGGCGAGTCGACTGGCGCGCCACGGCGCGGCGCAAGAAGCTCACGAGTCGCGCCTATCAGCAGAATCAGAGCCAGCACGTCTTGTTCCTGATCGATTGCGGCCGGCTCATGGCGGGCGACTCGGGCGACGGGCTCTCGCCGCTCGATCACGCCTTGAACGCGATGCTGTTGCTCGCCCACGTGGCCCTCGCGAAGGGGGACCGCGTCGGCCTGCTCGCGTATTCCGATCGCATCCGGGCCTTCGTCGCCCCGGCCGCGGGGGCCAATCGGGTCGGCCGGCTGGTCCATGCCGTGCACAACCTCTTCCCCGAGCTCGTCGAGCCCCGGCTCGACCGCGCGTTCCTGGAGCTCGAGCACCGCTGCCGCAAGCGCTCGCTGGTGGTCTTGCTCACGAGCGCTCTGGACGAGGCCGACGCCCAGTCCACCGGCGACTATCTCGAGAATCTCTCGGGTAGGCACTTGCCTCTGGGCGTCTTCTTGCGCGATCATTCCTTCTTCGCGATGGCGGACGAGCGCCTTGATGGCGGGCCCGCGCTGTATCGCGCGGCCGCGGCGGCTTCGATTTTGAACGATCGCCAGCGCGCCCTCGCCAGACTCCGCAGGCGGGGGGTCTTCACGCTCGACGTCTTCCCCGAACAGCTCACGGCTCAGCTCGTCAACCAGTATCTCGAGATCAAGGCCAGGCATCTCCTCTAGAGACCACCGAGGGCGGCACGACCGCTTGACCCATGGACACGTTCCCCGACCGCAACGATCGTAATCCCTTCACGCCTCCCGAATCGGGCTTCGCCACCCTGGGCGGCCCTGTCGCCATCGGACGGTACGGCCGGTTCGACGTGGACGACGTCGTCCAGACGAGCTGGGCTCTCTTCAAGCAAAACCCCTGGCGCGTGATCACGCTCGTCATCGGAGTGGGGATCCTCAACTGGCTGATGCAGTTCGGCCTGGGAATGATCCCGAATTTGTCCGCTCCCATCGTCCGCGACGCGACGGTCGTCCGGATCCTGAGCGTGTTCGCCTCGCTCGCGTCGATGATCCTCTCGATATGGCTGTCGATCGGCCTCAATCGGGCGCTGCTCAAGTACGCGCGGTCCGAGCCGGTCGAGTTCTCGGAGGTCGGAAATGGGGGCCCTTATTTGCTCACCGTCATCCTGGGGTCGCTCGCCATGGGGCTGATCATGGTCGTGCCGGCCATGGTCCTGGGCGGGGGGATCGCGTTCATCATGTATTCCGACCCGCCGTCGGGTCCGGTGCTCGCGATCCTGGGCGTGCTTGGCCTGGCCTCGCTCCTCACCATGATCTACGTCCTCATCCGGCTCAACTATTTCATGTTCATTTGCTTTGACCACGACACCGGCGTGATCGATTCGCTGCGAGGAAGCTGGGAGGCGACCAAGGGCCGCGTCGTCACGCTGATCTTGATTTCGCTGGCGCAGATGGCGATCAACCTACTGGGCATGCTCGCGCTCTGCGTGGGCCTGTTCGTGACCGTTCCCCTGACCTCGCTCATGTACACGGTCACGTACGACAAGATGGTCGGGGGCCCGCCGGCGATCGATCTTGGCGAGGTCAAGCCCGGCACGGACCCCGACTGGAGCCCGTGAGGCGGGGAGGGCGATCGCGGGGGGCGGAAACCCTTGTCTCCGAATCGCTCGCCCTCAAAGATGCTTTCGTGAGCATCTGTTATGCAATACGATCACCTTCCCTCGGTCCGTACCGCCTTCAAGAGCAGCTCGACCACCTGGGGTTCGTCCCAGTCGGCCGCGCCGACCTCGGTGGCGATGATCTTGCCGTTGGGGTCGATGATGAACGTCGCCGGGATCCCCTCGGTCACGAACGTCGTCGGCAGCCGGTCCGCGCGCAGGAATGTCATCGGCCAGTTCTTGCCCTCGAGATAGCTCTTCACGGTCTGGCCCTGGTCGTCGGTCGCAACGCACACGAAGGCGATGTTTTGCTTCACGATCCGGGGATGGTCGGCCAGCCGTGCGATCGAGGGCATCTCGGACCGGCACGGGCCGCACCAGGTGGCCCAGATGTTGAGAAACACCGTCGTGCCGCGATAATCGGCGAAGCTCACGGGCTTGCCGTCCAGGTCCGCAAGCGGCCAGTTATAAGGGGCCGGCTCGCTCATCCCCGAATTTTCGAGCCGCGCATGCCGCCGGGGACCGAACATCGACAAATAAACGAACCACACGACGAGCAAGGCCAAGGCGGCGTAGAGCCAGGGGCGGTTCTTGCGGGGCGGGGGTTCGGGCATCTTCGAGTCCCTTGTCCGCGCCTGTGCGCGGCCGGAGTTAGTCGTTGGCCCGGGTCTCGGCGACGGGGGCGAGCAGGTTTTCGACCGGCGCATAATCGTCTGTCAGGATGATCCCCCGCGAGCGGGCGTCGACCTGCTCGAGGTCGTAGGGGCCGTAAGGTTTGGGCTCGACGCGGCGGCGGCGATGGTAAAACTTGGGGTCGTCGGGGCGGGCGCCCAGGTCGGCCAGGTCGAGCGGCTTCATCGAGGCCACCACAACGAACGTCTCGCGCAAGCCCGAGCCAGGATCGTCGTCCGTGCCGAAGATATAGATGTGATCCCATGTCTCTTTGGCCGTCTTGGTCCACGCCCCCACGAACCCGCCGTAACGGTGGGCCTCGGCGAGCTCGAGCTCGCGCAGGCTCGCCTTCTTGGCGGGATCCTCGACCTTGCCCGATGCGATCTTGCGGTTGGCGCGTTTCTCGGCTTCCTGGTCCGACAGGTAGACGTCGATGATATTGATCATATAGACGCCGTTCGGGCTCATCATTTTCTTGATCTTTTCATTGAACTCGCGGGTCGTGAGGTGCCAGGGAACCGAAAAATCGTTGAAGGCGTCGCCGAAGACGAGGTCGTACTGCTTGGAATTCTGGTTCAGCTCGACGAACTGGCGGGCGTCGCCCCAGTAGGTCTTGATCGGCGTATCCATGGGCAGGCCGGTCGCCTTATGGTTGGCGCGGGTGACGGCGGGGTCGATCTCGGCGACGTCGACCGCCGTGCCGGGATAGGCTTTCTGCATGTGGCGTTGGAAACAGTACGCGCCCCCGCCCAGGAACAGGGTCGTCATCTTGGACTCCTGGGCGTTCGGCAGCGACGAGCCCCGCTGCTCTTCCTCTTCTTCGTCGCGCATGAGCGGGATGTCGCCGCGGACGGTGGGCGGGATGTTTGCGTCGGGCTTGCCGGGGACGTCCTTGGCCGGCTTGGGCGGGCCGGCCGCGTCGTTCGGGGCGGGCTTGGCCTGGGCCGGCGGCGCGGGCTTGCTTTCCGCGGGGGGCCTTTGCGGCTTGGCGGGGGCCGGCGGGCTCGGCTTCGCCCCGGCGTCGCCCTTGGGCGCGTCTTGTTCCGCCGCCGCGACGCTCTTGAGCCCTGTCTTTTCCCCGGCCGGCCTGGCCGCGGCGGGGGGGGCGAACGGCTGCCGGGGCAGCTTGGTCGGGGCCGGCTCCTCCGCCGCCGGCTTGAAGGTCACCTTGCCGCTCGCCCTGGCCGCCCGATAAGCCACAAGAGCGTAGATATGCTCATAATCGTAATCGAGCCGCTCGGGGTGGTCCAGGATGAAGTAGCCGTGGATCAGGTTGTCGAGCACCAGCGTCCGCCGCGTGATCTCGCCCCCTTGCTCGGTCTCGTTGTTCACCTTGATATAATAATAGTTGCTCTCGTCGATCCACGAATAATCGGCGTCGGCCTTGGTCGGGTCGCCGGCCTCTTCGCGGACGCCCCACGACAGCCCGATCTTTTCGATGGTGGTGATCGGCGTGAAGGCGATCACGCACAGACCGAGCGGAATCCCCGCCCAGAGCGCGTGCCAGACCGATCCCAGCAGGGTCGCCCCGAAGCCCATCACGGTGGCCAGGATCAGGATCACACCCTTGGTGCCCAGCACGTCGATCAGGAAAAACCCGGTGAGGAAGGTGCCCAGGATACTGCCGACCATCCCCCAGGCGTAGACCTGGCCGATGGCCGTGCCCGTGCGATGGTGTCGTTTCAGGCGGTCGACGGCCAGCTTGGCCACGACCGGGCTCACGGTTCCCAGCGTGAGGGCGGGCAAGAAGAAGACGATCGTGGTCACGACCAGGATCCGGAACGGCCAGGTGAGCGGGATCGACTGCCAGGGCAGGTGGAGGAATGCCGGGATCTTGATCGCGGTCATCGTGATGGCGTGGCTCAAGACCGATGGCGAATCGCCGCCCAGGAAGACGTCGCGCAGCCACGGGGGCTGGGTCTCGAGGAAGATCACGCCGAGAATCAGCACCGACGCCGCCAGGAACAGCCAGCTCGCCTGGCTTTCCTTCTTGATGAAGTCGGCGATCTTACCCCCCAGGAAATTGCCCAGGCTGAGCCCCGCCAGCAGGATCCCGATCACGCTCGTCCAGCCGTAGATGCTCGAGCCCAGGTGGCGCTGAACCAGCCGGCCGGCGACCATCTCGAGCGACATGAAGACCAGGCTCGCCACGAACGCCAGCACGGCCAGGTCGGCGAGCCCGGGCCGGGCCTCGCCGGCCGCCGGCTCGTTCTTGGCCGGCGATTTCCCGGCCGAATCTTCAGGCGCGCGGCGGGCGGTCAAGAGCCCGGCCACGCCGAAGAGGCCGAGCACGCACGCCAGGCCGTTGCCCACGAGCGCCAGCCCGTTGAGCTTGTATGAGCCCAGGTCCAGGCCGCCCAGCTCCAGCTTGTCAACGATCCCGGGGATCGATGCCAGGGCCAGGCAGGCGGCCGTGGCGGCCGCGGCCAGCCGGGCCATGATCGCGCTCATCAGCCCCGCCGCCAGCAGCGAGATCGCCGCCGCGACCACCAGCACGATCGTCGACGTCGACAGGTAATACATCAGGTAAAACCCGCAGATGAACGTCCCCACGATCGACCCGATCGCACCCACGAAATAAACGTCGCCGATCGCGCTGCCGGCGCGGCGGGCCTGCTCGACGGCCATCTTGGCGACCACGGGGCCGATCATGCCCAGCACGGTCGCGGGGATCAAGAAATCGAGCGTCACGACCAGGATCGTACGGAGCTCCCAGTTGAGCGCATCGGGCCGGGGGATGAGCAGGTCGAGCTTGGCGTTGACCCACAGGGTCGACAGGGTGAGCAGCGCCCCGATCGCGAACAAGGGCCCGACGGCCTTGCGGGGGTCGACGCGGTCGGCGAGCCGGCCGCCCAGGACGTTGCCCAGACAGATGCCGCCCAGGATGATGCCGATCACGCTGGTCCAGACGGTCAGCGATGATCCCACGTGCCGCGCCACCAGCCGGCTCGACACCAGCTCGATGATCATGATGCACAGACTGCTCGAGAACGCGAGCGCATAGGGCAAGAGTCGGACGAGGAAGCCAGGCATGGACGAGTGATCCCCCGAGGCGGCCGCGATCGCGGCCTTGTCCTAATGAGTTCGCGCGGAATCGACCGAACGAACGAAGCCTACACCATATCCGACGCCGATCGCGGGCCACAACGGGTGACTGAATCGGCTCTGGGCCATTGTGTCGCCGGCTCGGGCCGGCACAATGGGGTGAGGCGTCGCATCGCTCTCCACCGGCCGGCGCATTTTTTTTCGAGGGTTCGCCATGATCGTCTGCGTGACGCTCAATCCGTGTCTCGATCGCACGCTCACCGTGGCGCCCTGGCGGCCGGGCGACCTGGTTCGGGGCGGGACGCTGCGCGAGGTCGCGGGCGGCAAGGGGAACAACGTCGCCCGCGCCTTGTCGCGGCTGGGCCGCTCGGCCGTCCCCGCCACGTTCCTGGGGGGCGAGCTGGGCGCGCGGTGCGAGTCGCTCTTGCGCGGCCAGGACCGGCTCGACCCTGTGATCATCGCCACGGCCTCGACCACCCGCGCCATCCTGACCGTGCACACCCGCGGGACGGCCGAGCAGACGGCGTTCTTCGACCCCGACCCCGAGATCACCGAGACCGAGGCCCATCTGCTGGTCCGGGTCGTGGAAAAAATGCTCGACGGCCGCCGCGCTCGGGCGCTTGCGCTTTCCGGCTCGAGCCCCGCGGCCGCCACCCACGGCCTCTATCGCGACATGACCGCGCTCGCCGCCGACCGCGGAGTGCCCGTGTTCCTCGACACCTACGGACCCGCCCTGGACGCCGTCCGCGGTCCCTGGGCGACCGTGATCAAGATCAACCGCCGCGAGGCCTCGATCTTCCTGATGCGGCCCGACCCCAGCGACCAGGATCTGTGGCGGCTGCTCGAGACCTGGTCGGGGCAGGGGGTGAAGTCGGCCCTGGTCACCGACGGCGCCAACCCGATCCTGATCCTGCACGAGGGGTCGGCCTATCGGGCCATCCCGCCGGCCATCGAGCCGGTCAATACGATTGGCTCGGGCGATTGTCTGCTGGCGGGGCTCATCGACGGCCGGCTCTCGGGGCTTGAGCCCCTTGCGTGGATCCGCCGCGGGGTCGCGGCGGCGGTCGCCAACGCCCTGGTGTGGGACTCAGGCGCGATCGACGCCGACTCGGTCGCGCGGCTCGAGGACCGCGTCCAGATCGAGAAATGCTGACCGCCCGCCGCCAGGGACTCGATCGCCGCGCGCCAGGCGGTATGATGATCGAACTTGCTCGAAACTCACTCCCATGGACTTGCGAGGGGCCCTCGGGCCGTCACGCCATGAAGCTCTCTCCGTGGATTCTGGCCTCGGTCGTGCTTTGTCCCCTGGCCGCGCGGGCCCAGGAAGAGATCCCGCTCTGGGCCAAGGGCGCCCCGGGATTCGAGGACAGGCGCACCGAAGCCACCGTGGCCAAGGATTACTACGTCCGCAACATTCACAACCCCACGATCACCGCGTATTTGCCCCCCAAGGACCGGGCCACCGGCGCGGCCGTCGTGATCTGTCCCGGCGGCGGCCATCGCCTGCTGGTCTATAACGGCGAGGGGGCCGAGCCGGCCAAGTATCTGAACAGCATCGGCGTGGCCGCGTTCGCCCTCAAATACCGCCTTGGTCGCGAGGAGCATTCCCCGTACAAGATCGAGCTGCACGCCCGCGACGACGGCCTTCGCGCCATGCGGCTGGTGCGGTCCCGCGCCAAGGAATGGGGCGTCGACCCGGGCCGCGTCGGCATCATGGGCTTCTCGGCCGGCGGCGAGGTCGCCGGCATGGTCGCCTACGGCGATAGCGCCGCCAAGACCGACGCGCCCGACCCCATCGACCACGAGAACGCCCGCCCCGATTTCGTCGTCATGATCTATCCCGGCCCGATCGGCATCCCCAAGGTCATCCCCAAGGACGCGCCCCCGGCGTTCTTGCTCGTCGCCAACGACGACCGCGGCGCGTCGGGCACGATCACTCGTATGCTCACGGGTTATCGCGAGGCCGGCGTCTCGGTCGAGGCCCACGTGTTCGGCCACGGCGGGCATGGCTTCAACATGGGCAATCGGTCCAAGCTCGCGGCGGTCAAGAAGTGGCCCGAGCGACTCGCCGACTGGCTGGGCGACGAGGGGATCCTCGACCCCTCCAAGAAGCCCGCCCCACCCCGGCAACGCTGATCGCCGGCGGCTCGGGACCGTCCCCCTCTCAATCCGCTTCCCCGGGAAGCGGCACGAGCGGGACGGGCTCGGGGACGCCGATATTGGGCAGGCCGGCCGACTCCGGGGTCGCGCCCGAGCGGATCGCCTCGGACGCCTGGATGAATCCCAGCTTCTTCGCCAACCGCGCGGTCGAATCGTAACGCATGGAGTAAGTCAGGTCGTAAAACATCGCGCCCCAGAGCGCGATCTGCCGCCAGGCCTCGGGAACCAGGCCGAAATGCTCGACGCAGAGCGCGGGATCGATGGGTTTGAGCGCATGCTCGGCAGGCCATCCCAGCGCACGACGACCCTTGAGCGAACTCAGTATCGCCTGGGCGAGTGCGATCTGGCCGCGGAGCGACGGATGGAGCCCGTCGTGGAACAGGTGCTCGTCGAGCAGACCGTGGCGGCCGATCGCGTGGAAATAGGCCTGGCCGTCGATCAAGATCGCGTGGCGCTGGCGGGCGATCTCGCGATAGACGTCTTGAAACGCGGTCAGAAGTCGCATCGGGTAGCCGTCATGGTCGCGGGCCAGCACGTCGTGGCGATAGGCGCCCGCCCAGTCGCCAGTTCGCTCGAGCTGGCGGGCCAGGCGGTAATGGGCCTCGGCGAATGTGGGCTGGCGATCGACGAGCGCCTGAAAGGCGGCGATCGCGGGTTCCGGCGGACCCGACTCGAGCCGCCGGGCGGCCAGAAAATCGCGGCGAAATTGCTCTCGTTCCGAGAGTTGCGTCTCCGGGCTCAGGAACGACCGATTGGGCTCGAACCCCGCGTCGTTCGCCGCCGGCGCGACCAGCACGACCGTCGCCCCCACCCCGGTCGCATAGGCGACGATGGCATCCAGCCGGGCGCGAAAATCGGCGAGCAAGAGGTTGTATTCGCGCCTGCTGTACGCCGGCCGATCGATCAGCTCGCGATAGCCGTTCTCCGGGGGCGGGAGCGCGATCCGGCATTTCTCGGCCGTTTCGTGGATCAGCCCGCAGATCGGCGAGAGCTGCTCGACCCGCGCGACGAACCGCTCCCAAGGCGAGGGGATCGCGTCGTCCTGGTAATACAGGGGCTCGCGCGATGCCCGCAGCCGCGCTGAGATTTCGTTGTGCCCGCAATAGACGATGAAGACGTCGGGCCGGTGGTCGAGCCGTCCGATCAGCCTGCACTGGCCTTCCAGGGTCTCGCCCGATGCGGCCAAGATGTGGGCGCGGATCGGCCGGCCGGGGAGGATTTCACGGAATTGCCACTCGAGGATCGAGGTGATCGACACCCAGTAATTATACGGCACCCCCTCCGCGCTTGACTCGCCGACCATGACCAGGTCGATCGCCGGGTCGTTGGCGGGGTCGGGGAACTCGGTGGGGAAGGCGAGAGCCCGGAGGTCGGCGGGTGTTTTGAGCGGGGGCGGTTCGCGGGGGTCGGTCGCGAATCCGCCGGGGGGCATGACCCGGCCGCGATTGGTCGTCGTTCGCCAGAGGGCGGTCGCCGCCTCGGCGAGCGCCAGGCCGAGCATGACCGATGCGCAGGCCAGGGCCGCCCGTGCCGCCCATCGCCGTCGCGCCGGGTCGCGTGGCCGCCGTTTCGAGAGCAAGAGCAGAATCGCGATCAACCCCAGCGGCGCGACCACGGCCGCGACGCCGTAGGCGATCTCGAGCCCGATCGCCGCGACCAGCCCGGCCCGCCAGTAGAACGACCAGTGGATCCGCGTCTCGAGCCACGCCCACGCGGCCAGGACGGCCAGTACGACCGGGGCCAGGGCCAGCGTGACTTTCAGCCAGCGCATCACAACTTTCTTGGTCAACCGCTCGCGCTGATCGGTCATCCCCGCCCCCCCACCTCGCGAACCCACGACGCCCTGTTCGTGACGTCATTCTCGCGTGAAGGGAGGCGGTTTGCCAGAAGTCTCGCATTGGCCCGAGACGGTTGCTCCGCGCGCGAGTCCTAGGCAGTGGTTTCCGGGCCCTCACCCGGCCTTCGGCCACCCTCTCCCGGAGGGAGAGGGTTATGTGTTCAACCTTCTCTCTCCGGGAGAAGGTGCCCGCCGTGGCGGGCGGATGAGGGTCCGCGGCAGAGGCTCGGCATTCGGTCTCGCTCGGCGCGACAGCCTATTTCCGCCGAAACAGCCAGACGTACCCGTGGGCGACGGCGGGGTCCGCGCCGAGCCGCTTGCCCGCGATCGAGCGGTCGATGTATTCGAGGCTTGCCTTCTGCAATCGCTCGTATTCGGCCCGGTTCTTCTTGTACTCGGGCGAGTCCTTCATGGCGTTGTACATTTTCTGCCATTTGGCCGAGTTCTCGGGCGTGTTCCAATCGGACTCGGAAACGCCCTTCATCCGTTCCTTGAATCTCGCCCGGAGCTCCTCCATGCTGTCGCGAAGGAACTTGGTCGCCTTGTTCTCCTTTTCGCGGAGGCTGGCGAAGGAGCGCTTTTGAGCGGGCGTCAGATCTTTTCGCACATGCAGATACGTGCAAAAGTCGCCGAGAAGAATGTCGAGCTTGCCGTCGCCGTCGTGGTCGGTCACGGCGATCTGCGAGCGGATGCCGGGCTTGGGCTCCTCGTCGGCCGCGAGCTCGGAATAGCCGGTCCCCTCGTGTTTGGCGACCAGCGCGACCGGAGGCTCGAACGTGGGTCGCCCGCGCTCGCCGATATTGCGATACCAATAGACGCCGCCGTCGGCCGCGCCGGTGACGATGTCCCAGTGGCCGTCGCCGTCCCAGTCGGCGATGACGGGGTTGGCGTGCTCGCCGCCCGGAGTGCGCAGAGCCTTGGCGCCGACCTTGACCCATTCGTTCCCCGTCGCGTAAGACGGGCTCGAGCGCGTCCCTTCGTTCCGCCGCATAAAGATCATGCCGTCGAACGTGCCGACCAGGATGTCGAGGTCGCCGTCGTCCTCCCAATCGACCAGCGTCATCCAGCTCCCGAACGACTCGACCCGGTTTTTCTGATCGGGAACCTTGAGGATCGGCTTGCCGCTCTTGTCCTTGATCACCTCGCGGGCCGCGAATGCGCCACGGCCCTTGCCGCGAAATAGAGAGAGCTCGCCCGGGTCGTACGAGCCGGAAACCAGATCGAGCACGCCGTCGCCGTCGAAGTCCACGAACTGTGGACTCGAGCCGATGCATCAGTAAATGGGCACTTTCGCATCGACGCCCCCCGCCTGGAGGTTGACCGCCTTCGCGTACCGCGGCGCCTGGTTCGTCCCCTCGTTGTGATAGAGGTGAAAGAGCCCGCTGAAATCGCCGACGACCAGGTCGCGCTTACCGTCACCGTCGACGTCCTCGACCCACGGCCCCGAATGGCCCCAGGCGGGCCCGGTGTCGATCACGCCGCCGACGGCCTTGAGCCGCACGGGCCCATGAAAGACCCCCGCCTTCGCGGCCTGGGGCTCGTCGGGCGGCGTGTCGTAGGGCACTTTCTCTTGCGCCCACGCCAGCCCGCCCAACGCCAGCACCGCCGCCGCCAACCCCGCCCGCTTGATTCGATTCATGGAGACCTCCCCGGGAGCATTCCAAGCAGTCCGCCGCCCGCCTCTGATAAATGTCCCAGGATGAACCGCCTTTTGCAAGTGCGTGACGCTACGTCGCCCAAGATCGTCCGCCTTCTCGTGAGAGATCAGCCGGGGGGTCAAGTTGTCGGGGCCACAAACGCCCCGGCTACGGACTCGTGGGCTTGATCGTGGTTCCGAGGCTTCTCCGTCTCTGGCAAGAGCGCGAACAAGTCGGCCAGCTCGGTCTCGTAGTTTCGCCAGCGCTCGAGGGAACGCGTATAAATCGGCTGTCGGACCTGGAGCACGCTCGCGGTTCGGACCGGCCGTTTGGTGAGATGAAAATCCAGGCACGCCGGCTCGAAATCCAGTCCGCATGCCGCCGTGAGCCGGCGTGCAACCCCTTCCAGGTCGGTGACCGTGTCCGAGTACTCCACGTCGTGGATCTCAACCGGCAAAACGGACCTCCAGTGATCCATCAGCCGGCAATACTGGTGAAACTGCGAGGCGATATGCTCGGGGCTATTGGCCCAGTCGATCATCCGAAAGTCGGTCATCCAGCATGAGAGAGCCACGTCGCGAAGATCGCGGCGGCAGTGAATGAAAGTCGCCTGGGGAAACAGTGTGGCCAGGAGACCAAGGTGCACGAAACTGCCGGGTGTTTTCTCGACGATCCGCTCGCTGGATCCCCCGCAAGACTCTCGGATCCAGTCGAGTTGCCTCAGGGCCAGCCCGCGGACCTCCTCGACATCCAGCCCCGCCGCTTTCTCTCTGAGCGTACCGGGATGCTCCATTGTTCCCATGAAAGCTTGTAGACACCTCTGGGCCAGGCGAGCCTCGCCCATCCCATAAACCAGTGAGTGGCTGGACAGGATCTGCTCCACCAGGGTCGTCCCCGACCGCGGCAGGCCAAACACGAAGATCAGCGCGCGGCTCTGCAGCCCAAAACCGCTGGTGCGCGCGAAGAAATCCGAGTCGAACGCCTCGACGACGTCTTGCGTGAATCTCTCGTGCGCGGCAGGGTCGTGCCGGCGGCAACCGGCAGCCAAGCTGAGGGTCAGTGAGTTGGCCTCGCGAAGACAGACGGCCGCGCGCAAATAATCTCTGCGTGCATCGAAAACGTTGGCCAGGGCAAACAGCAGACTTGCCCTTGGGCGCTTGTTCAAACCAGGATCCTCGAGCCGGCTCTCGAGCGCCGCCTGGTCGGCTCCGGGGAGATCCTTCCCGAGGAGGATAGCAAGCTGTGCCAGAGCTATCGGGGCCCGTGGCTGCAACCGAAGCGCCTGCCGGAAAGCGTCCTCGGCCTCCGTCATCGCGCCTCGAATCTCATGGAGCGCTCCGAGGTGCGTGAGAGGCAGGGGAGACTGGGGCGCGAGCCGCAGCACGGCCTGATAGTGGTTCTCAGCCTCTTCCAGGCGTCCTTCATCGACCAGAGCCTGACCCAACGAGAGGTGGGCCGCCGGACTACCATCGTCCAGGAGGGTCGACGCGCGCTGAAAAAAAGGGATTGCCGACGCCGGGTCGTCCATCTCGACGTGGACTTCGCCCATCCATCCCTGGAAAAGCGGTTTTTGTGGTTCGAGCTCGATGGCCCGATTGATCCAGGGAAGGGCCTCCATGGGACGGAACTCGCGGAGCAGCGTCAGCCCCAGATGCGCATGAGCGAGTCCCCACTCGGGTTCGAGTCGAAGCGCATTCAGAAGGGCAGCCCTCGCGCCCACCCACCGCTCGATTCCGATGAGCGCCCTGCCAAGCCCGTAATGAATGGCCGCGATCTCGGGCTGAAGCCGGGCCGCCTCCTCGAAGTGCGGCACGGCCTCCTCAGCCAACCCCCGGTCGACGAGAAGCTGGCCGAGATTCGCGCGCGCCGGGGCGAACGCCGGATCGAGCTCGACGGCGCGGCGGAAGTGCTCGAGGGCCTCGTCCGCATGGTCGATCTCTCTCAAGAGGACGCCCAGGTTGTTGTGCAAAGGGGCATGTTCCGGGCAAAGCTCGACCGCTCGTCTCAAGTGGTCGAGGGCCTCTTCACGTCTGCCAAGTTGCTGGAGCGCCAGGCCCAGGTTGCAGAGCGCCTCCCAGCAATTGGGCCACAATTGGAGGGCGAGTCGGCAGGATCCCACAGCCCGTTCCAACTGGCCCAGCCCGCGATAGGCCTCGGCCAGATCGGCATGCACTGTCGGCGCGTTGGGCCGCACGGCCAGCGATTGGCTGATGAGGTCGGCCGAGCGTGAATCGGCGCCCTGTTGATGATAGAGCACCCCGAGCAAGTGCAGGACGGCGGCGTTGGATGCGTCCTTTTCCAGGAGACCCTGATACAACACCTCGGCCTCGTCGAGACGCCCCGAGCGGTGCGTCGAGACCGCCGAGTCCAACAGTTCTTGTGCTGTGGGGGATTCTGACATCTCAGAAATCTTGTTTATTTGTTGATTTCTGGCAAGGATTTTCGATATTTGGCGGACCGCGTGCCCTACAGGCTGCCGGAGTCGAACACTTCTCCTTGGGACCGGGTGGAAATCGCTTGCCAGACCATGGGCCGGGGCGTATTCACCCAGAAGCCTCGCGAGCTCAGGGTCGCCCCCGCTGGGTTGCCCGTGAGCATGTCAAACGGCCACGACTCGATCGAATCCTTGATGAACCTGACGGCGCCGTCGCCCATGAGGATGTTCGCTCCGCCAGGGTGCATGCTCGAGGCCGAATCGGTCCATGCGGAAGTCGCGGCCAGGGCGACCTGCCTGTAGGCGTTGGGAGGGTAAAGCGTGGTGATTAACGTGTCGCCCCAGTTACCCGTCAAGTACCAGCCTCGTTTCGAGAAGAGACCGCTATCATTCGCGCCCAGTTTCTGAAGGATCGTCGTGGACTTCTCGGTGACGAAGATCGTGTTGCTTAACCCGTCGGTCACGGCCGCCAAACGTATCGGCGCGAGGTCGTTGAACACGCCGTTGCACTGGGCGATCACCGACGCCGACACCACGCAGCCGTTCTGGGGAAGGGGAAGCGCGATCACGGGGAGCGAGCCGATCGAGCCCGCGTAGCTGGTGAAGACCATCTCCGTTCCATCCGGAAGCCCGAATTCCGCGAGTTGGCCGGGGCTGATCCGTCTTGGGATCCCCGACATGGGATCGCTGGGGCAGGCAAGGCATGCGACCGAGACCGTGTGAATGGTGCTGTTCTCGACGCCGACGATCGCCAGATCCTGGTTGATCGCATTGAAGATCGTCGACTGCTCGAGAAACGGAAGCACAAACACATGGATACTTTTGTCGATGACGTCAGAACTGCACGGGGGGTTCGGCCCCGCGTACCGCGGGTCGTACGACTTGATGCGGCCCGGGGGAAGGCTGCCGAGTGCGTCGGCATAGCCCTGGAGGGCCAGGCCGATCTGCTTCAAATTGTTGACGCAAAGAACCCGGCGGGCCGCTTCACGGGCGGCTTGAACCGCCGGCAGAATCAGGGCCGCCAGGAGCCCGATGATCGCAATCACCACCAAGAGCTCGATGAGCGTAAACCCCGAACAAGTTCGCGGCACGCCGGTTTTCAAGGCGCGGGTCTCCCGTAAAACTACGAAACCGCCGATGCCGGATCGGTGGAATCCGTCGGTTTGGCGTAGGTCCGAGACTTGTGAATGGACCGGCCGATGCGGAACAAGACGAAAGCAATGACGATCGCCGCCACCGAGATCCCCGTGGACCAATAACTCCGCCGGCGTTCCACCTGTACGACGGTCCGCGCGTAATCGCCGAGGCCGTAATGGGCCAGGGTGAATTCCGCCGGATCGGCCTTCTCGAATGAGTAGTTGGCGATCTCGATCTCCCTGTTGGACCCGAGCCATGAGGGGATGGTGTACGTGTGCTGGAAAAGCCGCGATGGGACGGCTTTGCCGCCGTCCGGCTTGTACTCGACGCGACCGCCGAAGACGGCGTGAAGTTTTTGACCGTTAGGGATGTTCCGGAACATATGGAACTCGGACCCACGGATCGCCAGTCCTAACGTCTCGTCCAGCTCGACCCATCCCTCCGCGGATGTCTGGAATTTGTCCGGGAGATCAATCTTGAATTCGCACTTGAGGGTCCGCTTCGACCCGTCCGAGACTTGGCTCACTCGGCTGAATTTGAGTGAACCCGACGTAATCCGCTCGGGGTAGTCTGGGAAGCCGTAAGGCGCGACCGCCGCGCGGCTCACCTCGTCATGGACAAAGCGTAACTCTTTCATGCTTTCTCCCTCGCCCTCAAGTCGCCTCAGAGTGTAGGGAGAGTCTGGAGGAGTGATTTGTTCGAGCGCGAACGATTGCCGAGGGGTCTGCACGATCGTGAAGAGGGTCGGATCGTCGTCGATCCCTCGAGTGATCTTCTCATTGCCGTCGCTGAGGAGGAACTTGAAGGAGATCCTATGCATGAGCTGCGCACCGGTCGCGTCCGTGACCGGTGCTTTCGGATCCGCTTTTCCGACGCCCGCCCTCGTGGCCGCCGTGGCCTTCCGATACACCGACTTCACCCCTTCGATCCGAACGTTGCGATAGGACTCAAGGTGCCGTTGGACGGCCTTGCGGTAGACGCCCATGAACTCGGTTGGGTCGATTGCTTCCGATTGAGCGTGGCCCGGGCGCTCGAGCCCGGTGATCGTGCAGAGTGCCACGATGATTTGGGCTCGTACCCTCCAGTGCCAGAAACAACGCTCTACGGAAGATTGCGCCGTCGCCACTCTCATATTCATGGGGGTAGATCCTTTGACCGCGCGTGGGCGGAAGCCTGGGAGGATCCGTCTCTAAAAGGTCGCGGGGAGGCTATGCCGGATGGCCCCGCCCTCGTCGTGTGGCCGCAGGTACGCCTGAGAACCGACCGACCGATTGAACCGTGGTAGGGAAGGGCTGGCCTTAGCACGTACAACTGACGAAATTGGGAAGGGTGAGAACCCCCACGGTGCACTTCCAGACTGAACAGTTCCTTCCGGAACATTGGCCGCCAGGGCTGCAGCTGCCGCCGGGGGGAAGGTTGTTCGCGTTTTGCGTGCAGGCGCATGGATTGACTCGGTGATTGTTGTAGGGAATCACCTGGTCCGCGATTGTGACAGCCCCGGTCGCCAGGAAGAGGGCGGAGCCGAGGTAGAGAATTGAGGCACGAATTTTGGGCTGATTGAGCGGAGCGGACATGATCGGTCTCCTCTTCGAAGTAAGGTGGACTGCCAGACTCGAGACACGATTTCTCGAGCGAACGACGACGCGCGGCGCGTCACGGAACGGGAGTCGCGGATGCAGGGTTGACGCGGATTTCTCCCGTGATTCTCAAGGAGATCTCGGGCTGGGCCGGGTTGGCGGCGTACAGAACCAGCGGTTGGTCGATCGTCTGATCGCGATTCTGGCCTTCCCGATCGGGATTGGTCATGGCGACGGCAAAATCGCTGGTTTCACCAGCGGCGATCGTGTACGGCAATTCCGGCGGCGTGATGCAGTTGCAATAAGCCAGGCATCCGACCAGGCGGATCGGCTTGCTCCCGCGGTTGGTCAGGTGAAACGTAAGAGCGATCGGGTCGCCGGGCGCGACGACGCCGAATGACTTCGTGGTGGCGTCGACCGAAATGACCTGCCCGGTCAAGGACGCGTAAGCCGACTGAATCGTATCGACCGAGAACGCCGCCCAAACGAGCGCGGCCAGAAGGAGCGTCCCCGCGGCAAGAGCGATCGGCCCCCGGGCCCTGGTGCTCAAGAACGGTCGCCGCGGTCGCCGTACGACCTCAACCTCGACTTCGATTGCTCGCCCGGTTGCCATCTCGCCTACCTCAGAAAAGAGACAGACCCTGCTGGATGGAAAACACGCCGGTTCGCGGCTGTTGACGACACGCCTCGCGTTACAACTCAAAACCTCGTGTCACCGTGACGCGGGTTCGAAAGCCGATTCCGCCCCCGAGTACACGCCCGATCACCTCAATGGATAACGAATCCTCGAATGCCTCATCATCGCTCGACGGCGCGAATGACACATCAAGGGATCTTACTTCGTGGGCGCCGATCGACAGCGGGACGGGCGCGACGAGGATGCAGGGGCAACTCGTCTCGATAGTCTCGAGCATGACCGATGAGTTGCACACGTTTCGTACCTCCAGCGAGGTCACGGCCGGTCCCCCAGCCTGATCCGCCGTGAGGATGACGGGGTCAGGGCTGATCTCGAGCGGAAGCGTGGATCCACTCGACGTGTGCATATTTACAGTGGGGGGGGGGCGAGATGCCCATTCTGCCGAACGAATGCATGAGAACGCCGGCAACGATCACGAGGGCCGCCGGAGGAGCGACACAGAGGAGGACGAGCTTGGAACGGCTTTGGGTCAAGAGCGCCGGCATGGAGCACACTCCGCGATCTTTCGGAGGACGCCAACCACGATAATAGAATTGAGGCGACGATCGGGTTTGTCAAGGCCCTACTTTTTGGAGAATTCGCGAAATTGCCGTCTTTGTCGCGCAGGTTCGCAACCCTGGCTCGGCGTCGCTTACGCGGTTGCATTGCTCGAAATGGCGGCTTGTGATAGGTTCCCAAGCGGCGATTTCGGGTTCGAGCCGCCGCCGGTCCGCGTGGACGCGGGCTGGGAGGGCGGTTTTTCGGCTGACAGGGCCAGGGATTGATGGACGATTCCAAGGCCGGCGTCTGGTTTTTCGGCGATGCCCACGACCCGTTCGTGGCGCTCATCGCCGATTCCACGCCCGACGCCGTCGCGCTCGAATGGTTCGACGCCGCCGGTCCGCTTCCCCAGTTGCCGCTCGGCGAATCGGCCGAGCCGCCCCGCGCCGTTGTGGCTCATCGCCACTCCCTGGCGACGACGGACCTCAAAACGCTCGAGCAATGGCGCGACCAGCTGGGACCGCGGACCCCGATCGTCGTCTGCGTGAGCCCGTTCGCACGCTACGCCGAGATTGCCCGCGCCAACCGCGTGGTCGACGCCATCGTCCCCGAGGCGACGGCCGTCGACTCCATGCCCGCACGGCTCGAACGCTTGCTCGGGTTGACCGAGCCCGACGAACGGCCTTCGCCCTCGTTTCGAATCGAGGTCTCCTGCGGGCTCTATGAGCTGGGGCGGGTGATCGTCGAGACCTGCGAGCGCGCGGAGTTCAAGGCTGAGCTCGTCGACGATCTGGTCGGGCTCGCCCAGACGCGGGGGAAACGCGAATCGAAACGGCGGGCCGAGCGGGTGCTCACGATCTGGGAAGTTCCGCTGCTCGACCCGGGCTGGCGCGAGGCGCTCGTCGATCGGGTGCGCGCGACCGGGCCGGTGATCGCGGTGTTCGCCTTCGCCGATCGCGAGGCCGTCACCACGGCCTGGGACGCCGGGGCGGCCGCCTGTCTGGACGCGCCGGGCGATTTCGAGCTCCTGGCCGACGTCATCTCATGGACCGCCCGGTCGTACCCGCTCGACCACTGGCCCGTGCCCGCCCGGCTCGAACGGGCGCACCCGGTCCCGCCCACGCAGAACCAGGAAACCACACGCGAGCGGAATTCGATCGTGGCGAGCGAGAAGCGCCGGCCTCGTGACCTTTGCTGAGTCGGACCCAGAGCGGCGTCCATGCCCAGACCGCCCAGGAAAAAACCAGGATCGGCGGCGACGACCGAGACGGAAGCGGCCGCCCCGGCGCGTGCGCTGCCCGCGCGAACGTTGCACGATCTGACGCGGATCATTCAGCGCGCGCCTGGGTTTGGCGAGGTCGTGGCCGCGCTCAAGAATGGGCAGTCGGCGACGATCGACGGCAGCTGGGGCTCGGCGGCGGCCCTGGCCGCGGCGGCGCTCGCCTTGCACGCGCCGCGGACGCTCCTCATCGTGATGGCGCACGTGGCGGACGTGGATGATTTTCGCGACGACCTCGCGACCTTCTCGGGCCTCACGCCCGAGGTTTTCCCGGCCTGGGACCGGCTGCCCCGCGAGCTCCAGGCGGTCGATGAGGTGTTTGGCCGGCGGATGCGGGCTCTCAAGCGGCTCGCGGCCGACGAGCCCACGCGGGTCGTGGTCGCGCCCATGCAGGCGATGCTCCAGCCAGTGCCCGGGCCCGAGACGCTGGCTCGGTCGTCGCGACGGCTCGCGGTTGGCGATTCGGCCCCGATCGAGGTTCTCGCCGCCTGGCTCGTCGACCGGGGGATGGTCCGGGCCGAGGTCGTCGAGGTGCCCGGCGAATTCAGCATTCGCGGCGGCATCGTCGACGTCTTCCCCGCCGATTTCGCCGACCCCATCCGCATCGAGTACTTCGGCGACGAGATCGAGTCGATCCGCCCCTTCGACGTCGAGACTCAGCGGTCGCTCGACCGCTTCAACTCGATCGTGATCACCGCGCCCCTCGACGTCAGCGACCGCGAGCTGGCCGGCTGGATGCACCCGGCGAGCTTGCTGCCGACCGATTCGTGGGTCGTCTTGCTCGAGCCCGACGATCTGCGTTCGGAGGGGCGGGCGTACCTGAGCCGGCTCGACGACCGCCGCGGGCTGTCGACCGTCGAGGAGACGTTCGCGCGCTTGATCCGGTTTCCCACGATCGCGGTCTCGACGCTTTCAGCGCATTCTCATGAAACGACGTGTCACTTGCGGATCGAGAGCATCGAGCGGTTCTCGGGCGACCTGGCGCGAGTGAAGGCCGAGCTCGAGTCGGCGGCGGCCGGCGAGGACGTCATGATCGCCTGCCACAATCAGGCCGAGGCCGAGCGCCTGGGCGAGGTCTTCGCCGACCTCGAGCTCGCGCGGGCGGGCCGGCTGCACCTCACCCTCGGGCGCATTCGGGCGGGCTTTCACTTCGTCGACGCCAGCACGCTCGTGATCGGCGATCACGAGCTTTTCGCCCGCTCCGAGGTCCGCAGGGCCGCGCCCCGCAGACGCTATGAAACCCGGGCCATCGACAGCTTTCTCGATTTGAACGAGGACGACTTGGTCGTCCATGTGAATCATGGGATCGCCCGGTATCGGGGCTTGCATTTCGTCGATCAATCGGCCGACCACGCCGAGGAGACGCTGGTCCTCGAATTCGCCCAGGGCACGACGATGTACGTGCCGGTCTCGAAGATCGACCTGGTGCAGAAATACGTGGGCGGGGGAAAGGCCGACCCGCCGCTGTCCAGGCTGGGCTCGTCGGCGTGGGAAAAGCGCAAGAATCGCGTGGCCGAGGCGGTCGTCGACCTGGCCCAAGAGCTGATCGACATCCAGGCCGAGCGGGCCAATCAGGCGGGGTTCGCCTATCCCGCCGAGGACACCCGCTGGGTCGCCGAGTTCGAGGCGGCATTCCCCTACGAGGAAACGCCCGACCAGCTCTCGGCGATCGAGGCGGTCAAGGCCGACATGGCGATGCCCAAGCCGATGGACCGGCTGATCTGCGGCGATGTCGGCTACGGCAAAACCGAAGTCGCGCTTCGGGCCGCGTTCAAGGCGGTCGACGCCGGCAAGCAGGTCGCCATCCTGGCCCCCACCACGATCCTCGCCGAGCAACACCACCGCGGATTCAGCGAGCGGATGGCCGAGTTCCCGTTCCGGATCGAGGTCGTCAACCGCTTCCGGCCCCGGGTCGAAATCCGCCAGGTTCTCAAGGACGCGGCCGCCGGCTCGGTCGACATCTTGATCGGCACCCACCGCATTTTGCAAAAGGACGTGGCGTTCAAGGATCTGGGGCTGGTCGTCATCGACGAAGAACAGCGCTTCGGGGTCGAGGACAAGGAATGGCTCAAGAAGATGCGCTCGACGGTCGACGTGCTCACGCTGTCGGCGACGCCGATTCCGCGAACCTTGCACATGTCGCTGCTGGGCATCCGCGACATCTCGAATCTCGAGACCCCGCCCCCCGATCGCAAGGCGATCGAGACCCGCGTGGTCC